>NZ_JBHWUW010000060.1:0-44476 GCF_042737245.1 Streptomyces sp. NPDC060002
TCCGTGAGACCGCCCCCGCACGGCCGAAGTCCCGCTACACTCCCGCCACTCGGCGAAAAGACCAGGTCAGACACCGAAATCCTGCTGGAGTACTAATACTCCAGCTGTAGATCGTGATCTTCATGTCCGGCTGCGGCCGGTCGGCAGTAGTAGCTGGTTTGTGATCGTGCCTGGCGGCGGCGTCGCCAGTCGGACGGGCCGAAGCAAATTCCGACGGCCTCGACTTGCCACCCGACCTGTGGGGCCCTCAGCGCTCAGACCAGGTGGTGGGTGGTCAGCTTCCCGCCTTTCGTCCCGGCGGCGAGGAGAGCGCTTCCGTCCGGCAGAGACGCCGCGGAGACATAAGACCCGATGAACGTTTGTTTGAACGATTCGCCGGACAGCAAGTCCCACTGGCGCACCATGTCCTGGTCTGCGGTGAACAGCCGTATCCGACCCGACACGGTCGCCGTCGCGATCCTCACGAATTCCCCCTCGGCCGGAATCGGCGGGCCTATCTCCTCCCCTGTCTCGGCGTCCCAGCGGCAGACGACCTCGCCCTCCTCCACCACGCCGACGATCAGCGGTCGCCCGTCGTCGTTGTACGCCGTAGTCAGCATGTCGACGTGAGGAGCGTTGATCTTTGCGCCGAACGACGACTCGCAGAGGTCGCCCTGCCAGCGCCTTACTCCTTCGTAGTCCCCCGTCACGATCAATGAGGGCCCGCCGCGCAACTTCGCGATGGTCACGGCGACCACATCTCCCACATGTTCCAGCGGAGGGGACAGGGGCGCGCCTGTGACCGGGTCCCACATGTGCAGCCCGTTGACCCCTGTGCCGACCAGCTGAGCCCGCCCACCGCCCGTCACTTCTCCGGCGACCTGGAAGATTTGGTCGTCCCCGACCGCGTTGGCCAGAAGCCGTCCGCTCGCTCCGTCCCACAGGCAGAGGCCGTCCTCGTCCCCGGCCGCGATACGCACCTGCCCGTCCGGGAGCACGAGCGCTGTCAATTCGAACGTGTCGGTGGAAGCGTTCTCGGGGACCTGGAAGTTGCCCGTCGGACGGCCGGACTCGGCATCCCACCGGGTCAGCCGCCCGGAAGAGGCGGCCACCAACTCCGTCCCACCCGCAGGTGAACGGTAAATCAACGGGGCTACCGGACCGCCGAGACCCGCGATCTCGATCCCGGGTCCAACCATTTTCGAACGCATCGTTTCCTCCCCTGCCGGCACCCCATTCTTCATGTCTGGGCTGCGGCTTGTCGGCGGTAATGGCTGGTCTGTGATCGTGCCTGGTGACGGCGTCGCCAGTCGGACCAGCCGAGCCGGTGGGCGAGACCGTTCATCGGCCGGACTGTGACAGCGAGGAACAGGTGCTGGATCTCGTTACAGGTCAGCGGGGCCAGGTCCTCCGGTCCGGTGCGACGGGTGTACTCGTCGGCGCGCACGACGGCGAGGAAGGCATGAGCGAGCATGGCGAGGGTGACCCAGGCGAGGGTGACCCAGCGGCTCCAGGACGGGTAGCGGCGGACCTGGTGCTCATCGAGCCCGGCCAGGCCCTTCGCGCTCTGGAAGGTCTCCTCCACCCGCCACCTGGACCCGGCCGCCCTGACCAGGCTGCGCAACGGGACCGGCCCGGTGGAATGGCAGCGGTAGTAGGCGAGTTCGCCGGTGGTGCGGTTGCGCCGGATCAGCAGCTGACGGTGACCCCGCGCCGAGTCGGTGAGGTCGATAGCTTTCGACTCCCTGACTTCCACCACCAGCCTGGGCTCCACCAGCGTGACGTCCAGCGTCTCCCGGCTACCCCAGCCTGCGGGGAACGACCAGCCTGTCCACGGATGACCCCGCCGTCCCGCAGCGAGCAGACCGGCGACCGCCGCACTTGCCGCTTGGGCGAGGGTGGTGGTGAGGCCGACGTACTGAAAGCGTCCTCTGTCGTCGTACCTGCCGAGCAGCAGCGAGCGGGGAACGGCCAGGGAACCGGTGATCGCGCCGACGATCGCCTCGCTCGTCTCGCGGACCTTGTTTCTCCCAGCTCCTCGCCGACGGGCGGTAGACGTCGTTCAGTCTCTTGAAGACCACCCCCTCCATTCCGACCGACGCCCACGGCAGCCACTCGCGCACGACGCCAGCCTCGGTGGTCGACGGGCACAGCGTCCACGCCGCTGACAGTTGGCGGGCGGTGAACACGGACTCCAGTGCGGCCCTGCGCCGCCGGTTCGGCCACCCGGTCGCGTCCGTACCGGACAGGCGCAGCAGATCGAACGCGACGAAGTGGGCCGGCCACTCCTCCGCCGCCCGGGCCGCACCGACACCACGCCGGGCAAGCCGGTTCTGCAACCGCTCGAACGCGAGGCGGCCCGCGGCGTCCCATGCGACCAGCTCGCCGTTTATGCGGGCTACCGCGCCTGTTTCATCGCAGCCCTTCTCCGAGGCGGTGTGCAAGGTGGAGCAGATCGGCCAGGTGCAGTACCCGTCCGTCGAAGCCTGGGAGGGGGACGTGGAGCGGCTGGGCCCAGTGGGCGGGGATTGCATCCAGCCCGTAGTACGCCCCCGCGAGGCCTCCGGTCACCGCGGCGACGGTGTCCGTGTCACCGCCGAGGTCGATCGCTGCCCGTATGGCGTCTTCGAAGCTGGTGGTGGTGCGCAGGGCCCAGACGGCGGAGCCCAGGCAGGGCCAGACGGCGCCGTTGAACTCGGTCGCCTGATCGGGGTGCCAGTCGGGCGCGAGGACTGCGGCGTAACGGCCGCGGTGGTCGGGGTGGACGAGAGCCAGGATGTCGGGGAGCGCGGTGAGGGGGTCGGTGTCCTCGAACGTGACGCGGATGAGTTCGTGGAAGATCGCGGTGCCTTCCCAAGCCGCGCGGTCGCCGTGGGTGAGGGCGGCGATGCGGCGGGCTGCGTCCATGGTGGCTTCTTGGCCGGCGGCCGCGAAGCGGACCGCGGAGGTCGATGCCCGCATCAGGGAGCCGTTTCCCGCTGCTCGTTGGTTGACTTGGAAATGGATCGCGGCGGCGAGGTTCCAGGGCATGCCGTTGGTCAGGACGTCTTCGGTCTGCAAGCCGATGTCCTTCGGTTCTGATGCTGCCCACCGCTGGAAGCGGGCGAAGATGTCCGGCAGATCCAGTCCGCTCCGCTCCAGCAGCGACTCCGCGACCAGGACGGCCATCTGCGTGTCGTCAGTGGCCTCGCCGGGGTCCCAGCCACCGCCTCCGCACATCTCGTTACTGGCACCAGGCGCTGGAAACCGTGCGGAGAACGCTCCCTGGGGACCGAACTCGAAGGGGCCGCCCAGGGCGTCACCCACCGCTGAGCCGACGATCACGCCAGCGGCCCGCTGAATCCGCTCCATTCACGCAGGTTATCCGTGCCGCGCGGCCCTATTTCCTTCTCGGCTCCCGAGCCATCTGCGGCGAACGCGTCCAGCGCGGCCTGAGACATCCGGGGGTTGAGACACCGGTACAGGTCACATAACGCCGTCCAGCGCGGTCATGTCCGGGAGCTGCACGGCCCCGGCCACTACCTCCGGGAACGACGGCCCCATCTCGGTACCGCGCCTGGAACGCAGCACCACCTGGCCCGCTTCGACGGAGACGAGAGCCCGAAAACCGTCCCACTTCGGTTCTGCCACCGACTTCGGCGGCAGAACGGGGCTGTGCACCGTATCGGTAAGCATTGGCTGTGGCAGTGTCCACGTCACGCTGCATGCCTTCCACCCGCCTGGTACGCCACCTGCGTGGCTGCGACCAGCCGCCCGATCAGCCCATTTCATGGTCGGCCTGACGATCACCCGCCCGATCATGGACCCAACCAGACCGGACGGAGCTCCGATCACAAGCCCGACCAGGTGCACCGCCCTGCCGCGGCTCAGCAGGGCGGGTTCGGGCATACCACCTCGTGCCCGGAGCGTGAGGGGGGAGTTGACGGCGCAGGGCGATTTAGCGGCGCAGTCACAAGCCGACGGCCGGTCCTCTCGTGTCGTATGGTCCGCTGTCGCGGTCGCCCACTGCGCGGCGATCGCCTCCTGGAACGCGAACGCTGTCTCGTCGTCGGCGTCCCCGCGTGTGGCGGCTTTCCCGGCAGGGGGCTCCGACTGGGGGACTGGCGCAGCTGGAGCGTCGCCCGTCACCGCTTTTGCTTCGTGTCGTTGATGCTCGCGTGGGGTTGCTGTCCGGCTGGGGGCATCGTGGCTGCGCTTCAGCAGGTGGTGCGTTCCGGAAGCCAGCCGTGTGAGGACTGTTCTGGAATGGGGGGATGCAGTGGTGCTGGCCGGTGAGCCGGTGTTGCGGATTCGGGATGTATGTAAGAGCTACCGGCGCCGTCCTGTTCTGCGGGGGGTGTCGCTGGATCTTCACGCAGGCCGGCTGGTGGGCATCGTCGGCGAGAACGGGGCTGGCAAGAGCACGCTGCTGCGTATTCTGGCCGGGGATCTGGCAGCGGACAGCGGCGTGGTGGAGCAGACCGGGTTGCTGGGCTGCTGCCCGCAGGAGACGGTGCTGCACCAGGCTTTCACCGTCGAGCAGCATCTGCGGTTCTTCCAGGCCGCCTACGGCATCAGCAGTTTGACCAGAGCCTTCGAACTGCTGGAGCAGCTGCGTTTCAGCGACTACCGGCACCAGCGGGTGGAGACACTCAGCGGAGGTACACGCCAGAAACTCAACCTGACCCTCGCCTTGATGCACGACCCGAAGGTGCTGCTCCTGGATGAGCCCTATCAAGGCTTCGACTGGGACACCTACCTGCGGTTCTGGGACCTGGCGGGAGCCTTGCGGGAGCGGGGCTGCGCGGTGCTGGTCGTCTCCCACCTCGCCTACGACGCCTCCCGCCTGGACGCCCTGTACCGCCTTCATGCCGGAGTGCTGCTGGAGACCGATCAGGCCGGGCCGGAGGCGGTGGCGGTATGACGCGGTGGTGGTCCTGCTTCCGTACGGCCTTGCGGTTCGCGCTGATCGAGCAGGCCCGTAACCGGCTGGCACTGCTCATCATGGTCCTCTTCGTTCCGCTGTGGACCACGCTGGCGTTCACGGTGGTGGCCCGGACCCCCCTGCAGTTCCGGATTCGTTCGGTCGGCCGCTCGGTGGTCATGGACGGCAACATCCTGCTCCAGGTCATCGGCGCACTGCAGGCCCTGTCCCTGGTCATCGCGTTCATGATGTTCGTCGCTACAGCCCGCTCCGCACAGTTCGACCAGCGGCTGGTGCGCGCCGGCTATCCCCGCTCCTGCCTGGCGCTCGCGAAATGCGCCGCGCTCGTCCTAATGGCGGCCGTGATTGCCGCCTACACCACCGGGTGGATGCATCTGTTCTGGCGCCCCGAGCAGCCCCTGGTGCTCGGGGCGGGGATGTTCATGGGCGCTCTCATCTACGGCGGCATCGGGATGGTGCTGGCGGCCGTGCTGCGCAGCGAGCTGGCTGGAATGTTCCTCGCCATCATGATCAGCTCCGTCGATCTGGTGCTGCAGAACCCGCTGATCAATCCGGAGGCGGACAGTCTCGTGGTGCGTTGCCTGCCTGCTTACGGGGCGGTGCAGACCTCGGTGGCCGCCGGCGGTCTGCAGGTGGTGCCGTGGAGCAGCGTGATGCTGGGTGCGGGTTGGGCGGTCGGTCTGGCAGCGCTGGGTATGGCTGCCTTTGCCGTCCGGACCCGTCCCCGCCACCCGCGCGCAGCCCAGGCAGGGGTGGCGGGTGTCGAGCAGACCGCCCCTGTGCCGTGACCGGCTTTACGGGGGGTCGTTTCGATGGTGAGCGCCGCGCACGGCGGCAGCAGGATCGCGTGAGGGGCGGGGAGTTTCAGAGGTGGCGGAACACAGCACTGCGGCTTCGACCGCATCAGCCCCGCCGCCTGGCCTGACCCACCCGGCCGCAAGTGAGGTGGTGCCGCGCGGTGAGGCGCGCTGGGCGTGGTGGCTCAGTGACGGCGGCGAGCCCCGGAACTGGATGCTGGTCCTGGCCCCGTTGCTGGGCTGGCACGCCGAGGGATGGGCCGGCGTCGGCTGGGGGTTGTTCGCGGCGGTGTTCACCGCGGTGCTGCCCACGCTGCTCCTGCGATTCGGCGAGCGCCGCCGGTACTGGGGCGACAGGCATGTGCGGCGGCGGCAGGACCGCATCGTGGCCGCCCCCGGGGTGATGGGCTCGGTCATCACCGGCACCGCGCTGCTGTACGGGCTCGACGCTCCCGCCGCAGTGAAGGCCCTGGTGACGGCGATGCTCGTTGTTCTCCTCGCCCTGCTGGTGATCACCTTCTTCTGGAAGGTGTCGGTGCACTGCGCGGTCGCCTCCGCCGCCACCGCAATCCTCACCGAGGTCTTCGGTCCCCGGATGCTCGTGCTGACACCGTTGGTGGCGCTGATCGGCTGGTCCCGGATCCGGCTTCGCTGCCACACCACCGGTCAGGTCGCCGTCGGCACGCTCGTCGGCGCAGCGGTCAGTACCCCCGTCTTCGACCTCCTGGGGTGAGGTACATGAGTGGCTTCGCGCAGCCCAGCGCTGCCGATCTCTTTATGCGGGACGCCGAGCGGCTCGCGAAGCACCCGGACGCCAACGCGACGATCGGGGTGGTACTGCACCTGACCGGTGCCGTGCCCGATCTGGCCGGTCTGCGCGAGCACGTGGCTACACACCTTCCGCACCTGCCCTGCCTGACGCATGTCCTGAGCGGCGACGGACCGGCGGCACGGTGGGTGGCGGCCGTCCCGGACCTGGCCCGTCACGTCAGTGCCCAGAAGGTCGGCAACGGGCCGGCGGCTCTTGAGGCAGCAGTACGGCTCCTGCTAAAAGAACCGTGGCCCGAGAAGGCGCCCGCCTGGCGCATGATCCTGCTGCACGGCCACACACCCGACGGGTTCGCTCTGCTGTATCTAACCCATCACGCCGTCCAGGACGGAGGCAGCATGGCCGCCGTCCACGAGACACTGTTCGGGCCCATGCTGCCTCCAGCAAGGCTCTCGGCTCCGGCACAGGGCCTGTCCTGCGCCGGCCGCCCCCGCATCCGCCAGGTGCTGCGCACCGTCCGGGCGCTGCTGCGCCACGCCCGTCAGCACCACCTGTGGCAGTCCGCATCCCAGCCACTGAGCAGCCGCCGCCACACCCTGTGGACCCAGATCCCCGCCACGTGGCTGCGTACCGTGGCCAAAGCCGGCGGAGCCAGCAGCAATGACGTCTACCTCACCGCCTTGACCGAGGCCATCACCCGGTGGGCCAAGGACGCCTGGCCGCGCGCCGCCGACAGGCCGCTCCCCGTCATGGTTCCCGTCAACCTGCGCACGCCCGAGGAAGCCACCGCGCCGGGGAACCGGCTGTTCCTGACCCGGATCGACCTGCCCAGCAACACCACACCCTCCAGCCGGAGGCTGGCAGGAATGCAAGAGATCACGGCCGTTCTGAAGTCCCCCGAGCACAAGGCGGTGCTCCGCGCCGCCCTCAGGCTGCCACCAGTGCTGCTGCGCCGCCTCGTGGCCGCCAGCACTGCCCCGGGCCGTCTCAGCGTCTGCGCCTCCCATTTCGTCATGCGCCCCCGTCTGTCCTACGGCGAGGCGACGGTCATCCGCATTGACCCGATCATCTGCTGCCCGCCCGGCGCCCCCATGGCCGTAGTGGCACTCAGCTACCAGGGCGTCGTCAGCGCGTGCTTCCGCATCGACCAGGCCCTACCCGGCGCTGAGCGTCTTCCCGAGCTCTGGCGCGACGCCCTGGCAGCTGCAGCCCAGCCGGTCGCCGGCCCAGACACACCCGCCCCGGCCGCATAGGCATACGGTCGCACCCGCTTCATACCTCCCGTGCGCGCACCGCTCACTTGGCTCGCTCAACGCTCCAAAACGGCACGAGCTCGAAGAAGGTGACCGCCTCCTCCCGCCACCGCGACCGCCAGCCGGCCGCGACCGCAGACGCCTGCTCCGCACAGCGCCGCATGTCCGCCTGCATCCTGCCCGCCACCCCACGGCGCTCACCGATCTCCCGGATGGCAGCGATGGATTCCGCCGTACAGGACGGGTCACCGAGCGCGGCTTCCACCAGCGCACGCTCGGAGCCGTCAACGGCCGAAAGTAACGCGCTGACGGTGTAGCTGTGCTTGCCGTCACGGATGTCGGTGCCGGTCGGCTTACCCATGACGGCCGAGTCACCGAACAGGTCCAGGTAGTCGTCGCGCATCTGCCCGCAGATCCCGGCCAGCCGCGCATAGCGGCGCAGGTCCTGTTCGAAGAGCGCCGGCTGCTCACCGGCAGCCAGGAGCCCGAGCTGCATGGGCGCCAGAACCGAATAGCGGGCGGACTTGTAGTCGGCCACGCAGTGCAGGACGTCCTCGCCCGGGGTGACGGTGAAGTCCCGCTCCAGGTCGATGATCTGACCCACGAACGTGTCGGCTGCCGCCCGAGTCTGCACCTCGACCATGGCCTGCCGCATCGCGGTGGGCAGTTCCGCCTCCATGAGCGTCTGCAGGGCCAGAGCGAGGGCGAGGTCGCCCGCCAGCAGGGCAAGGCCAAGAGCCGCCTGCGGGTGGTCGGGGAACCGCTCGCGGTAGGCGTAGTACGTGGAAGGGCCGCCCCGGCGAGTGGGGCTGTTGTCGATGATGTCGTCGTGCACCAAGAGGTGAGTCTGCAGCAGTTCGATGCTCAGCGCCGCGGCGTCCAGTCCTTCGAGCGGCCCGTCCGTCACCAGACGAGCCGCCTCGTGCAGCAGAACCACGCGCATCCGCTTGCCGCCCCGCACAGACAGATCCCGCAGCAACTCCAGGCACCCCGGCGTGAAACGGCTGAACGACCGTGCATCGCCTCCGACATCAAGCGTGGCGAAGTACTCCTCCAGAAGTGCATTGAACCGCTGCTCGTATCCGGCGACCCGTTCGAGAACCTGCTCGGTCATAAGGAATTCTCCCTGCTCAGGATTGGATGACCAACGTGATCGCTGGTGCGACAGGTACGCGGACGCGGCGGGTTCAGGAGGTGTACTGGGTGGCCCTGACCGCCAGGCCACGCAGAGCAGAGTCCGCTGCCGGCGGCAAGCCGGCCCCGTCCAGGACCCGCAGTACATGTTCGTAGCGGGAAGCGATCATCCGCTCGGTCTGCTCCCGCGCCCCGGTCGCCTGCAAAATGCCCCGGACCTCCGCTGCTTCACGCTCGCTCAGACCGGCCTGGCCCACCAGGTGGACAAGTCGCTTCCGCTGAGCCTGGTCCGCGCGCTGCAGACCCAAAGCCAGCAGAACGGTCCGCTTGCCTTCCCGCAGATCACTCAGGCCCGGCGCGCACGCGCCGTCCGGGCTGCCGAAAACGTCCAGCAGATCATCCCGCAACTGGAACGCCTCCCCCAGAGGCAGACCCAGCCGCGTGAAAACGTCCATCGTGGCCTCACTGGCCCCGGCGACGGCAGCCCCCAACTGCAGGGGCCGCTCGATGGTCGCGGTGGCGGTCTTGAAACGGATGATCTGCAAAGCCGCCTCGATGTCGTCGGCGTCACGGCCAGTGCCCATCACATCCAGGTACTGGCCGTACATCACCTCTTCCAGCATCGCGTCGTACAGCCCATGCGCCAGCCGCTGCCGCCCCGGCTCCAACTCGAGGGTGTGCAGCAACCCCTGCGCCCACATCAACGCGAGGTTGCCCACCAGGAGCGCGCCACCCGCACCCAGCCGCTTGGCCCGCTCGTCCTGTCCCAGCCGGGCGCGCATCACGCGGTGGACAGCAGGGCGGCCGCGGCGGCTGGCCGAGTCGTCCATGATGTCGTCGTGGATGAGGGCGAAGGCAACGAACAGCTCCAACGAAGCCGCCAACCGCAGCACGGCCGTCGCATCCCCTCGTGCCCCTGCCGCATGCCAGCCCACAACGCACAACAGCGCCCGGATCCGCTTTCCCCCTGCCGCCAGGAAGTCCCGCACCGCCTGCACCGCCTCCGGCGGACACCCCCGGTCAGAAGCCGCACGGGCCTTGCCTGCAAGGAAGTCCTCAAGTACCGCTTCGATCTGGCCCTGCACCGCACGCAAATCAATCACCTGCGCGTTGACCACATCCGAAGTCACCGATTCACCGCTCCCGACCGGTCAGAGCCAAGCTCCAGGAGGACGAAGGAAGGTGATCGTGACGGCTGCGCATCTGGATCAAGACCCTGACGACAACTGGGGCCGTTGGCTGGCCGCGTCACCCATTTGGTCTGCATGATCCATCCAACGACCCAGACCGCTCAAGAACACGCGCTGAGGTGACGATCAGTGCGCGCTCGTTCGACTCGCGGGTGGCCCGCTCGCTGGCCGTGAGCTGTCGACCTCGGGCCCACGCGCTGAGCGCTGGCACACCGCCGGTGCCGCCGACTGGGGCCTAGATTCCCCGCGACCTGATGACCGGCATGATCCAGGCGGAGGCCCGGGCCACCGCACCTCGCCGCCGGTAGTGCCGCTGCGAGTGGTAGACCACGGCACACGACACCCATCACGCAAGGCGATGTGTACCGCACTGTATGAAACCGGTACGGTCACCGCATGTCTGGGGATCACAACACAGAAGGCGCCGCTCGCACGGGAGTTGGCGCGCGTGTGGTCAGCGCCGCCCTGCCTGCGCAGAGCGGACCGCCGCTGACGGAGTTCGAGCTCTCGGTCGGCGAGCGCAA
The DNA here is from genome assembly GCF_042737245.1 of Streptomyces sp. NPDC060002. Lineage (NCBI taxonomy): Bacteria > Bacillati > Actinomycetota > Actinomycetes > Kitasatosporales > Streptomycetaceae > Streptomyces > Streptomyces sp. NPDC060002. Next base: position 10,571 of record NZ_JBHWUW010000060.1, read on the forward strand.
GATCCTCCAGTTCAAGAAGAAGCCCCAGATCACGGCAGTCGCCGAACTGGTGTGGAATGCCCTGGACGCCAACGCCACCAAGGTCCACGTCGAACTGCACCGCTCCAGCCTGACGGCGATCACCGACGTCGTGGTGACCGACAACGGCCACGGCATGACACCCGAGCGGGCACGCACCGCCTTCCAAGCCTTCGGCAACACCTGGAAGACCAGCAGGACACACACCGAAGGCGGGGAGCGCATCCTGCACGGCCGCAACGGTGAAGGCCGGCTCTTCGCCTTTGCCCTGGGCGACCAGCTCACCTGGGAGTCCGCTGCCTGGGTGTCCAATGCTTTTGGCGACGAGTTGGTCGGGGTCCGGATCCGCGGCAACGCCGACCATGCCACCGTCTGGCAGGTTGAGGAGACAGAGCCGGCCCGGGAGAAGCCCGGTACGACGGTCCGCATCTCCGTTCCCCAGGGCAAGCCCCTGAGCAGCCTGGAGCGCGACGACGACGCCGCGAACCTCACCGCGAAGCTGGCGTTCTACCTCCGGGCCTATCCGCACGTGCGCGTCACGTTCGACGGCAAGCGGCTCGACCCCAGCGACATCATGGTGGGCGAACCCGTCGACCTGGAGCTGGACCTGTCGGAGGAGTACGCCGGGGAGGATCCGCCCCCGGTCGTGACCTTTGTCGAGTGGAACAGGCGGATGAGCGACCGCAGGATGCTCATCTGCAACGCCGACGGCATTGCCCTCGGAGAGCACGGCAGCGACTGGTCCGACGGCATCATCAGCTTCACCCCCTACCTGCGCGCCAACCTGTTCAACGGCCTGTCCGTCGATGACCTGCACGGCCTGACCATGCCCCACTCCGGGCTCGGTGGTGGCTGGGAGGCTGGCCGGATGAACGCCGATGACGAGCAGCTGCTGCGCGGCCGGGTGTACGGCCACGACCACGACGCCTCCAACCCGGGCCCGCTGCCGCACCAGACGTACGCCGCCCTCGTGGGCGGTCCGTTGGACGGGCTGCTGCTCGGCATCACGGGCTGGCGGCCGGAAGAGATAGACGACGGTGTCGCCTTGATGACCGAGCTGGGGCGGTGGTCCGGCGGCCGGGCGCTGTACGACCCGCTCCCCGACGACCCGCGCCCGGCCGCTGGTCCGGGTGTGGTGTGCCGCTTCTACTACTCCGGCGACACGCCCTGACCCCGGCCGCCGGCCCCGGCGCCCGGCCTGCCCTCGGTCAGCTGGCTGGCGGTGTTCTCGATCCACAGCAGCGCCCACTCGACACCGGAGCGCCACCCGGGCTCCGCGCTGTCGTAGCGGCCTTCGGCATCGGCGCGGATGTTGGCCGCGAGGGTGCGCAGGTCCTTCTGCAGTCCCTGCCGCTTGGCCGTGTCCATGGCCTGGATCATGTCGTCGGTGATGTCACCGGGGCGGAGCTCGCTCATCGCCCCACCTTGGACGACCACCCCCGCTGATGGCCATACCGTGAGGTCAACAAGCTGGGGCGCCGCCCCGGCAAAGCTCTGTGCAGCGGGTGATCTCCCGTGGCAGGCTCGTGGCTTCCAGACGAGGGGAGCAGGCGATGGAGGGCTTCGCGAAGACGGAGGGCGAGCTGTGCCCGGACTGCAAGGCGGGGCCGAGCCCGGAGAACGCCTGCGTCGGGGTGGGCCTGCCGATCCAGATGTGGCACACCCCGGACTGCCCGCAGTGGACCATCATGCAGATCGGCTTCGAGGACGGCTCCCGGCGCATCAAGGAGCAGGACGCGTGGGCCAAGGACGTCTTCCCGGCCGCGCATGAGCGCCTGAAGCAGGCCGCCGCCGCGATGCCGCCGGCCACTGCTGCCCAGCCGTTCGTCGCCGCGCTGACCGAGCTGGTCCAGGCGCAGGCCGACACCACCGGCTTCGTCGTCCTCCACGAGTGGGTGGAGATCCTGGAGCGGCACTTCCCGCCCCGACTGCCCGACCCCAACGACGTGGCCGAGTAGCCCACTGCCCCCTCACCACAAGGCAGACTGCACGCCCGCGATCCGCCCCGAGACAGGCTCGGGAGCGGGCCGGTCGTCGGCCGGTGGGGCAGCGGGCTGCCGCTCGTTGATCAGACGCTGGGCCAGCGCAGCTCCCAGCCGGCGCCCGCCCTTGAGGTAGGCGCGCGCACGCTGACGGGCGTCCTCGGACCACGACGCCAGCGGCGTCAGGTGCTCGACAACGATGCTGGCGGCCGTGAACGGGTCTGCCAGGTACGGCACGAGCACGTCGCCATGCCGGGTCGGCCGCAGCGGCTCCTCACGCACCCGCACCACCATCCAGCCAGGCCGGTGGCGTTCCACGGACTCCGCCTTGAGCCGGTCGCGTTCCTCGCCGTCGCGGTGCCAGTACGAGCCGTCGAACTCCACGGCCACGGCCTGGTCGTGGTCCGCTGGGAAGAGCATGTCGAGCCGGTAGCGGCCGTGCGGCGTCTGCAGCGCGTACTGCTGCTCTCCGCCGGTGAGGACAAGCTCGAGTTCGGCGAACAGTTCCGTCTCCTGCCGGGAGACGCTTGTCCGCTTCCGGCAGCGCGGACAGCCCTGCCTGCCCATGAACACGTGCGCCACCTGAGCGGACCACGGTTCGTGGCCGGCGGGGCACAGCCACCAGACCGGCACATTGGCCCCGGCGGTCACCTCCAGCGGGGTAAGGGCCCCGTTCAGGGACGGGTGCCACAGCGCCGCCAGTTCGGGGCTCTCGCTCGACAGCGCCTGGTAGCGCACCCGGCCGGAGCAGGAGGGGCACGCGGCCACGCCGCGGACGCGGTGGAACACCTTGGCCCGGAACTCGCCGGCGCATACGGTGCACTTCCACCAGACCAGGCGGTGCGAACCGGCGGTGACGGCTTCGGCCGTCAGTCCGTCGTTGCGCTCGGGATGCCACTGCGCCGCCAGGTCCGGCCGCGCTTCGGGCAGAGCGGGAGCACGCTTCCTGCGGGCGCAGGCCGGGCAGCCCGATCCGGCGACGGTCCGGTGGCTCACCTTCGCCTCCCAGCGGTGGCCCCGGGAGCAGCGCCATCCCAGCCGTACGCGGGAGTTGACCAGCAGTTGGGTCACGTCAGCCGGTGCGGTGTCGGGGTCCACCTGCGCGAACAGCTCGGGCATGTCGGCCAAACGCCTGGCCGGTGCATCGCGGCCGGCCCTCGCGCAGGCCGGGCAGCCGGTGCCGCGGCTGCGGTTGGATATCCGCGCCTGGTACTCATGCCCGGCCGGACAGCGCCACCAGACCTTGCGCTGCGAGCCGGGCCCGAACTGATCCGGCGAAGCGTCGTTGCGCGGGTGCCACTCTGCTACCAAGTCAGTGGAGTGCTCGTTGAGCGTGGTCCGGCCACGGGGCACGTACCCGGCGCATTGCGGGCAGCCGGTTCCGGCGACACGGGAATGGACCTGGGCCTGCCAGACGTGCCCGTCGTCGCACCGCCAGAACACAGCCTTGTGGGAGCCGGGACCGATCTGCGCCAGGTCCAGGTCGGCGTTCAACTCCGGATGCCATTGGGCGGCGATGGCCGGGTGCTCGTTGACCAGAAAGCGGGTGCGACGTGTCATGAGCACGCACCGTAGGGCGCGCCACTGACATGTCCTTGCCGAGGTCACCAGGCTGGAGCGGATCACCGCCGGATGGTCCCGGTCAACGCCCTGACGATGCCTACGGCCGTTGTCAGTGGGCGAGCGGAGAATCACCGGATGGCCCATGAACCGACGGAGGTCGGCGAGTCCGAGATCCTCGCCGTCTCCTTACGCACGTACCTGTCCGAGACCGGCTTCTCCTTCACCGGCCTGACGGGCAAGGAGGCGACCCAGTCCATCACCCGGGCGGTGGTGCAGTGGGTGGGAGCATCGGGGTGGAGGTGCAGGACGGAGGCGCAGATGCGCTACATCGACCCGCCCCGCCTGAAGAACGGGGGCTGCATCGCCTACTGGTCACCGTCCTGGACTGCCTACCTCGACCTTCGCGTGATCCGCAAAGACGCCCCACCGATCGCCGTGGAAATCGACCGCGCCGACGACAGTACCGCCGTGGACAAGCTCCGAGACGAAGCACTCCGCGGACGCCCCGCGCTATGGATCCGCTGGCACGGAGCGCTGCGTGCCGAGCTCCCGGCCGGTGTGGCCCGTCTCCGCCTGCCCACGAGGTCCAGCAAATCGCCCCTCCGGTACTCGCTGGCCCCGGTGACCGGCACCGAGGCGATCACCCTCGGTCCAGCCGTCACCCCCGAGGCCCGAGCGGATGCCCAACGACGGGACCAGCAGCGGATAGCGGACGAGAAACGTGCTGCTGCCCGCCCCCAGGAACCGGGCCCCACCCGCTGCTACTGGTGATCAGCACGCGGCTTGAGCGGGCCTCTTAGTCCAGGATGCCGAGAGCTGTGTCAGGCCGGCAGTGGATGCACGGCGGTACCTGCTGGCGCTGGGCATCGAGCGCCTGCTGCCGGGTCGCCGGGCGGCACCGGCCGCTCTTGGCCGCAGCCCAGCAGTCGCCGGTGTGCACCGCGCCCACGTTGGTGCGGTTGAGGCCGTACTGGATCAGCCAGTCCGGTGGGGCCGGCCGCATCTCCACGCCCCGGCGCCGCTCCGCCTCACGGCGTTCCTCGACCGCGATCCATCCGTCGATCTGGGCAAGGGCTGCCGTCGCCTGCTGAACCACCACTGTCACGGCTCCCACCGTATGCAGTCGCCGAGCTAAGCCCCCTTCTAGGCTCACCCCCTCAGGCAGACACGATCAGAGGAGGGGGAAGCGGATGGCGACGTACAGCGCCGACTATCTGAAGCGACTGCTGAGCGCCGTGGAACGGTTCGAGGAGGTCTTCGAGCGTTGGATGGAGACCCAAGTCGAGTCGGACCACGTCCAATCTCACGGGATGTACCCCACGGTTTGGACCAAGGAAGGGCAGGATCAGGCGACGGTCCGCACGCGCGAACTCGACGTTGCGGAGGCAGCGGGTGCGGCTGAGCGGGCGGTTGCCGTTACGGGGGCGAAGATCGCCGTTGCTGGGGTCGGTGTCATTGATCCCATCGCGAGCTGGGCGCTGATGTCGGCTCCCAGGGCGCTTGTCACACCTCAGCTTGTCTTTTATCGTCCAAATTCGAACATGGCGTCGTACTTGACCCGCTGTCAACTGTTTCGTGGACGCGGGTGTGGCCTGGGCGTGATCCTGAAAATTCCGAGAGGGAAGCCCGGGTAGCAACGCGGAGGCTGCTGTGGTCGGTGGGGTAGAGCCGGATGTTCGCCGTGAAGCGATTGGGGTGTTGGCAGGGTTCCGGGGTGAGTTCTACGCCTGTCTGGCCGCGCGGGGCGACGCGCTGTTCGAACTCACCGATGCACTGCTGTGCACAGACGGGCCGGTCAAGACACTGGTCGGGTTGGCGTTGGCGCCCGAGCATCGGCGTGGCCACGGCGCGCTGTACGCGGGGCTGAATCAGGGGCGCCTTGATGTCGGCCGGTTGCGGCGGGCGCTGGCAGGGCTGCCGCTGCCGCGCGCGGCGGACGGTCGGCTGGTGCTGGCCGTGGATGTCAGTCCGTGGCTGCGTCCCGACGCGGCGACGTCCCCGGACCGCTCGTTCTGCCACACCTACGGGCGCGGCGAGCAGAAGCACCAGATGATCCCCGGCTGGCCCTACTCCGTCATCGCCGCCCTGGAGTCAGGGCGGACTTCGTGGACCGCGGTCCTGGACGCCCAGCGCCTGGACCCCGGCGCGGACGTTGCCGCCATCACCACCGTCCAGGTCCGCGACCTGGTGAGCCGTCTGATTGAGGCGGGGCAGTGGCATGACGGTGACCCGCTGATCTGGATCGTGGTCGACGCCGGCTACGACGTCCCGCGCCTGGCCCACCTCCTGCGCGACCTCCCGGTGGAGGTGCTCGGCAGGTTGCGGTCGGACCGGGTCATGCGGCGCCCGGCACCGCCGCGCTGGCACGGTATCAACGGCCGGCCACCGAAGCACGGCGGCGAGTTCGTCTTCAAGGACCCCGCTACATGGGGCGGCACCATCGCCACCACCACGACCGCCACCACCCGCTACGGCACTGCGGTCGCGAAGGCGTGGGACAAGCTGCACCCGCGGCTGACCCGCCGGGCTGCCTGGGAGGACTACGAGGGCGACCTGCCGATCATCGCCGGCACCGTCATCCGCCTGCAGGTCGAGCACTTGCCCTCGGGCGGGGATCCCAAGCCGCTGTGGCTGTGGTGGTCCCGCACCAGCGCCACCGCCGCCGACGTCGACCTCGTCTGGCAGGCATTCCTTCGAAGGTTCGACATCGAACACAACTTCAGATTTTGGAAGCAGACGCTGGGCTGGACCGCCCCGAAACTGCGCGACCCCGAAGCTGCCGACCGCTGGACCTGGCTCGTCATCGCAGCCCAGACCCAACTCCGCCTCGTCCGCCCCCTGGCCGCCGACCTACGCCGCCCTTGGGAACGGCCCCTGCCCTCGAACAGACTCACCCCGGCCCGGGTCCGGCGGGGGTTCAGGAACCTGTGCACGCTGAGCCCTACGCCGGCCCGGGTACAAAAACCCACGACACCGGGTCCCGGACGACCGATCGGCTCGAAGAATCGGGCACCAGCCCCGCGTCACGAGGTGGGACGCGTCCTGGTCGGCGGTGAACCCCACACCCGGCCCACCCACCACCAGACCGGCACCAAACCCCGACGAACCGGCCAGGCCGCGACATCAACTTCCGTGGCCTGCGGGTAGGACCACAATCGGCAAGCTGATCCGGACTGTGCTCCGGTTGGGGTGGATCACTGGTCTGCGGCGGCGCACGCTTTGGCTTCGGTGAGGTAGCGCTCGACCGGGCCGAGGGTGAGCATGCCACTGGCGGCGCCGGCGTGCTCGGCACGGGCGTCGTGCAAGGCAACTGCAGCGTGCGCGGCGATCTCGGGTTCGTCGAGGCGTACAGCGGCGTGGGCGGTGAGGCACCACAGGGCTTCCTGGAGGTGGTCATGGGGTGGTTCGGGTGTGGCGGCGAGGGCGACGCGGGCGTCTTCCACCCGGCCCTGGGCGAGGAGTACCAGTGGCGTCGCCCAGGGCAGGTGCGGCCCCCAGTCGAGCTGGGAGTCGGTGGGGGCGGGGCGGTTGTGCAGCAGGCGCAGGCCGAGCAGGGCCAATGGGAGCAGGCCGTGGTGGAGCCCCGGCATTCCGGCTGTCGCGAGGGAGTTGTCGGCAGCTCGGTATGCCGCCGCGGCGGCTGCGGGGCTCGGCCCGCCGGGTTCGGTGCTGCGGGCAGCGGTGACCCGCGCTCTGAACCATGCGGTCAGGACCGCGACCAGTGGGGACTCGTGGGCGGCGGCAAGCTCGTCCGCAGCGGCTGCGTGTACGGCCGCGGTCCCGAGATCGCCGAGAGCGGATGCGGATTGCAGGCGCACGAGTCGGCCCAGGATGGCGAAGGTTGGCAACCCGTGCCGGGTGGACAGCGCGATGAGTTCGGCTCCGATCGTGTCGCGTTGCGGTGCGAGGCCGGGGCGCGCGAAGGACTGCAGAAACACCCCGTTGAGCGCGAACGCCAGCAGTGGGGGGTCGTTGAGGTCACGGGCCAGGGCCTCGGCCTGGTGCGCGTTCTCCAACTCCCTGTCGTATGTGTCGCCGCTGCGGCTCTCGACGGCGACGGTGGCCAGCAGCCGGGCCCTCAGGTCGGTGGGGCCATTGGGCCCGAGCGCGGTGAGGGCGCGCTCGGCAGCCGCCACCACGGCGCGGGACTGCCTGGGATCATCGGCTCGGCTCCAGATCGCGGGCACGTCGTAGGCTCCGATGACCCGCGCGGTCAAAGCGACGTCCCCCGTTTGTTCGGCCGACTCGACAGCCGCGAGGCGGTCGCGCCGTGAGGAGACCAGGGCATCGCCGCCGACGAGCGCAAGAGTGCGGGCCAGGTCCACAGTCGTGCGCGGGCCCAGCCGGGCGCCTGTCCCCGACCAGGGACGAGGTACCGGTTCGCGGTTCGGCTCAAGGGTTGCTGACCTGGTGAGGATGTCCGTCTCCAGACGTTGAAGATCAGGGCTGGGGTCGAGCGCGAGTTGTTCCACGAGCATCGTGCGGGCGCGGCGGAGTGTGGCCAGGGCGTCGGCCTGGCGTCCGTCGCAGTACAGGGCACGCGCGAGCAGGCCCCAGGCCGGCTCGCGCCAGGGGTGCTCGGAGACATGCGCACCAAGGTCGGCGACCAGGTCCGCCCCCTTGCCGGAATCGAGGAGGATGCCCGCACGTAGTTCCACGCCCTGCAGTCGCAGCTCCTGGAGCCGGGATCGCTCCCGCTGGGCCCATGCAGCCTCGGGCAGGTCGGCGTAGGCCGGACCGCGCCACGAGGCGAGTGCTTCACCAAGGTCGACGACGCCTTCGGGACAGCGGCGGGCTTTGGCCAGTGCGTCCTGGAACCGGTCGACGTCCGTGGCCCCGCGGGGCAGGCGCAGCGCGTAGCCAGGTCCCTGCGTGATGAGCACGCATGGCGGTGTGCGGGGCGGCCGGTCGGGCTCGATGGCGCGACGCAGCGCGGCGACGAAGGTGCGCAGCGCACCCAGGGAGCCGGCCCTCGCCCGCGACCACAGGTCGTCAATGAGAGCGTCGGCGGTGACCATCCGACCCTCCGCAGCGACCAGGCGCGCGAGTACCTCGCGATGCCGCGGTCCGCCCAGGTCGATCGGGCTGCCGTCCTCACGCCGCGCCTGCACTGTACCGAGCACATCGATCCGCATGCTCCCTATCCTCGGTGCGCGGGCCCGGATCTACGGTGTCGTACTGATTGGCTGCTCATCGGTGTCGTGCACGTTGGAGTGGTCAGCCAGCCGGCACTGAGAGAAGGACCGTTATGGCACTCATGATTCCTGGTTTCGAGTACACCCTCCTGCCCGGTGCGGGCGGTGTGAAGCTGTCCGCTGCGATCGGTGGCAGCGGCAGTCCGGTCGTACTGCTGCACGGTTTTCCCCAGACCCACCTGATGTGGCGCCACGTCGCCGAGCAGTTGGCTACCGAGCACACGGTGGTCTGTCCTGACCTGCGCGGCTACGGAGTGAGCGACAAGCCGGAGGCCGCGGACGAGGATGTCTATTCGAAGCGGACGATGGCCGCTGACATCGTGTCCATGATGGCCGGGCTCGGCCATGAGCAGTTCGCCATGGTCGGCCACGACCGTGGTGCCCTGGTCGCGTTCCGGGCCGGGCTAGACCACCCGGAGACCATCACGCATCTGGGCATCCTCGACGTTGTGCCGACGCTGGACATGTGGAATGTGCTGCAGGGTGTGTCGGCGGCGGTGGGTTACCACCTGTTTCTGATGGCGCAGCCGGCGGGCCTGCCGGAGAGGATGATCGCCAACAGTGCGGATGCATTCTTCGGCTCGTTCTTTGACGCCTGGTCCAAGGACCCGGACGCGATTCCGGAGCGGGTGCGCGCCGAGTACCTGCGGGCGAGCGCGGCCGCAGTGGACTCGATCGTCGCCGACTACCGTGCCTCCGCGGGTGTCGACGTCGCCCACGACCGGGCGGACCTTGATGCCGGATCGCAGTTCGCGATGCCCGTCACGGTCATCCAGCAGGACTGGGGAACCCAGCTCGGCTACGACGCCGCCCAGGTATGGAGGGCTTGGGCACCGGATCTCGACCACCGTCTGACGAATGCGGGGCACTTCATGGCCGAGGAGGCCCCGGACGAGACCACGGGAGCGATCCGAGACCTGCTGGCACGCTGACCCCACGAAGTGACCCTTGAGCTTGTCGTTTATGGTCCGACGGGTCGTCGGACCATAAACGACAAGCTCAGGACGTCCGCACCACGGCGGCCAGGGTCCGGGGGCGTCTGAGCGCGATGATTGACGATGCCGAGGCGGCCTCGGAGTCCGCGACGCCGGGGTTCGCTCCTTCCGCGTTCCATGAGGTGATCTGGTCGGCGGCGGCCGCGCACTGGACGACTCATCAGTACCGGGTCGCGGTGCGGGAGGCGTCGGAGGCGCTGACCGTGCACTGGAAGGAACGCCTGGGCCGCAACGACGTGACCGACACCTCGTTCTGGCAGCAGACCCTCTCCGTAGGTGACCCCGGGCCCGGAAAGCCCAAGCTCGTGTGGCCCGGCCCGGCGGAGGACCAGACGGCCAAGAGCATGCGCGGAGGTCTGGCACCGTTGGCCGGCGCGCTCAACAACCTCGCGACTGGACTGAACCTCACGGTCAGGAACGTCGCGACGCACACCCGCGATGAGCTGACCGAACAGGAGGGCATGGAGAGGCTGGCCGCCTACAGCTACTTCGCCCGGCTGCTCGATCAGTGCGAGATCCGGCGCGCGGAGGAGACCGAGGGCACGTGAGTCGTTTCCGCAGGTCGACCCGATCCGTAGAGCGGAGTGCGGCCCTTTGTCCCGGCTTCTAGGCTCTCGGCATGACGATGACACCGGCTGAACTTGAGGCGCAGAAGGACACGCTGGAGCTCCTCAACAACGAGGCGGCCGCACGGCTGACGCGCCAGTCGGACTCGTTGGCGAAGATCGACACCAAGGCGGTGTTCCTGGTCGGGTTCGCGGCGACCGCCGCCCAGTTCCTGGCGACGCACAAGCACCACGACGTCCTCGCCTACTGTGCCTTCGCCGCATACGCCGTCTCACTGGTGGCTGGCGTGCACACTTTCCGGGTGGCTGAGTACAAGGACCTGGAGCCGCGGCACCTGGTCGTCAGCTACGTCCGCTTGCCCAAGGAGTTGGCCCTGATCCGGCTGGCCTCGTCTCGGGCTTCGCTCTTCGAGGAAAACGAGCGGCGCCACCAGAAAAAGGCCAGGTACTGGTGGGTGAGCCTCGGGTCGCTGATCGTCGGTCTTGGCCTGTCGACTGTCGCACTGCTGCTGCACACTTGAGTCCCATGAGCAATGGACAGAACCAGGGGACCGGCCAGTCCGCTCCCGTGCCGGCTTCTCCCGCCCCGGCCCCGGCCCCGGCGCCTCAGCAGGACATCGTCGACATCTACACCGACCCCGCGCTGATCGGGACCGACAGGAGGAACGACACCAAGCCCGTGGAGACCAGGGTGGTGCGTCCGCAGGGCAACATCGAGACCCGCTGAGAGAGATCTCCGCAGCAGCCGGGCCCGGTCCTCCCACCGGAGGACCGGGCCCGGCGCGTGCGTCTGCCACCGTGCGGCCAGTCCGCATGCGCGCGTGGAGATAGCGTCCTGCCTCATGACCACCACCGACACGATCGCGGCCCTGGCTCTGGCCGTCGCGGTCGTCGCTGCCGTTGCCGCTTTCGGTTCCTGGAGAGCCGCGCACAACGCCAACGGGGCCGCGCAGACCCTGTCCCGAGGTCCGCCCGGCCTGCTGTCCCACAACGCCATCGAGATCACCGCGTCCCTGCGCAACGACAACCCGCACCGGGGCGATGGACCCCAACTCGCAGGCACCCCGACTCCCGAAGAGGTCCGCGCCCACATATGGGGGCCGTGGAAGTTCAGCGCGGACGGCCGCGACGACACCGGCCGGACGGTCGCCCCGCAGCAGCTGATGATCGGCGAGTGGACGCGATACGGCCTGACCCCCACCTCCCCGCCGTTGTGGTCGGCGACCAACGTGGACGAATGGCACCGCGACTACGCGAACGAGCCGGTACGCCTGTGCATCACCGTCAGGTCGAAGGGCAGCGAGTGGATCGTGCCGCTGGAAGTCCCCGTCACCATCGAGGGCACCTCCTGACCACGGCAGGTCAGGAGTCGGTGATGTGGTCGAAGCCGCTCAGCATCGGGGTCAGTTCCTGAGCGCACCCGCACAGCGTGCACAGCCGCGTCCCAGGGTTTTCCGCGACGTTCAGCGCCTGCTCCACACCGAGCAGCGGCGCGCCCTGCGGTGCTTCCTCGCAGTCCGGCGCGTGCAGCACCCCCCGGGCCGGGCCCCGGCCCTCACGCACCTTCGCCAGCACCCAGCCCGAAGGCCGGCGCTCCCCGAGGACCTCGCGGACCACCGACGTGGGTGACGGCTCCAGCTTCTCGGTGGCGACCTGGTCGTAGTCGACGCCTTCGACCGGCCGTACATGGTCGGGAGCGCGGACCCACACCCGGTACTCCGCCGCCTCCACACCGCCGTCCTCGAGGTCTCGGTACGACGGCAGCCCCACGAGGTAGGCCCAACCTGTCTCGGTCTGCCGCCGCTTCCACAGTCGCGCCACGACCTCCTGCTGCTCGGTCCCGAGCAGGGGATCGGCGGGCAGCACGACCCGAACCGGCACAGGCGCGGATTCGGCAGCGTCGTCGGAGGGCGTTGTCACGGCCCCACGGTAGACACGCAGCCGGGCCCGGACCCCCAACGGAGGACCCGGGCCCGGCGTGTGACCGGCGGGCGGTCAGAGGTTGCTGGTGATGAACTGGTCCCACTTGTGCAGCCAGTCCCCGTGCTCGGGGCTGCCCGGGGCGGGCACGGTCTGCAGGTCCTCGGGCATGGCGATCTCTTCCGGGGCCCACGTGCCGTCGTTGAAGTAGCAGGCCCATACGGCCTCGCGAGCGGCGTTGATGACGACGGCGCCTACGGCCCCGTCGTCGGCGAGGGCGCCGTCGTCCACGGCGGTGCGTCCGGTCTCGATCGCTTTGCCGCTGCTGCGGAACACCTGGGTGGTCATACCGTGCGGGCGGTTCTTGCCGGTCAGGAGGTAGAGCGCCCAGTGGGTGCCGACGGCCTCCGGCCACCGCTTGCGGGCTGCCTGACGGGTGATCCCGGCGGCCTCGCCCAGGTCCGCGTAGGTGGCGGCGGCCCGGCCTGCGCGCGTGGCGGCGTCGGCGGCGAGCTCCCGCGCAGCGTTCCCGGCTTCCGTGGCGACCTCCAGGTACATCAGGTGCACCGCCTTGGCGGCCGCGGAGGTAGGGGCGAGCGCGTTCGGGGTGGCGGGTCCCTCCTGCTCGCTGAAGCCCAGGAAGCGCATGCGCCTCTTCGTCTCGCGCCACACCAGGTCACGCACCTGCGCCCGGAAGGCGACCCGCTCCTCGATGGCCTCGCTGTCGAGCTCCCACATATCAACCATGCGACAACCATAGGACACGAACGAAAGTTGCGACAACTAAAGTTTCGAACGGATTAGGGGGTCCGGATCGCTGGACTTTATCCACAGGTAAACCGTTTTACGGTTCGTGTCCGCTTCCGGGTGTGAGGTGCCGGGACGCAGACCGAAAGGGCACGGCCGATGGCACAGACGAAGTTCGACAAGCGGGTGGAAGAGGAAGCCGAATCCCTCATGTTCGGCATCGGCCGGGTGTTGGCCGGCCGGGGCCTGGACGGCGTCAAGAGGACCGACGCAACGTTCTGGCGTTCGGCACTCGCGTCCTGCCGAAGGTGGAGGGCAAGGTTCGGCGCCGCTCCTACAAGCCGGGTTGGCGGCGCCTGTCCTTCCGCGTCGTGCTTGGGGCCGGCGTCTGGGAGAGCGGATATCTGGCCACCCAGGACCTGGACGCCACCGTGCAGAGCGTCCAGGAGCTGTGGCAGAACCGGGACCAGGCGCTCGCCGCGTTGGAGCCCGGCGGGATCGGCGGGGCCTGCGTGCTGACGGTGGGCACCGCGGCGTACATGGTGCTGACCCGCGAGCACCGGGAGCTGATGCGCGAGTGGGTCACTCCGCTGCACGACGCCATCCACCGGCCGCTCGGGCTGGCGGAGCAGACCGACCCGCGCCGCTACCTCCACGTCCCGAAGAACTTCAGCGACGACGACGCGGAGATACGCATCGACCTGCCCCGTCATCTGGGCTTCTCCCGCGACGTCGTCGCCGACCTCATCACCCAGAAGCTCGCCCTTCAGGGCGTGACGTTCGACTGGCACCCCGAGGGCCGCAAGCCGTACGTGCGGGTGAAGAAGACCCGCAAGCCCCCGGCGAAGGCCCTCTTCAAGGACCCCAAGACGCGGGAGCTGGTGGCCAAGGCCAAGGAGTCCGCGCCGATCATCGGGATCGGGTCCGCGGGCCGGATCGTTTCCGTCGACCTGGACGCCGACTCCCCGCACATCCTGGTCAACGCCTCCACCGGCGGCGGCAAGTCGGTGACCCTGCGCTGCATCGCCTGCCAGATGCTCCACCACGGCTCGCGCGTGTTCGTCCTCGACTACAAGTACATCTCCCACCCCTGGGCGCGCGGCATCCCGGCCGTCACCTACTGCGCCGATATCGCCGACATCCACGACGCCCTGGTCCAGCTCGGCATGGAAGGCCGACGCCGGGTACGCCTCGCCGAAAAACTCGGCATTGGCGCCGACCCGAACGCCATCGGCCCGCGGCTGCTGATCCTCCTCGAAGAGGTCAACGCCACCATGCGGCAGCTGGCCCGCTACTGGGACAAGATCCGTGAGTCCGGCGACCCGAAGACCTCCCCGGCCGTCGACGCCCTGATGGAGATCCTGTTCATGGGCCGCCAGGTCCGCATGCACGTGCTCCTGGTCGCCCAGTCCGCCACGGCCCGCGCCTTGGGAGGCCCGGAGGTCCGCGAGCAGTTCGCCACCCGCATCCTCGCCCGCTACAGCATGAATGCCTGGCGGATGCTCGCCCCGGAGGTCCATCCGGCGCCGAAGTCAACCAAGCACCACGGCCGCGCCCAGGTCGTCAGCGGTGGCTCCGCCAGCGAGACGCAGGTGCTGTTCTTCACCGAGGCCGAAGCCCGTCAGTGGGCCACCGCCGGGAAGCAGGCCGAAGCCGCCGACCAGCCCGGTGCGGTGCAGCTGCAGAAGTTGCCCACCGACGGCCTCGCCGACGCCTGGCACGCCCCCACCCCGGACCTCCCGCCCGTCCCCGAGCCGTCCCCGAGCCGGGACCTGCTCGCCGACGCCTGGAGCCTCACCCCGGCCCCGGCCGCCGACCCGGGCGACCCTGCGGGCAGCACCACGCCGCCGCTGCCGGCGACCCCGACCCCGGTCCCGGTCCCGGTCGACGACGACCAGGCGGTGGGACTGCGCCAGGCCGCCGATCACCACCTGCCTGGCATCACCCTGGCCGCGCTGCGCTTCGCCCGCGCCAACGACCCGGCCTTCCCCGGCTCGGTCGACAAGCGCGGCGCCGAACTCCTCTACCGCGTCGGCGACCTCAAGAAGTGGGCCCGCAACCGGCCCCGCGCCGCCACCGGCACCACCGACCTGGACTGACCTCCCAGTCCGCCGACACCGGCCGAAACGGACCTGTCCGGTTTCGCCGACACGATCCCCCAGCTTTGGAGAACACCCGGTTCGCCAGGCACCACACAGAACAGGAACACCGCACCCATGAAGAAGACCGCGCTCCCGAAGATGCTGAGCTTTGCCGCCCCCGACCTGCGCGAGCAGATAGAGGCGCTGCCCGAGGGGACCGCCCTGATCGGCATCAGCACCGACGGGCGGGCCATCGCCGTCGACCTGGACGTCGAAGCCCCGCACGTCCTGGTCTGCACCGCCAGCGGCGGCGGCAGCACCACGATCCTGCGCTCCCTCACCGCCCAGTTCCTGCACCAGGGCGCCCACGCCCTGGTCCTCGACCCCAAGCGGATCTCCCACCTGTGGGCCAGGTCCCTGCCGACGGTGACCCACCGCGGCAACATCGCCGGCATCCACGACGCCCTGGTCGGCCTCGCCGACGAACTCAAGCGCCGCCTCGACCTCAACGGCGACCTGGAGGACGTGCCGCGGCTGATCGTCGCGATCGACGAGGCCCACGCCACGCTGCGCCAGCTCGCCCGCTACTGGGAGACGTTCCGGCAGGAGGGCGACCCGAAGACGTCCCCGGCCATCACCGCGCTCGAGGACGCCCTGTGGGCGGGACGCGCGGCCCGCGTCCACGTCATCTTCGACGGGCGGCCCCACTCCACCGTTCTGGGACCGGAGGTCCGCGAGCAGTTCGCCACGGTGATCCTGGCGCGGTTCGCGGCCGACACCTGGCGGCGCCTGGCCCCGGTCGCCGGCCCCGCCCCGAAGCAGAGCTCGCACCCGGGCCGCTTCCACGTCGTCCAGCACGACGGCGCCCACGAGACGCAGGCGGTCCTGATGACCGACACCGACGTCGTCAACTGGCTCACCGACCCGACGGCCAACCAGAGCTGACCTGAAGTCGGACAAGCCGGCCGATTGCCGCTGGGTGCGGGTGGACTGGGGCCGCGATAGGGCGGCGCTCGGTCGGGCACATCGAAACGCACAGCCGCCTGGCCGGGCCCGTGGGCCCGGCCAGGCGGCTGTTGTGTCTCAGGTCAGGGACCACCAGTTGACCCACAGGTCGGAGTCATCGGTGATGACGAAGGCGTAGGGCCGCTGCGTGGCGTTCGGATCGTTTTGCATGGTGAGCGCTTCGCCGGGGCGTTCGATGACGCGTCCGGGCGGGGTGTCCTGGGCGGCCCAGTGCCACGCCTTGCCGTCCCACCAGTTGAGGTAGAGCTTGGAGTCGTCGCCGATGACGAAGACGTAGGGGCGGGTGAAGGCGTTCGGGTCGTCCTTCATCGTGACCACGCCGACGGAGTCCAGGATGAGCCGACCGCTGGGCGCACCCTGTGCGCTCCAGTTCCACTTGGAGCCGTCCCACCAGTTCACGTACAGCTTCGAGTCGTAGCCCTGGACGAAGGCGTACGGCCGCTGCTGCGCGTTCGGATCGTTCTGGACGCTGATGACGCCGACGCCCTTCTTGACCAGCTGCCCCGACGGTGCCCCCTGGTCACTCCAGTTCCACTTGGAACCGTCCCACCAGTTCACCCAGACCTTGGAGTCCTCCGTGATGACGAACGCGTACGGGCGGGTGAAGGCGTTCGCGTCGTTCTTCATGGTGGTCACGCCCAGCGGGCGGGAGATCGTGTGGCTGGGCGGTGCGCCCTGGTCGCTCCAGTTCCACTTGGAGCCGTCCCACCAGTTCACCCACAGCCGGAAGTCGTCGGTGATGACGAAGACGTACGGGCGCTGCTTCGCACCCGGACTGTCCTGCACGGAGACGACCCCGACGCCCTCACGGATGTGCCGCCCGCTCGGTGCGCCCTGGTCGCTCCAGTTCCACTTGATGCCGTCCCACCAGTTCACGTGCAGCTTCGAGTCGTCGGTGATGACGAAGGCGTACGGCCGCTGCTGCTCGTTGGGGCCGTCCTGGACCGTGACGGCGCCGACCTTCTCGATGATGGTGCGCCCGGCCGGCGTGCCCTGGTCGCTCCAGTCCCACACCTTGCCGTTCCACCAGTTGATGTGCAGACGCGAGTCGTAGCCGCGCACGAACACGTACGGCCGCTGTTCGGCCTTGGCGTCGTTCTTCATGGTGACGGCGCCCATCGTGGCCCGGACACCGACTGTGGCGGTCGGGCTTTCCTGGTCGTTCCAATGCCATGAACCCATCGCGTCCCCTCTCCGGCCCGCACCCGACTCTCGTGGGCGGGGCATGCGATCTGCGTGTGCTTGCGATGCACGTCGGCCGGCGGCACAGGAAGTCCGCCCTGTGCTCCAACGCGCCTACGTGCCCAGGGGCCGCTGGCGGGGGAGGAACGTCAGGCGGGAGACCAGCGCCAGAAGTGCCGTCACTAAAAGTAATCGCACTGTCTCGGAGCGTGAAGGGCGCGCGGAAGGGCCACCACCCGCACGGCGTGCGCCCCGCTCGCGATCTTGACCGGCAAAGGGATCTCACTCCCGCCTTTCCGGCCAACGTCACCGGCCAGCGGCCCGGCGACCTCGCAGCCACCTCCCGGCATCCAACAGCCGGTGGCCAGGCAGAACAGCGCCGCCGCTTCCACGTCGTCCAGCCGGGCGACGCCCACGAGACGCAGGCGGTCCGGATGACCGACGCCGACGTTGTCAACTGGCTCACCGACCCGGACGACAACCCCGAGCCGGTCACACCACGGGCCCCGGGGGATCAACATTCCCTGGGGCCCGGCTCCATGCAGTCGCGCCGTCCGACGACGGTGGCGGCTGGATTGGTCAGGACAAGAAGTTCTTCTGCCACTGGAGCGAGTCCATGCTCAGCGCGGCATCGGCCAGGGCCTTCGCCGACGGGGTCTTGAGCGAGGCGAGGCTGGTGTCGATCCAGTTCTGGGTGAGGCTGTAGCCCTGCTCCCGGTGCTCGACCGCCTGGACCAGACATTCGAGCTTGTCGGCGTCGCGGGCGACGACCGCCTCCGGGGTTTCGCCGGCCTCGTACTCGTCGACCGCGCTCTGCACCCCGGTGCGCACGGCCGGATGTGCGTTGGCGACCTGGTCGGCGGTCACTTCGCCGTTCGGGGCGGCCTTGATGTACTTCCGGCCGATGTGCGGGATGTCCCCGACCCGCGTCTCCTGGCTGTCGTGGAACAGGCAGATCAGCGCGACCCGGGCCGGGTCGACGCCCTCCATCATGGCGAGCACCGAGCCGATCACCCCTACACGGAAGGAGTGCTCCGCCACGGACTCCGGGTGCTTGTTGCCGGTGAACCACCAGCCGGTCCGTGCGACGCGCTTGAGCACGCCCATCTCGGAGATGAAGCTCGCGGTGCCCTGGGTGGCGTCGTCGGACATGCGGTCCTCCGGTGTCAGCGGTTGTGATTGAAAACGTAGTGGGCGTGGGCGAGCTCGCGCCGCGATCTCGCCGACTGTTAGCTCCACCGCCCGTGGTACGACGGCCCGCTCCGGTGGGAGCGGGCCGTAAGGCGGCGTCGATCAGCCCCTGTGTTTGTGGTCGAGGAGCATCACGGCATACAGCGGGGAGTCCGGGAACGGCTGACGTTCGCCGACCTTCCTGTACCCCCAACCCTCGTACAGCGCTTGGAGCCGGGGCCGCTTGGTGTCCACCGTGAGCACGGCCAGGGCCTCTGGCCGGTCGGCGAGCAGCGCGGTGTGAAGCCGTTCCCCGAGTCCCTGCTTGCGCCATTTCGGCCTGAGCATCAGTTCCGAGACGGAGAACGTCGACGGGTCGGCCGGCTCGTCGGCCAGGTACTCGCGCCACCATTCGCGGCCTGGCTCGCCCGGCGCCCCGTAGGTGAATCCGATGGGCTCACCGCCCTCGTAGGCGATCACGCACGCGAATCCTTCACGCCTGCCCCAGTGGTCCACGAACCAGGGGAAGCGCTGTACGAACTCTTCGTGCCGCCGCTCGAAGTAGGCGTCGGCATGGACGTCGAGCAGGGTCTGCCGGATGTCGGGCAGGTCGTTGTGTCCGTAGCGGCGCAGTTCGATGGCGGGTGCCGTGGTCACGCGGGGCTCCATTCGGATCGGTAACGGTCGGCCCACTCGCGCGCCACTGTGGTGGAGGGCGCGAGCGTGAGGAGATCACGGTAGAAGTCGCCCAGCTGGACGCGCAGGCGGCCGGGCAGTGGGCTTCCGGACATCAGGGTGAAGGCGTCCTCGGTCGTGGCGCAGGCTTGTTCGGCGTCGCCCTGGTGGAGCTGGGCGATGGCGAGGTCCACGGTCGTCATGGCGCGATTGCGTCGGTAGGGGGCGGGCAGCGCGGACAGGGCGCGGTGTGAGGCTGCTTCCGCCTCTGCGGGCTGGCCGAGACGGCTGCGGACGATGCCGGTCAGGGCGTGCAGTTCCGCGGGCCCGTAGAAGGAGATCCAGGACGGACGGGGGTGCACCTCGGTTCGCGCCAGGGCCTCTTCGGCGTATCCGATCGAACGGATGGCGGCCTGCCGGTCGTCCCGGTAGGCGTGCCCCACTGCGGCACGGGCGTGTGCGAGGGATCCGAACAGCGGATCGCGGCGCGTGATCGCGCAGGACTGAGCCGCCTGTGCCGCTGCGACACCTTCGGTGTGGTGACCGAGTTGGTGCGCGAGGATCGAGGTGGAGTTCCACACCCGCATCAGTGCCACGGGGTCCTGTGACAGTCCGGCCAGTCTCAGTGCCTCGTTCACGTGGCTGCGGGCCCGGTCGAGCTGGCGGGCGTCGATGCACGACCAGGCGGCGGCCGTGGTGTAGTCGGCGGCGACACCGAACAGCCGTTGCCGGATCGTCTGCGAGGCGGAGTGGTCCTGGAGGCCGACAGCCTCGGCTGCGCCGGCGAGGGCGGCGCGTTCGAGGGCGGCGTGTCCGCCGCGTTTCTGATCGAGCACGGTGAGTTTGTCCAGGCCGTCCCGCAGGCGGATCACGTCGGAGGTGCCCACGGTGCGGGGACGGGCGTCGACGGCGGGAAGGGCAGTGGCTGCGACGGCGGATGTGGCGGCGGTGCAAAAGCGGCGGCGGAGCATGGCTGAGGGGTCCTCGTAGGGCGGTGCGGGCATGCCGGGGGGATAGAAGCCAAGGCAGACGGGTATGCATCCGAATACTGCCGTGAGGGCGTCTCGCTGGCGCTGGTGTGGCCAGTGGGTTTTTCCGGTTACCCAGTTGCGGACCGTGCGATCACCGACTGTCCCCTTGTGACCGGCCGCCTTCAGCTCCTCGTTCACGCTGTCGGCCAACGTGGCCTGCTTGAGGGCGTGTTCGGTCATGTGGGCCTGCAACCGGAAATTTCCTTCCGCGCACTCACCGTAGCTGCGTGATCATGCAGCGTGGAGGGGTCTCGGGGATCCCGCCCTCAGAAATCTCCGGTCATGGCGAGTAGTAACGGGTCCACTTTTCCTACCTGTTGACCACGCCTCGGCGTTGGACTGGACGTGCGCCCCGGTGAACACCGGAGGCGCCGGTGGCCCTCCCTCGTTCCCCCGTGGGGGACGGCCGCCGCAGGCTTCCCGACCGCGAGGCATCCACCATGACGACGCGCAGCACGCACCGCCAGACGTTTGCCGGCGCCTACGTGGACGCCCCGGCGATTCACCGCGAGCGGCTGAGTGCGCAGCAGATCACAGGCCGCTCGTGCTGCTGGTGCAGCGGGACTCCGGACCCCAGGTTCCCGGTGCCGATACTGCGGGACGACGCCCTGTTCGCCTGCGCCCCGTGCGCCGGCATGTACGGCGTCCCAGCCGTGGAGGCGAGCCAGTGACTCGCATCGGCACCGACGACTTTCCAGCAGGCCTGGACCACTGGACCGACCGCGACTGGGAGGACTACCGGGCCCGGATCGAGCACGGCGAGGGCAGCGTGAGCGCGATCGACGCTGTCCAGCGTCGACGTCGGTGCCGGGTGCTGAACGAGCCGCCGCAGGAGAGTGCGCGGTGACCGGCGCGACAGTGCCCGCACGGCTGGGGTGGGCTGTCGGGCCGTCCTCACCCGACGCGCACGAAGGCGTCCCGTTCCACCGCTGTCATGCTCTGTGAACTTCCCCGCCCCTGCCCTGCCGCCGCCGTCGTGTCGGGCCGCTGCTCAGGTCACGTGCGGGGACGGGACCGGTTCCTTCTGGGCCCGGCTCCCTGCAACCCCTTCTCCCGCCCGCCGGGAGGAGCGTCACATCAGGCACCACCTCATACACGAGGAGACTGCTGTGGTTGAGACAAGGTACGTGGAGATCCCGTCGCCGGTCGGTCCGCTGGACTTGACCCGTCCTCACTTCGTGGGGATCTGCGGGGCGGGCATGTCCGCGCTGGCCCACCTGCTCGCCGGTCGTGGCGCGCAGGTGTCCGGCTCGGACATCAAGACGGGCGAGACGGCGTCCAGGCTGGAGACGGCGGGTTGCCGGGTCCGGGCCGGGCACGACGCGGCGAACATCGCGGGCGCGTCGGTGGTGGTGTGGTCCAGCGTCATCGACGCCGCCAACCCGGAGATCATCGCGGCCCGCGCCGCGGGCGTGCCGGTGGCCCACCGCTCGCACGTCCTGGCGCAGCTGGTAGCCGGGGCGGAGCGGTCGGTGGTCGTAACCGGGACGCACGGGAAGTCGACGGCGACGGCGATGCTGGCCGCCGCAGTGGGGCACCTGAGCCCGTCGTGGGCGGCCGGTGCCGCACCGGTCGGCGGCGTCAACGGGCATGCCGGGGCCGGTCTGCTGATCGCCGAGGGCGACGAGTCCGACCGCAGCGTGGCCCTGTACCGGCCGGAGGTCGCGGTCGTGCTGAACGCCGACGACGACCACCCTGAGACCTTCGCCGGCACGGCGGATGTGGTCGGGACGCTGACGGACTTCGCCACCCAGGCCGGGACGTTGGTGGTCTCGGCCGACGATGTCGGCGCCCGGGAGGTGACCGGCCGGGTACGCGGCCACGGCGGCACGCAGGTGGTGACCTTCGGCGCAAGCAGGGAGGCCGACGTCCAACTGCTGTCCGCCGTCCCGGTGGCGGCCGGGGGCAGCACGGTGACCGTGCTCGACCCGCGCGGGGTCCAGGTGTCGTGGACGGTGCGCTCGCCGGGCCGTGCGGCAGTGCTCGCGTCGCTGGCGGCGTACGCGGCGGGCCGGGCCCTGGGCGAGGCGCCGCAGGTGCTGGCGGCCGGGCTGTCCGGCTTCGCCGGGGTGCAGCGCCGGATGCAGCTCCTCGGCGCGGTGGAGGGGGTGCGGGTGGTGGACTCCTTCGCTCACCACCCCGCCGCGATCACCGCGGACATCGCGGCCGCGCGGGAACTGACCGATGGCCGGGTGCTCGTCGCGTTCGAGCCCTGCGGGGCGACGCGTGTGCGGGTCTTCGGCCCGCGGATGGGCACGGCGCTCGCCGGCGCGGACGAGGTGGTGCTCCTGCCCGTGCGCGACGCGGTGCCGACCGAGGCCGGCGCGGTGACCGGGGAGGGAATCGAGCATGCGGCCGCGAGTGCCGGGGTCCGCGTCCACGCGGCTGACGGCCTGGTCCAGGCCGCCGGCGTGCTCGCCGCTCTCGCCCGTCCCGGTGACGTGGTCGTGACGATGGGCGTCGGCGAGGTGGCCGGGCTGGGGGCGCTGCTCCTTCGGCCCTCGGACCGGCCGCTGGCCGCCGTCTAGCGGTCGCTCGCCATGGTGTCGGGCTGGGCGAGCCGTTCGGCGGTGTGCTCCAGCCCGACGCTGTGGGAGCCCTTCACCAGGACGATGTCGCCCGGCTGGATCAGGTCGCGGGCCAGGGTGAGGGCGTGGTCGCGGTCGGAGGCGCTGACAACCGTCAGGCTCGGGTTGTTCTCCCGGGCGGCGTCGGCCATCGCCTGCGCGTCGGCGCCGCCGACCGCGATCAGCACCTGCACGCCGGAGGTGGCGACGAGGCGGCCGACCTGCCGGTGTCCGTCGCCGCCGTCGGGGCCGAGCTCCTTCATCTCCCCCAGGACCGCGATGGTCCGCCGCCCGCTGCTCATCGCCTCAAGGGTGCCGAGCGCGGCCTTCATCGAATCGGGGTTCGCGTTGAACGCGTCGTTGATGACCCGCACGCCGTCGGGCCGGTCGGTGACCTCCATGCGTCCGGACGCCACCAGTACCGCGCGGGAGAGCGCGCCGGCCGTCTTCGCGACGTCGGCGCCCAGCCCGATCGCGACAGCGGCCGCGGCCAGCGCGTTGGACACGTGGTGCGCGCCGTGAAGGGTCAGGGCGACCTGTGCGTCGCGGCCGGCGGCGACGAGGGTGAACGAGGCCCGGCCCGCCTCATCGAGCCGTACGTCCGCAGCCCGTACGTCGGCGTCCTTGCTGGTGCCGAACGTCATCACCTGAGCGCGGGTTCGGGGGGCCATGGCGGCCACCAACGGATCGTCGGCGTTGAGGATGGCCAGCCCCTTGGCGGGCAGAGCCTCGACGAGCTCGCCCTTGGCCTGGGCGATCTGCTCGCGGCCGCCGAACTCGCCGACGTGCGCGGTGCCGACGTTCAGGACCAGGCCGACCGTCGGCGGGGCGATTCGCGTCAGGTGGGAGATGTGCCCGATCCCGCGGGCGCCCATCTCCAGCACGATGTACCGCACTTGGCGGTCCAGGTGGGTGATGGCCAGCGGCATCCCGATCTCGCCGTTGAAGCTCTTCACCGTGGCGATCGTCGGCCCGAGCTCGGGCAGCACCTGCGCAATCAGATCCTTCGTGCTGGTCTTGCCCGCCGAACCGGTCAGCCCGATCACCATCGCCTCCGGGACTTCGGCCAGCACGGTGCGGGCCAGCGCGGCGAGCGCGTCCAGCACGTCATCGACGACCACGGCCGGAACACCGACGGGACGCTCAGCCAGGACCGCCACCGCCCCGGCCTTCACCGCGTCGGCCGCGAAGGCGTGCCCGTCGGCGTGCTCACCGGCCAGCGCGGCGAAGAGGCCGCCCGGCTCGACTGCGCGCGAGTCGACGGCTGCCGGCGCGGTCACCAGCACGGCCGGGTCCGGCACGTCGCACAGCCGGCCGCCGACGGCGGCCGCGACGGCTTCAAGTGAAAGGGGGATCACGTGACGCACTCCGAATCAGCAGGACTTGCCCGGCACGGTCCAGCACCGCCCGGCTCAGCCCTCCGACCGTAGCGCCTCCACAGACCGGTACGCATGAAACCGGCCTCATCCATGACAGAACGGGAGCAACTACTCGTGACGATGCAGTCCTTCGAGTCCGCGCGCATCGCCGTCGTCTCCGGCGGCAGGTCCACCGAGCGGGAGCGGTCGTTGCTGTCCGGCCGCGCCGCAGGGGAGTCCCTCGACCGGCAGGGTTACACCACCAGACTCCTCGACCCCGCCGACAAGACGTTCGCCGACGACATCCGCAGCGCCGACGTGGCGTTCCTGGCCATCGCCGGACAGTACGCCGAAGACGGCAAGCTCCAGGGGTTACTGGAGCACCTGAGCATCCCCTACACCGGCTCGGGGGTGGCGGCCTCCGCCGTCGGCATGCACAAGGCCCTCGCCAAGACCGTCGTGGCCGCCGCCGGAGTGGCGGTCCTGCCCACCGTCACCCTCCCGGCCCGCAGCGGCGACGTGAGCACGCACGTCACCAGCACGATCGCCTTCCCGCTGATCCTCAAGCCACTGTCCGAAGGCGGCTCGATCGGCATGACGGTCTGCCGCGACACCGCCCAGCTCGCCGCAGCCCTGCGCACCATCGACCCGGGCGAGCGCTGGTTCGCCGAGCCGTTCACCACTGGCATCCCGGTGAGCTGCGGAGTCCTGGAGATCGACGGCTCGCCCGTCGCCCTGCCGCCGCTGGCGACGATCCCCACCGACGCCGAGTTCTACGACTACGCCACCAAACGGGACAAGACCAAATACCGGTACGAATGCCCGGCGAACCTCTTCAGCCCCGCCCTCGACGCGATCACCACCGCGACGCTTACCGCGCACGACGCCCTGGGCTGCTCCGGCTACTCCCGCTCCGACTTCATCGTCACCCCCGACGGGCGGCCGGTCTGGCTGGAGATCAACACCCTGCCAGGGCTGTCCCACACCGGGAACCTCGCCACCATGGCCGCTGCCGCCGGCATCGACTACGACCAGCTCATCCGCATGATCCTCGCCACCGCCGACACCACCGAGGGGTACCGACCGTGACCGAGCTGACCGCCCGCGACGTGAAAGACGCCGCCGCCAACCTCGAACCGGTCGCCGCCCGCACCCCGGCCCTGACCGCGCTCTCCCTCGACCAGGCCGCCGGCTGGCCGGTTGTGTGCAAGGCCGAGAGCCTCCAGCGCACCGGCTCCTTCAAGTTCCGCGGCGCCTACCACCACGCCTCCTCCCTCCCCGCGAAGGAACGCGTCGGCGGTCTGATCGGCGCATCCTCCGGGAATCACGCCCAGGCCCTCGCCCTGGCCGGACGTCTCCTCGAAGTGCCGGTCACGGTCGTCATCCCCGCCGACGCCCCGGCCCCCAAGGTCGAAGGCGTCCGCGCGCTCGGAGGCAGGGTCGTCACCTACCGCCGCGGCTCCGAGGACCGTGACGCCCTGGTCGCCGACATCGCCGCCCGCGACGGCCTCGCCGTCGTCCCATCGGCGAACTCCCTCCACAGCATGGCCGGGGCCGGAACCGCCGCCCTGGAACTCCTGACCGAGCACCCCGAGATCGAGACCCTCGTTGTCCCCGTCGGCGGCGGCGGACTCGCCGCCGGAACTGCCACCATCGCCAAGCACCTGAACCCCGGCATCAAGGTCATCGGCGTAGAACCCGAGAACGGCGCCGACACCCTGCTGTCGATGCGCTGCGGCCAGCGCATCGCCCTGCCCGAGACCCCCTCCACCATCGCTGACGGCCTCGGCCACACCAGCCCCTCCCCACTGACCTGGGCCGTCAACTCCCGGCTCCTAGACACTGTTGTGACAGTGACCGACCAGGACATCACCATCGCCATGGCATTCGCCTTCCGGCACCTCAAGGTCGTAGCCGAACCGAGCGGCGCCTGTGCCCTGGCCGCCGTGCTTGCCGGCCACGTGCCCCACGAGTCGGGGACGATCGGGGTGGTGATCTCCGGCGGCGGCGTGGACCTGCCCACCTTCCACCGGCTGATCAGCCAGGCAGCCCACCGGAAGGACCACGCCCGTGCCTGATCTCGACCTCTCGTTTCCCACCGTCACGCAGTACGCCAGCCCCGACCTGATCGCCGCGTTCGCCTACCAGGGCCGCGACCACGCAGCCGATCCCCGATGGGCCGAGAGCGGCGCCCCCGACCTCGACACGTACCGCACCTGGTGCGGTCACATGTGTGGCATTGCCTGCCTGCGCATGGCCCTCCTCGCCCGCAACGGCGACGCACCCACCCTGTTCGAGCTCCTCGAGGGCGCCCGGAAGTACGGTGCATACACCGAGGACGCGGATACGGGAGTGATCCACGGCCTTGTCTACGCCCCGTTCGTCCAGTACGTGCACGACGTCCACCACCTGCACGCCGAGGTCCACCCCACTCTGACGGTGCCCGGCCTTCTCACCCTGCTCGACTCCGGCCGGCTGGTGATGGCCTCGGTACACAAGGAGATCCGCCGCCCCGAGAACCCCGCTCCGGGTAAGGGCGGGCATCTCGTGCTGGTGACCGGCCGTCAGGCCGACACCGTGCACTTCCGCAACCCGTCCGGCCATACCGAACAGGCCCGCACCGCACGCCTGCCCGCAGCCGAGTTCGCTGAGTTCTTCGCCGGCCGCGGGGTGTCCCTCATCTGAGGTGTCTGGCGTCGTCTTGGGACCAGACCACCCTCACCAGGCCAATCTCGAGTTAACGCCGGGCCCGGCGCACCACCATCCACACCGCCACCGAGGGGGAGACCCGCCATGGCTTACCGCCGCCGCAAGCCCGCCGCCGCAAGCCCGCCGCCACCCGCACTACGACCCAGACCACCACACCCGCCGGCCCGCGCTGCCCGCAGGCACTGTGGCGAGAAGCCGGCCGCCGCGCCGTCCTCGGCCTCGCCGGCTCCACCG
Organism: Streptomyces sp. NPDC060002; assembly: GCF_042737245.1. NCBI lineage: Bacteria > Bacillati > Actinomycetota > Actinomycetes > Kitasatosporales > Streptomycetaceae > Streptomyces > Streptomyces sp. NPDC060002. The sequence continues at coordinate 37,590 of NZ_JBHWUW010000060.1, forward strand.
GAGGCGTCCTCGTCGCCATCCTGGAGTGGTGGCTGCGCACCCGCTGACACACAGGCGGCCTCCGTACCGGCGTCGCCAGTGCGGAGGCCGCATGCCGTGTCCGGCGGGAACGCGACGCAGGGCTGCACCACATGCATCCGAACAGGCGCGTGACCGGCGGGAGGCGCGGCCTTCATCAATCGACCCTTCCGATGGGGGCCTACGCCGGCGGGTGCTGTGGGGGCGGGGTGTGGGTCTGGGGCTGTGTGCGGCGATAGTTCCAGTAGTGCTGCCACCAGGCGAGGCGGTCGGGGGAGTTCTGCGGGATGGTTCCCTGGACGACGGACTGCACGAGCACGATGACGAGGCCGGTGAGCGCGACGGTCAAGACGATGCCCCACGGTGCGCCGGCCAGTGTCAGGGTCAGAGCGCCGACACTTCCGAGGCCAGCTCCCGCGAGGGCCGGAACTCGGGACGGGCGGGCAGGCGGCGCAGTTTGCCGGTTGGCCTGCGGCGCATGCTGCGGATCGACCATGGTGGACTCCTGCCGAATGTCGGGTCCGGGCGGTTTGGTGTCCACCACCGTTGCGGCTGGTCAATTGGCTCGGAAGCGGAGGCATGGCGTGGGCGTGATGTCTCCGCGGGGGAAGAAACAAGAGCAAGGGCAAGCATGGTGGAGGAGCCTGAGAAGAGACGGCGGCCAGGGCGGCCTCTGAACCCTGTTGACGCGTCGTTGCCGGAGCCGGTGAAGCAGTGGGTGACACTCTGGCGTGCGGTGGTGCTGCAACCGCTGCTGGACGCCGACCCGCCCTGGACCCAGTCCAAAATGGCTCATGAACTGACGCTGCGTGGCCAGATGCACCAGACGGATGTCACAGCCGCCGCGGACGCCTCCGGCAGGTCCAAGGCAACACTGGGCAAGTTCATCGCGGGCGAGAAGATGCCGACGAAAGACCTAGTCCAGCATCTGCTCGATCTGGCTTTGGAGGTTCTCCAACCGCCACCGCTTGCGGAGGACGTGCAGAACCTGTGGCTGGCCTACCGGGCGGCGCTACGGCTTGCCGTGCCGCTGCGGGCGGAGCTCTACGACGCGGTCGATGCCCGGAAAGTGCTGGAACGGGAAAAGGCTGTCCTGTCGAGCCTGTTAAGCCAAGCTCTCCGCCACACCCAGGAGGAGACCAAACGGCTGAAGACAGAACTCGCGGAAGCACAGGAGACCGCATGGCTCACTCGGGACGCCGCCGCGGAGGAAACCATCGAGGGGATTCGCCAGAACACCGCTCGGCAACTGGCCGCTCTGGAACAGCATTTGCAGGAAGTGACTGGCGAACTCGGGCAGGAACGGCAGCGTGCGGAAACGGCCGAATCCGAACGAGGCGGATTGCGTGCGACTGTAAGTGATCAGGAACGACGCCTGGCCGGTGCCCGCGATCTCGTACGGGAGATGAACGCCGACCTGGAACGCCAGCAGGAAGAGATACGGATTCTGCGACAAGAGATCCAAGTCCTGCGCAGGCAGGTCAGTCGACTCACCGAAGAAGAGACGCCTCCCGAAGTGTCGACGCAAGCCAGCGCCGAATACTCCACCTCCCAGCCCAGGCTCCGCGATGTCGGAGCCCAAGGTATTCCGAACTGGCAGGCCCCACAACGCGCCGCTCAGGAAACGAACCGACGGACGGAAGACCATTTGGTGGTGCTACCAGTGCAGCCGCCCCTTGCCGCCCATGATCCGGAGCCTTCCCCGGCGTTCAGTGAATTCTGGACCTTCTCGAACATTGCTATGGGTGTCGGCTGGTTCCTCTCTCTTTTCCCTCCCGTCTTTGTCTACTTGGACGGCGCGGCATTCGCAGCTGCGTGTTTCTCCGAGGAAGGGCCACCGTGGTGGGGACTCGCCCTGCTGGCAGTGGCTGATCTCCTCTTCACCGCCGTCGGCTGGGCCATCCTGATGGCCATCGCTCTCTTCCCGATCTGGCTCGCAGAAGCTGATGAACCCGCAGGGAACCTCGAAGACAGTGCTGCATTTCCCCTCGGTACCGCCGCTGGGCTTTCGCTCCTAAGCTTGATCGTAGGCTTCTGCCTCCTGTTGAACAGCCGGGTAACCACGCCGGGTCTGTGGTGGCTGCACACCTTCGGCATCAGCGGCTGAGTCTCTCAGCGGCTGGTCGGGGTGCCTCTAACAGGGGGCGTCCTCGGTAGAAGTTCGCAACTCACCAGTTGCCGCGGGGGCGGTCGGCACCAAGCTGGACCTCGCGCCGGCACTCGAGGCAGTCTGGAAGGCTGTCCACGCGTCGGCCTTCGCCTTGCGCCCAGCTGAAGCCGCACAGTGACCTGAGCGAGTGCCGCCCCTCGTCACCTGAGGTGGCATGGGATCCGTAGCCCGGAACGTTCCATGTAACCGGCGCGCCGCCGTCGTAGGGTGCACCGTCCGGCCAGTCGTAGACGGGTTCGGTGGTGGTGCAGCGCATCCGGAGGTCAGGGCCCTTCCAGTCGGCGCCCTGCCGGGCCTCAGCGGCAGCGTCGACGGCATCTGCCAGTCGCTCGAAGGACACGTCGTAGTCCCTCATGTGATCCCAGCTACCAGGCTCCTGCTCGCGGACCAGCGAACGGAACATCAGCAGCAGGCGTGCCAAGTCGTGCTGCCTGACCCGGACGGTGTCGCTCTTGGGGTCGTAGCCGGACGGATTCTCGGTGCTGGTCTTCCTGGGCATTGCACTGCTCCTCGTCTACGCCGACGGCTGAGTGTGCCGGGAGGGTGAAACCCGCGAATGCTACCGCTCGCGCGTACTCGGGTGTGGGCGGCATTCGGGCAGGGGAGAACCTAACCGCCCCCTGATAGCTGCGAGTTGGGGCCCGGCGAGCGAAGGGTGACCACATGCCGAGGCGCGGTCTTGCTCCCACGAAGGCGTGTGTCTGTCCGGACTGCGGTTCCCCGACGAAAGCGAGTCTGCGCAACGGTCACCTCTACGAGCACTCGGCACCGGGATGCCCCGGTATCTGCCCGAAGTCCGGAGAAGTGGTCCTGAGCGGCCCGGAGCTGCAGAACAGCTACGAGTGCGCGTGCGGAACCTGGGCTCGGATCACACACAAGAACACGCTTGCCCAGCACTCCATGCCGGAGGGCGAGCGGTGCCCCCTGTCCGGCGAGCCGATAACGGCTCCCGCCCCCCGGCCTCGCGTCGTGGACGGGTTGCTGCGCCTGGTGCCCCCCGAACCGACGCATGGATGGGCGAAGCCGGTCACGAGCGGCAGCGGCTCCAGCGTGTACGCGATCCTGGCCGGCCTGCCCGGTCATGGACGACGTCGTCGCTAACCGCCAGCCCGCCGCGTCTGGCTCCTGTCGGGGATGGGGGTCTGCTCGAGACCGCTCCCGCTCCCGCGCCAGCTCTGCAGCCGTCGTGGCGCTGAGCGGAAAGGGGGGCGCGGTACGCCGCTCACCACGAAGTGCTGCTGGCGAGCAAGTCGCGAACTGTGAGCGGTGTGTCAGACCGGCCGCCTTCTCGCCGGCGAGCCAGGTGGCGCACAATGGCCTTGCCCTCATGAAGACAGAGGTGAGCGAGGACATCCCAGGTGGCCAGGCAGTCGCCCAGAGCGCTGTGCGCGGCGAGGTTGCCGGGGGAATGCAGTTCGGCGAGAGCAGCCAACGTATTGCTGCCTCTGTAGCGGGTCTGCTGGCGGATACGCATCGGATCTATGGCCTGCACTGGCTGAGCCAGTCGATCGGTAAGGGTGGGGAGACTGTGGCGTCGGCACTCCGCGTCCAGGAGTGGCAGGTCGTAGGTGCGGTTGAAAACCACCAGCGTGGCCCCGTCGGCGATGTGCTTGGCCAGTGTGCCGGTCAGCTCATCGAGGGCATCACGAGGATCAGCTCCATCTGCGGCGACGAGCACGTCGTCGATGCCGTGGATGTCGTAGGCGTCCACCGGAATCGGGATGCCCGGATTGACCAGGACTGATTTCCAGGCCAGAGCACGGTGATCAGCCAGAAGCCATGCGGCCTCCACGATGCGGTCATCGTCGGTACTCAGACCGGTTGTCTCTAGGTCCAGCACGACGATCCGCTCGCCAGGAAACCATCCGGTTGCGTGACGGCCGACCGCTGCCGCTTCCATGAGGTGGTCCTCGACCGAGCGCTGGTCCGCAGCCCGAGTCAGCCGACACAGAACATTGGCCACATGCTCAGGTGTGCTGGAGCGTGGCAGCCGATGGAACTCTCCGCCGATGTCTGCCAGGCCGCCAGGGGAGTAGATGAACATGGACGAACTGTCATCGGCGCCGGAAAGGAGGCCGATGACGGCTCCGTAGCGGACGTCGGTATCACCCAGGGACAGCAGCAGCCGCGCTCCGGGGCCCGTAGTCTCATCGGGCCGCAGAAACCCCGCCCAGGCGTTGGCGTCGCGCGCCAAATCCTTCAGCCGCAACTCCTCTTCACGGTGGTCGTGCAGCTGCGGTCCCGTCCAGGAACCGTTCCAGCCATCCGGCAGGGCCCCGAGCAGAGCGCCGAGGAACTCAGCAGTACGGACTTCGAAGATCATGCTCAGACACCCCGGGCTGTGCGGACACACCGCTCGGTCAGCCGTGTGCGGAACTGCTTGATCCTATAGACCGCTCTGATCGGCCCGACCGCCGAGGACCGGCTGCGACACATCGACAGCGCCATAGTGCCGGTCAGCACCCGTACGTGCGACTGCGCCTGGACGCCTCCGTCGATGACCTGCCCCGGTTCGGCGGGGGTCCGGCCACGGCCGCCGGGTGAGCCGTGCTACCCGACGCGCGTCGTGCGGGTAGACGCTATGCCTTGCCTGCGGCTTTGAAGCGGAAGCCGAAGAGGCCGCCCTCGTCGTCGTCGGTGAGGCGGGGGCTGCGTGCGGCCGGACCAGGCCGCCGATCCGGCCGCGAGCCAGCAGCGGCACTTTTGTGGCCGGCGGAGCGTCGATGCCGTGCCAGCAGTAGAAGCAGACCACGGTCTCGCGCCGTCCGGAGCCGAGCGTGCGCCACTGCTCCAGGGGGCACTCGCCGATGCGGACCTCGGTCTGCGTCTCGAGGTCGAATCCGACCACCAGCAGATCGTCCTGCATCGCACACCCCTTCCAAGTCACCCAAGTCACCTGTACTGAGCATCGCAACGGGCGCTGACAGCCATCCCCTCAAGTCCCCACAGCAGAACCCCTTTTCGCGCGGATGCTCTCTGCGTAAGACGGGCACGTCCGGCCCAGCGCCTGCCAGGCACCGGCGTACGGACCTCCCCACCTGCGGAGTGCTTCGCCCTCTTGCCGTCATCGGCGCGTCACTTCAGCGCGAGCAGCGCTACGACGGCACCTTGCGGCCTCCGTCGCGAGCAAGCACGAGTGCCGTCGTGAGTGTCGTTGCCTGACCTGTCGCCAACTTGTCTGTCGGCAAAGGGGTTTCACAGTGCTGTGCGATGGGGATCGCATGTGCTGTAAGTATTTACAGCACTCAAGCCGTGAGGAGTACAGCACGATGCATCGCCTTCAGCCCGTCGCCAACGGCCTGCACACCGACCACCCCGTCCCCGGCCTGCCCTTCGTGGACGACGACCACATCCCGGTCGACGATCCCGCCGCGATCGAGGCCATCGGACGCCATGAAGAAGGAAGCACGTGGGGCCGCTGGGACAAGGTCGCCGACACGAAGGGTTCCTGGCTCGCCTTCACGACCGATCCGATCCGACAGGACCTGGCCTGGGTCGTACGCCGGCACCCCGAGCACGGCCGCACCGTTCTCCTGGTCCGGGACCAGGACGCCTCGCCCTGGCACAGCAGCTGGTGGGGACCCCAGCTCCTGTTCCGCCAGGGCGGCTACTGGTGGGACGGCACCACCTGGTACCGGCCCGACCAGGTCTGGGACGCCCCCAGCGAACGCTTCGAGCGCCGGCCGATCAAGGCAGCCACCACCATCACCGCCGCCGACCTCCTCGACGACAACGCCCACCCCGACGGCGGCCGCCTGCTCAAGGTCGCCAACTTCGACCTCGACGCCCCGCCCCCCGACCCGTGGAACGACCACCTGGCCCTGTGGGCCGCGCGCCGGCCCTCAGACGCACGGCCGCTGGCACAGTGTGTGGTGCGCCTGTCCGCCCCCGAACTCGCCGCCGACCAGCTCATCGGCGTGCCGGAGATGGCGAAGATCGGCGGCATCGCGGCCTCCACCCTGCGCGCCTACATCGCCCGCGACCAGCGCGAAGTGCCCCCGCCCCAAGCCGCGGTCAGCGGCCGCAGCCTCTGGTCGCGCCCCGTGGCCCAGGACTGGGCAGAGGAACGCGACCGTTCCCCGGAGAGCGCGGCCGCCAAGCTCGACTCCGGTGACGGCGACCTGTCGATCGGCTTGGCCGAGCTGCGCCAGCGCCTGGCACGCCGGTTCTTCGGCACCCTGTGGGAACGTCCCGACTGGCGCAAGCGCTGGGCCTTGCGCTTCCGCACCGCGAGCGCCGTCCAGGAGATCGCCGACGAACTCGCCCTGAGCGTGGCTGCCGACACCGACAGCATCATCGACGCCCATGACCTGGCCGCGACCGTTTTGCACGCGGTCCTCGACGAACTCGCGTACGGCAAGGAACTCGACAGCTCCGTCGGCGGTCCGACGGTCTTCTACGGCATCACGACGCCGGTGACGAAGATGCTTGACTGGCTCATCCGCCACCACCCCCGCACAGCCCACAATCTCATCGGCGAGATCATCGGCGACGCCGAACGCCGTCTGGAGATTCCCCGCGAGGTCAGCACCGACTCCATCCGCACCGCTCTCGGCCTCGACAGCACCCTGCCCCGCCAGGTCCGGCTCGATTTCCTCGAGCGCGCCCTCCCGCCCGTCTCCCGCTGAGCAGCAGGACATCCCTGTCTGGGGTTACGAGGAGGAGGCCCCCGCTGCCCGGAGCCGATCGGCTCCGGGCC
>NZ_JBHWUW010000061.1:0-43678 GCF_042737245.1 Streptomyces sp. NPDC060002
GGCCGCCGCCCGGGGGCCACAAACCCCCGGGGCCCCGGGTACCAACCCGCCCCCCCAACCCTACACCCCGGGGCCCGCCCACCCGCGGCCCCCCTTCTCTTCTCGCATCCCGGCCTGTCAGCAATCACTGCGACGGGAGCTGAACAGCAGTGTGCGCTTGTACGCGGTTCCCTCGCTCAGACCGCGACGGTGGTGCCGAGCATCGCGGAGGCTTGCTGCAGCGAGCTGAGGATGCTCAGGGGCGCGGCCTTGGGGACGGCGCGACAGGTGAAGCCGAGCGCAGCCATGGCCCGGAGGACTTCGGCGGCGCTGAAGTCCCGGCGGTCCTGGCGGGTGATGACCTGGCCGACTTGCTTGACGGGGTAGTGACGGCGGCCGATGATCACGGATTCGCCGGTGACCGGTTCGGGCTTGATGCCCTTCAGCGATTCCAGCACCCCACCCTTGGTGAGCTCGAAGGGGAAGCGGGCGATGACGCAGCGCATGTGGCCTCACAGAGAGAAGGGAAGAAGGGGCCGACCAGGGGTGAGGCGTTTCGGCGAGAGAGGCGAGGATGCCTGGGGCGCTGCCTTGCTCGTCGACGAGTCGCAGGGCACCGAGCCGACGGGAGCGCATCGCCTGCTCGGCTTCGGCCCTCGTGGTCACAGGTGAGGTGAACGATCCGTGATCGCCGAGGGTGTCGCGCAGCACGCACGCGGTCCGTGCAGACGGAGCTCTCGCGAGCGGCGGTGAGTTCGGTCTTCTAGGCCGCCGTGCCGAGGGCGGGCTGGCGTACGGGGGCGCGCCGGGTCGCCGAGGCGGGGCGGCGTCGGCTTCGGGAGGAGGCGCTGCGCTTGGGGCGTTCGGTCACCGGTGCGGTGATGACGACCGGGATGCCGGACGGGGGCTGGGCGCCGGTGATCCGGTTCAGGGCCTCGTCGCCCGAGCGGATCTGGGTGGTCTGCGGCCGGATTCCGGCGTCCGACATGAGGCGGACCATGCCGCGGCGCTGGTGCGGTGTGACGAGGGTGACGACGCTGCCGGACTCGCCGGCGCGGGCGGTTCGGCCGCCGCGGTGGAGGTAGTCCTTGTGGTCGGTCGGCGGGTCGACGTTGACGACGAGGTCGAGGTTGTCGACGTGGATGCCGCGCGCCGCGACATTGGTCGCCACCAGTACGGTGACGTGCCCCGTCTTGAACTGCGTCAGCGTGCGGGTGCGCTGCGGCTGCGACTTGCCGCCGTGCAGCGCGGCGGCCCGTACCCCGCTGTTGAGCAGGTCCTGGGTCAACCGGTCGACGGCGTGCTTGGTGTCCAGGAACATGATCACGCGGCCGTCGCGGGCGGCGATCTCGATCGTGGCGGCGTGCTTGTCGGCGCCGTGGATGTGCAGGACGTGGTGTTCCATTGTCGTGACCGCACCGGCCGACGGGTCGACCGAGTGCACGACGGGGTCGGTCAGATAGCGGCGCACCAGCAGGTCGACGTTACGGTCCAAGGTGGCGGAGAACAGCATCCGCTGCCCCTCCGGACGCACCTGGTCGAGCAACGCGGTGACCTGCGGCATGAAACCCATGTCGGCCATCTGGTCGGCCTCGTCCAGCACCGTGATGCCCACGTGGTTCAGCCGGCAGTCGCCGCGGTCGATGAGGTCCTTGAGCCGGCCCGGGGTCGCGACGACCACCTCGGCCCCACCGCGCAGCGCGCCTGCCTGCCTGCCGATCGGCATCCCGCCCACCACCGTGGCCAGCCGCAGCTGGACGGAGCGGGCGTACGGGGTGAGCGCGTCGGTCACCTGCTGCGCCAGCTCACGCGTCGGTACCAGGATCAGCCCCAGCGGCTGGCGGGGCTCGGCACGCTGTCCAGCGGTGCGGGCGAGCAGGGCGAGGCCGAAGGCGAGGGTCTTGCCGGAACCGGTGCGTCCGCGGCCCAGGACGTCACGGCCCGCCAGGGAGTTCGGCAGCGTCGCTCCCTGGATCGGGAACGGTGCGGTCACACCCTGCCTGCCGAGTTCGGCCAGAAGCTGCTCGGGCATGTCGAGATCGGCGAACCCCTCGACGGCGGGCAGCGCGGGGGTGATCGTCTTGGGCAGCGCGAACTCACCCTGCACCGCGGCGGGCCGGCGGCCGTAACCGCCGGAACGGACAGGCCCGCCGGAATGGCGCGGTGCCTGCGAGCCGAAGCGGCTGCCGCCCCTTCCGGCGTCGGCACTGCCATTACGGGCGCGGGCGGGGCGGTCGTTCGTGTATGCGCGGTTCATGCGGAACCTTCCTCGATGTGGCACATATCAAGGAATTCCCGCAGCGATGGGCGGCATGGAGAATTACAAGTATGGACCGGTGGCAAAAGAAAGCAGATCTGACCGACGGAAATATCCGGGGCAGAGGTGCTGAAAAGAGTGACGCGACGGGGACTTATGATCCGGGCCCCGGCTGCGGTGCAGCTCCTGAGGATGCGCCTGCATCTCTAAAGGAGGAGCAGCGCGTGGTGAGACTGCGGATTCCTCCGAGGCGTCCCGCAGGTGAAACCGCTGCGGGAAATGCGTGCAACTGGGGCCCGCACCCCGAAGGATGCGGGCCCCGGCTACAGATTGTGCGTCAGCGTCAGGCCGGAACGATGTTCTCGGCCGTCGGGCCCTTCTGGCCCTGCGCGATGTCGAAGGTCACCTTCTGGCCCTCGAGCAGCTCACGGAAACCCTGCGCGGCGATGTTCGAGTAGTGGGCGAACACGTCAGCGCCGCCACCGTCCTGCTCGATGAAGCCGAAGCCCTTTTCCGCATTGAACCACTTAACGGTACCAGTAGCCATGTCATATCTCCTTTGGGGCAGTACATCGGAATCCGCACTGCGCGAACGCCGTGTCGCCGCGATGATTACCCCGCCCGGAAAGTGACCGGAAATACAAAAGTGCTCCCATCCGGCAGAAGCCTGGTGGGGGCACTTGAAGTTTTGGGAACCACAACTGCAACTTAGAGCGACAGTAGCACGCCGGAACGGCCTGTGCACGTTACATAATTCGACCCTGCTCATCGCGGCAAAAACTCTCACTGCGGGGTCCGTCAAACTCTCACTTCGCGGGCACAGGTATTGATCCACTCGGAGTGCAACGTTTCAGGAATGGCGGTCTCACCAACTGCAGCCAGGACCGCGGGGTCCGACGGCTCACGCGGCCGTCCGTAGTACGCCTCCCGGAAGGCGTCCAGCAGCTCGCACCGACATGCCGGCAGGCAGGATCACGCGGTACGACTGCCTCCCACTACGTCCGTCGCGGCCCTGCAAGAGGTCCGCCGGCTTCCGGGCCCGGCACTGTTCCCCTGTCGAACGGATGACCTGGAGGGTGGTGTCACCGGACCGGCGAAAGCGCCGGCTCCCTCCAAGCCCAGCGGGAGAGATCATTCTTGAGGCCAGGCCCATCCCCTCGGCTTGCACGGGCCCGCGCCGCTTGCGTCGCCGGCGCTCTCCCGTACGTGGCGGGAGCGTGGAACACCGGCACAGGGGGACTCGGCATGCAGCCTGCGAGAGGAGCCGACATGTCCAGCCCTCGCGACGAACTGTCCCACCCGCTGAAGGAGCTCACCGGCGAGAAGGACGTCCACCCAAAGGAAGAAGGGGCTGTGCCTCAGCGGCAGGAGTCGGATGCCGGCGTCGGGAAGGAAGGCTCACCTGTGGGAGAGGAACCGCGATGACGGTATCGATCACCGGGCAGGATGCTGCTCTGCTTGGGGGGCAGGGCAGCATCCTGATGCGCCAGCGCCGCGACCACGCCGACCTCGACGCGATGATGAACCGCTACCTCTGCGGCCAGGACACGCCCGAGGACCTGCACGACCTGTGGCAGAACATCGTGCAGTTGGTCTTCAGCCATGCCTTCGCCGAGGAGACCGTCCTGTGGCCCCTGCTGCGCCGCGGCTGCGCCGACGGCGTGGAACTCACGACACGCGTGGAGCTGGAACACCAGGCCGTCAACGAACTCATCGCGCGGATCGAACGCTCTCCGCAAGATGCCCGTCGCGACGAATGGATCCGGCAGGCTTTCGCGCTGATCTCGCAGGACATCCGCGACGAGGAGGACGAACTGCTGCCCTGCTTGCGCGACGCTCACAGCGACCGGCAACTGCGATGGATCGGTGCCGCCTGGGAAGCGGTCCGGGTCACCGCACCTACCCACCCCCACCCTGGTGTGCCGCGACGTCCCCCCGGCAACGCGCTGAGCGGTCTCCCGCTCAGCGCGTTCGACCGGCTGCGCGACTTCCTGCCCGCCACCACTTGGGCCGGGCGCCGCGCCACCCTGATCATCGGGGGCAGCTCCGCAACGGCAGCCATGGTCGTCCTGGCCCGGATCGCCGCCCGGCGACAGCTCCGTCGCCGAGACCACCAGAAAGTCCTGCGCTGACACGCGGCACTTCCTCTCCTGGCTCCCGGGGCGAGGTGTACGCCTGCGGCATCTGATTACACGGCATGCGCTCCGTACCTCACAACGCGTCAGCGTGCGATGCCTGAGTGTTTACGGAATCTTGATACCTGAATGCCGCGCTTCCACGGACAAGGGAGCCGATGGCTGCTGAAACTGCACCGGTCACGTTGGTGCCGGTCAAGGGACGGCGCAGCAGGGGCCGAATGGTCGTCTCCTGGCTGACCACGACCGATCACAAGAAGATCGGCCACCTCTACCTGATGACCTCGTTCGCGTTCTTCCGCGTAGGTGGGGCGCTGGCGAAAACTGGATCGGCACGATGTGGAAGGGCTCGATCTCCTTCGAACCACCCATGCTGTGGGCGGCCGGCTTCCTCGTGACGTTCCTCTTCGGCGCCGGCCTGACCGGCGTGCTGCTCGCCTCGCCGCCGATGGACTTCCACGTCACCGACAGCTACTTCGTCGTGGCCCACTTCCACTACGTGCTGTTCGGCACGATCGTGTTCGCGATGTTCGGCGGCTTCAGCTTCTGGTGGCCGAAGATGACCGGCACCATGCTCGACCACCGACTGGAGAAGATCCACTTCTGGACCCTCTTCGTGGGTTTCCACACCACCTTCCTGGTCCAGCACTGGCTCGGTTCGGAAGGCATGCCCCGCCGTTACGCCGACTACCTGGCCGCCGACGGCTTCACCGCCCTCAACACCCTCTCCTCCATCGGCGCCTTCCTCCTCGGCCTGTCCACCCTCCCCTTCCTCTACAACGCGTGGAAGACCGCCAAGTTCGGCGAGCGGGTCGAGGTCGACGACCCCTGGGCCTACGGCCGCTCCCTGGAGTGGGCCACCTCCTGCCCGCCACCCCGCCACAATTTCGTGACCCTGCCCCGCATCCGCTCCGAATCGGCCGCCTTCGATCTGCACCACCCGGAAATGGCGGAACTCGAACAGCGTGAGAACGACGGCAGGCGGGACGCCATCGACGCCACCGACCACAAAGGCGAACCGACGTGATGCGACCGGTCCCCTGGCCCGCTGGACCGGCAGGGCGCCGGCCTGGCCGACGAGGTCGAGGGCTACCTCCTCCCGACCGAAGACGTCGCGTCACCACATGGAGCGGCGCCTCGGGCTGACCGGACCGGCACCGCAGATCAGCCTCCGGCAGGGCCGACCGGCTGCGGCGTACGGCCCTGCCGGAGGCTTCGCGGTTCAGCCGGGTCCCGGCTGGTGTCGCGCCTCGTCGGCGACCTGCCTGCCCGATTCACGTGCCTGGTCCGTCACCTGCGCAGCCTGGTCACGGGCCTCGTCCTGGGTGGTGCGGGCCGCTTCCGCGGCGGTGTCCTTCACTTCCTGCGCCGCGTTCTGTGTGGCCTCCTTGGCGCCTGCCTTCAGGTTCTGCGCGGAGTCGAGGGCCGCTTCCTTCACCGGCTCCAGTGCCCCACCGGGTGCCATCAGGGCGGCGGCCTTCCCCTGCTCCATCTCGGACGCGGGCAACAGCGACGACGCCAGCATGCCCGCACCGAAGGCGATCAGGCCGGCGGCCAGCGGATTGCCCTGTGCCTGGCGCATCGCCTCGTCAGGCGCTTGCCGTATCGCTTCCCCGGCCTGGCCGGCCGCGTCGCGCACTGTGCCGGCCGTTTGCTGGGTGCCCTCCTGGAGGGAACCGGCCGCGCTCTGGGCACCGCCGGTGACCTCGTGGGCGGTGTACGAGGCCGTTCCCATGACCCGCTCACGCATACCCGAAACGGCGCCGCGCATCCTCCGGCTGCGGCGGCGGACCACCCTTCGGGGGCTGGCCCGGTCCGCGAGCCGGTCCACATCCGCGGACAGCCGGCCCCGAGTGGCGTCGATCTCGGCCCTCATCCGGTCGGGTGACGTGCCCATTGCGCATTCTCCTTCATCGTCTCGACTGTGTGCTCCGGTCTGGGTGCCACCGTGCGCATGCGTGTCCTGCCCCGCTGATACAGGACGGTTGCTGCCACGGCCCACACGGCGGCGACGATCAGGGCGGCCCAGCCCGCGTCGATCACGTTGGCCAGTCCGAACACGGCGGCCAGCGACAGGAACAGGACGACCATGTAGCCGGCGAACCCGGCGCCGCCGTACATTCCGGCGGCCTTGCCCGCCTTGGTCGCCTCCTGCCTGACCTCGAATTTCGCCAGTTCGACCTCTTGGCGGAACAGTGTCTGGACGTCCGACGTCACGGCGGACAGCAGCTCGCCCACCGAGCTGTCATCGACGGGCGACACCGCCGAACGGGACGGAACGAAGGACATCGTTCACACCCCCGGACCCGGCCGGCCCGGTGCGTCACCCGGGGTCATGCCGAGGGACGGCGCGAACTGGGGCGGAGCGGGCGGCACCGGCTCCCGCGCGGCGCCCGGCGACGGAGTGGACGCGAGCGCAGCGTGCGGCTCGTTCAGCGCCGCCTGCTCCGAGCGGACGGCCCCCTGCTGGTCCGGCCCCGAAGACGTGTCGGCCTTGGCCGCCACCTTCACCATCCGCCCGACGGCGAACCCTGCCAGCAGGGCACCGCCCAGAAAGGCCGCGGGACGGCGGCGGGCGAAGCTCTGCACTTCGGTGAGGACGCCGTCGACTCCCTGCTTCTGCAGATAGTCGGCCGCCCGGTGCCCGCCGTCGGCCGCCTGAGCCGCGAGGCTGCGGGCGGGCGAGTCGCTCTGCGCGCCCTCGGCCAGTCCCGCCAGGTCGTCCGCCCACTGGTGCAGTGTCCCGGCAGCCCGCCTGGTCTGTTCCTCGGCCTCGTCCATCGCGCGGCGGCGCAGGTCGTCGGCGACCTTGCCGGCCTGCTGCCGCGCCTCCCCGGCCACGGCTTTGGCCTGGTCCGCGGCGGTACCCGCAACCTGCCCTGCTGCCTGCTGGGCCTGACCGGCGGTGGCCGACGCCTCCGCTCTGGCCGTCTCACCGGCCTGCTGCAACTTTGTGGTGTCCTGCACTGCCTCACTCATCAGCTCACTCCTCCTCGCGGGTAATGCGGCTATTCGCCAGATATGTACACGAGTGACTGATTCGTCATCTTTTACACCCATCGAGGGGCTGAATTGTCGCGCTCCCCCGATCCCCGGCACGCCAGGCGGGGCGTGGACCTCCGGCACAGGGATGCCACGCGGAGACGATCGACGGCAACGCCTGCCGTACCCAAGCGCTGATCCCGGCTACTCGGCCAAGAGCACCCCTGCGCCATCGCCGACGACGAGGCGATACCCGAGTCAGGCGGGCCCGAAGTCATCTTCTGCATCGACGAGTTCAGCCCGCGTGGCCACCAGCCCCACCCGGGCCGCCAGTGGGCCGAGCGCAGTCCGCACGGTTCGACGGCCGCGGAGGGTCGGACGGTTGCTCCGTCCGGGTGCATCAGTCACGCGATCGGACGCTCGTCGGCCGCTCCGGGTGTAGGTGCTGCCCTCGCACAGCGAGGATGGCGGTGACTGACGTCATGGCGTGAGCGGACCGCGAGCATCGAGAGACGGACGACCTGTGAGCATCCTCGACGAACCCCAACCCCACGGTGCCGCGGCAGCCGAGGACTCCTACCAGAACGAACTGCCGGTCAGGGGCAGGCGGCCCGGCAACGTGGTGGTGACGTGGCTGACGACCACCGACCACAAGACCATCGGCACGCTGTACCTGACCACATCGTTCGCGTTCTTCCTGATCGGAGGCGTGATGGCGTTGCTCATGCGCGCCGAACTCGCCCGGCCGGGCCTGCAGATGATCTCGAACGAGCAGTACAACCAGGCGTTCACGATGCACGGCACGATCATGCTGCTGATGTTCGCGACGCCGCTGTTCGCCGGCTTCACGAACTGGATCATGCCGCTCCAGATCGGCGCGCCGGACGTCGCCTTCCCGCGGCTGAACATGTTCGCCTACTGGCTCTACCTGTTCGGCTCGTCGATCGCAGTCGGCGGCTTCCTCACCCCGCAGGGTGCCGCCGACTTCGGCTGGTTCGCCTACACCCCGTTGTCGGACGCGGTCCGCACCCCGGGGCTCGGCGCCGACCTGTGGATCATGGGCCTGGCCTTCTCCGGCTTCGGCACCATCCTCGGCTCGGTCAACTTCATCACCACGATCATCTGCATGCGCGCGCCCGGCATGACCATGTTCCACCTGCCGATCTTCACGTGGAACGTCCTGCTGACCGGTGTCCTGGTCCTGCTGGCCTTCCCGGTCCTCGCGGCCGCGCTGTTCGCCCTGGAGGCGGACCGCAAGTTCGGCGCCCATGTCTTCGACGCGGCCAACGGCGGCCCCCTGCTGTGGCAACACCTCTTCTGGTTCTTCGGCCATCCGGAGGTGTACATCATCGCGCTGCCGTTCTTCGGCATCATCACCGAGATCATCCCGGTCTTCTCGCGTAAGCCGATCTTCGGCTACATGGGCCTGGTCGCCGCGACCATCTCGATCGCCGGTCTGTCCGTGACGGTGTGGGCGCACCACATGTTCGTCACCGGCGGGGTGCTGCTGCCGTTCTTCTCCTTCATGACGTTCCTCATCGCCGTGCCGACGGGCGTGAAGTTCTTCAACTGGATCGGAACGATGTGGAAGGGCTCACTGTCCTTCGAAACCCCGATGCTCTGGGCGGCCGGCTTCCTCGTCACGTTCCTCTTCGGCGGTCTGACCGGCATCATCCTGGCGTCACCGCCGATGGACTTCCACGTCTCCGACTCGTACTTCGTGGTGGCGCACTTCCACTACGTCGTCTTCGGCACCGTCGTCTTCGCGATGTTCGCCGGCTTCCACTTCTGGTGGCCGAAGTTCACCGGCAAGATGCTCGACGAGCGCCTCGGCAAGATCACGTTCTGGACGCTGTTCGTCGGCTTCCACGGCACCTTCCTGGTCCAGCACTGGCTGGGAGCCGAGGGCATGCCCCGCCGGTACGCCGATTACCTGGCCGTCGACGGCTTCACCGCCCTGAACACGATCTCGACGATCAGCTCCTTCGTCCTCGGCCTGTCGATGCTGCCCTTCCTCTACAACGTGTGGAAGACGAGCCGGTACGGCAAGCCGGTCGGCGTCGACGACCCGTGGGGCTACGGCCGCTCCCTCGAATGGGTAACCTCCTGCCCGCCGCCACGGCACAACTTCCTCACCCTGCCGCGGATCCGCAGCGAGTCCCCGGCGTTCGACCTGCACCACCCCGACATCGCGATCGCCGAGGCCGAGGCCCATGGCGCCCGCGCATGAGCGGCCGAGGCGCGCGTTGAGCGGTCTGCCGGAGCGGGGAGTCGCCGGCGAACTCGGCAACACGGTGGAGGGATACCTGCTGTGGCAGGCCCGGGTCACGGAAGCGGAGCAGCGTGCGCGGGAGTTCGTCCGGCCGATGGAGTGGCTGACGACGTCGCAGCGCGCGGAGATCGAATGCCACTACGTTGCCGACAGTCTCCGACGCGCCCGACGTGACCTTGAGCGCATCGCGGCCCGAAGCCTGTCCCTGCGTACCGAGTACGAGCACCGCTACCAGCAGTTGCGGCGCCGCTGTCTGGGTCTGGCACTGACCGTCTGCGCGATTCTCACTACGGTGGCCACCCTGCTGTCGGACCTTTGACCAGGAGCGGTCTTGAGCGGGGCGCGACCGATACGGGGAGGGGCCGGCTCCGTTGCACCGGACCACCTGAGTCCATCAACCACCATGCCGGCCGACTCCCCAGCTTCGCCGCGCGCAGCCCACGGATGATCCGGCCCGCCCTCGGCCCGTCAGCCACCGCCCCGTCCCGTCACTGTCCCGAGATGACATGACGTACATGGCTCGCAACGGTGCGGCCCCGCTCGCCGACGGCGAGCGGGGCGGGCGTCGGCGGCTGGTTCTGCCTCGTCAGTCAGCCGTCTTTGCCCATGGCTTTGCGTACCGCGTCCTTGGTGCGGTCCATGAGGGCGGCGACCGGCCCGAGCGCCACGTTCGCCGCTCCCGATTCGACACCGGGGTGCGGACGGGTCGGCGCCACGGCTTCGGCGGCCTTGACCGCCTTTGCCATGGCGGCGAGGTCGGTGGCGTCGGTGCTGCGGCGGATGTGGGTGAACTCGTAGCGTTCCTCGGCCCGCGCGTGCTCCTGGACGTCCTTGCGCAGTTTCATGAGCTGCGGCATGAACTTCGGGTCGTCGGTGTCCAGGTCGTCGAGGGCGGCCAGCGTCTCCTTGGCCGCCCGTTCCTCGGCGAGCCGGTCCTCGACGACCTGTTCACCGCCGGGCAGGGCCCGCCGGGCGAAGGGGTGGACGACTTCCTCCTCGGCGGTCTCGTGCACGGCCAGCAGGCGCACAAGACGGCGGAAGGCGTCACGGCGCTCCTCGCCGGTGCTCGCCTCGACCTCGTCGAAGAGGTTGCGGATGTCACCGTGCTGCCGCATCAGCAACGCCACGACATCAGTGTCCTCGGCTCCGTCGTCTCCGGCCTGCGGGGTCTCAAGATCGGTCATCCCGGTTCCCCTCACTTCTCGCGCATCGCGGGGTCGGGGTGCTCGCCCTCGGACTCGATGCGGTACTCCCGGCCGAACATCTCGTCGTGCTCCGCCATGACCCGGTCGCTGGGCGGTTCCTCGCCGCCGTGGATCTGCTCCTGCATCTTCTCGAACCGCTCGTGCTGCTCCCGCACATAGCCGGCGCCGAGCGTGGTCAGGTCCATCTGGGTGTCCAGCAACTCGCGCAGGTACTGCTTGTTCGGCTCGAAGGTGAGCACGTTCGGCAGCTCAGGCGCCAGGACCTCCCGCGGCTCACGCCCGTCGTGCCGGCGCATCAGGTCACAGGCGATGTGCAGGTGCTCCAGCTCCATGTTCAGGTGCAGCTCCCAGATGGCCTTCACCCGGGGGTCGCTCTCCTGCTCCATGAAGGAGTAGTAGAGGTAGCACTCGTTGTACTCGTGGTTGACGAGCTGCTCCCACCACGTCTCGCCCGGGTCGACCAGCGACTCGTAGTGGGTGACGTGCTCCTCCTCGATGAGTCCGATCTCCTGGTAGAGCTGGCGGGCGATCGGCTCCATGTAGGTGGGGCCGGTGTTCATGTAGAAGTTCATGGTCTGCTGCTCCGCCGACAGGATCGTCAGCGCGTGCAGCTTCGACAGCGGGTTCGTCTCGTCCTTCGCGTACGGATCGCGCACATTGTCGACCGGGTCGCGGTGGTGGAACCTGGTCGGCCGTCCCGGCATGACCTCGGTCAGCCCGTCGACGATCGACTCCGCCTTGCGGTGCTCGATCATCTCGTACAGGTTGGCGTACCGGTACAGATGGTCGAAGTCCTCCAGCACCCCGAACTGGTACGCCTGAGTCAGGTACGGATCCGGCTCCATCCGCGCCACCCAGGCCGTGAGGTCCACCGCGACCTGCTCGTAGGCGATCGTCGTCTCGAGCACCGAGGACACGCCGGGCAGCAGCCAGTTGACGACCTTCTGCTGCTGGGCCTCGATGTAGCGGGTCCGCGCGAGCTGCCGCTTCACCTCGGGATCGACGGTGTTGCGGGCGAGCTGGTGGCTGAAGAGGATCGCCTCCACCTCGATCCCGTTCATCGTGATGATCCGACATCGGGTGTACGGGTCACAGTGGTCGGGATCGATCGGCTTCACGTTCAGCTCGCGCCAACTGCGCAGTTGGCGGTCCAGCGGGATACCCCGCTGTTCCAGGGGGTTGAAAGTCATGGGGGCGCTCCTCGTGGATCGGCCGGGCGGGCGAAGTACCCCCGTCGCCGCACAGCAGTCCGCAACCCAGGGCACTCGAAGCCATGTTTCGGCCATCCGGCTGCCCCTGCGACCGCACGCACCCGCAGGGCGGGACGAGTCCTTCCTTCGAGCACGATGGAGGGACTGTTCGGCGGCACTCGAGCCGCTGGGACCGGCAACCGGTGTTATGCCCAGCGCCTGACTCGGCCGGCCGGCAACGTCAGGACGTTCCGGGAGGTGGCGTCACCGCGTACCGGACGGCCGAGCTCGGTCGCGACCGTCCGCCGGCCGGCCTCCGGGTCCGGGCAGGACCATTCACATACGCCGGCCAAGGCGTGGCCTCGAATCCCGGTGCCGTCCCTCCACCGGCCCGGCTGCCCGAGCGCTCCCGAAGACGCTGCCGCCCCTGGGCGCGGTGAAGGAGCCACGGTACGTACGTCCGCGGGCCCTGAACCAGCCCAGCCCCACAACTGTGGCCATAGCCACCTCGACCATGTCTCCGCCGTAGTACATCAAGAGGGCCCCGCCGTGCAGGTCTGCGGCGGCGAAGCCGGTACCGGGCGGGGGAAGGGCGTACAGGGTCTTGGCCAGAACCGCGTGTGCGGCACCGGCGGCCAGCAGGGCCCCACCGCGCACCGCGACACCCCAGCGGCGGCGCATCGGATCGAGCTGACACACGGAGAAGCTGAACAGCAGACCCGCCGCCAGCAGGTGGGCGTGCACCAGGTAGCCCAGTAGCGGGCTGTGCTGGATGGCCGAATACAGCTCCGTCCGGTACAGCAGCCACAGACCGCCGACGTCCAGCATTGCCGCCAGCGGAGGAAAGACGAGCGCGCCGACGACACGGGAGTGAGCAAGGGCCAGCAGACCCCGGCGTGCTCTGCCGGGCCCCAGGCTGCGCAGGACGAGGGTGAGCGGACGGGCCGACACGAGAAGCAGCGGGGCCGCCATGCCCACGGCCACGTGCTGGAGCATGTGTCCCGTGAAGGGCCCTGGTGGCAGCGCGCCCGCCGCCGCCCAGGCCATGGCGACGCCCCCGGCACCGAACGACGCGTCCCGGTGCCGCGGCCAGGCGTCCCCCCGGCGCCGCAGACGCCCTGCGGCCGAGAGGTAGGCGACGACCACGAGCAGCGCGGCCGCCGCCGTGATCAACTCGGCCGTGCCGGGGCCCGCGGTCGTGCCCGGGTGGACGTGCGCGAGGCTCACGATGCCGATCCGGCCCTGCCGCGGGCGGCCACGCGCGCGGCGAGGGCCACGCCGACGAGCAGCAGGATCAGGCCTCCGAGGTTCCATGCCCAGTCGTACGGGGTGACATCCACGCCGTAGCGGACCTGGTGCAGGCGCAGCAGTTTGTGGTCCACGATCCCGTCGAACAGCTGGAAAACACCCAGACCCAGGAAGAACCCCGCTCGTGCGTGGGCGGGCGCGAGGGTCCGACGGCGGCGCAGATCGGCGTACAGGAAGAACGCGGCGACCAGCGCCAGCAACTCGGCGGTGTGCAGCAGGCCGTCGGACAGCAGTCCCACGTCGGCGGTGGAACGATCGTAGAAGTGGTGCCAGTGCAGAATCTGGTGGAAGACGATCTCGTCGACCGCCGCCATCACCGCCGCCCCCATGAGCGCGGCCGCGGCCATCGACCTCCGGGGCTCGACGGGAGCGGCCGGGACGGTGTGCGGCCCAACCGGTTCGCTCATGACTGTGCCTTTCCGTACGGAGTCGTCGTCCGCCGCCCGCTACGCGTACCCCTCCCCACGGCGGTACGCCTGCCGGGCGCGGCATCCGGGTTCCCGTGCGGGGTATCGCCGAGGAGGACTCCGACGATGATCTTGTTCACCACGGTGCGCGTGGCGTCCACGGTCCCGGCCACACCCAAGGCGCGATGATGGTCCAGATGCCGATCACACTGCGGCCCATGCCCGGTTGTGGACGCGCTCGCAGGGCGTGTCCGAAGCGGCTCGCGACGAGCTCCGAAGCGGGCGGCACGGACAGGGGCGACCGTGGCCGCTCGGCCCGGGTGGCCCCCGAGGCGGTGCTCCGGGCCGGCCGGACCGCCGACACGGCGGCGACCGCGGGCCATCCGGTCGCCGTCCTCATTCCCAAGGGCGAGACCGACGGCTGAGCGGGGCGGGCCGGCCTCGCCGGTTCGTTTGCCGTACGCCCTGGCGGGGACCCGGTTGCCCATGCACCGACGGGTCCAGGCAGGGCACGCGAGCGGCAGCAGGACGGACCGGCGCACGAGCGGGACTGGAGCAGCACATGGGCACAGCAGTTGACAACCGCCTCGCACGACGTCTGCACGGATTTCTCCGCAGCACGAAGCGAGACTATTCAGCGGGGTCCGAGCGGCCGCTGGGCGGCTATCTGACGGCCATGGCCGGATTCGGGGCGTACACAGCAGCCTGGGCGACGGCGGTACGGCTCCGTGGGTGCTCCCTGCCCGACCGGCCCGTGCCCTTCGACGTCGTGCTGACCTCGCTGGCCACCTTCCGGCTGAGCCGACTGCTGAGCAAGGCGGCGGTGACCAGTCCGCTGCGGGCCCCCTTCACACGGTACGTCGGCCCGCAGGGTCCGGCCGAACTGCATGAGGAGGCGCGGGCCGACGACGGCAATGACACCGTCGGAGAGCTGGTGACCTGCCCCTTCTGCATGAGCGTGTGGGTGGTCTCGACCCTGACCGCGGGCCAGCTGCTCTGGCCCCGCGCCACCCGCACCGCCATGGGCGGCCTTGCAGCCCTGGCCGGGGCGGACGCGCTGCAACTGGCGTACGCGGCGCTGGTGGACAAGAGCAACGGCAAGTGACTCCTGCTGCTTCGGCCCGGCCGCGACGGCGACGTGGGCTCCTGCCCAGCGACGAGCAGGCCCGCCACGGCGCTCTGTGCCGGCACGTGCCCACCCGCTTCCTCGGTGCGCACACGGCACGAGCCTCACACGCACGATCGCCATGGCCGAACCAGGCCGACTCCGCGATCTCCCTTGAGGCAACCAGCGGACCCGTGTACTCGGCGGTGTGACAGCAGAGACGCGCAACGGCCCTTGTGCGTGGGGCCGCACGGCCGGCTCCTCGGGACAGGGGCCGATCGGTCCTGGCGGCCGTGCGGTGCTGACGATGTGCTGGAAGTGGCGGGACGGGCCGCTGTCCGGTCACCCGTCGCCGGCGGGGATCCGTACCGTGAAGGTGGTCGAGCCGGGGACGCTTTCGAGGGCGACGCTGCCGCCGTGGGCCTCAGCCACCGCCGCCACGATCGACAGGCCGAGGCCGGTACCGGTACCGCTCTCCACGCCCTCCGTGCGGCGACGGTCCCCGTGGGTGAAGCGCTCGAAGACCCCGGGCTGGACGTCCGCGGCGACGCCGGGGCCGTCGTCGTGGACCTTGAGCACCGCGGTGCCGTCCTCGGTCTCCAGCGAGATGGTGATCGTGCTGCCGACGGGTGTGTGCAGGCGGGCGTTGGCCAGCAGGTTGGCCAGCACCTGATGGAGCCGGTGGGCGTCACCCGGCACTGTCACCGGCTCCTCGGACAGTTGCAGCGTCCAGCGGTGTCCGGGGCCCGCGGCCTGCGCGTCCGTCACCGCGTCCAGGACCAGACGGGTCAGGTCCACGGGCAGGCGCTCCAAGGGGCGGCCCGCGTCCAGGCGGGCGAGAAGCAGCAGGTCGTCGACCATCTCGCCCATGCGGGCCGCTTCGGCCTCGATGCGTTCCAGGGCCCGCGCCACCTTCTGCGGCACCGGGCCGGGGTGCAGCAGCGCCAGCTCCGCGTGGCCGCGGATCGACGCCACGGGCGTGCGCAGCTCGTGACTGGCGTCGGCGGCGAAACTGCGCAGCCGCTCTTCGCTCGCGTGCCGCTTGGTCAGCGCCTCCTCGACGTGGCCCAGCATCGTGTTGAACGCGTCGGCGACCCGTCCGACCTCACTGCGCGGGTCGGCCTCGGGCGCGCGCGGCCAAAGACCCACCTCGCCGCTGGAAAGCGGTAGCCGGCTGACCTTCGTGGCGGTCGCGGCCACCCTGCTCAGCGGTCGTAGCGACCAGCGCACCCACAGCGCTCCCGCGAAGCCGGCCACGGCGAGCGCGGCGCCGAAGACGACCGCGGCGACCAGTTCCAGCCGGTGGACGGTGGCCTCGACGGGCTCGGTGGGCAGCCCGGTGATCAGGACATCACCGTCCCTGCCCCGGACCGCCATCACGCGATAGTCGTCCAGCGCGGAGAGATCGATCGTATGGCCCCTGCCGTCGGCCGGCACCGTGGCGAGCGTTTCCCTGTCCGCGGCCGCGAGTGGAACGTTCTGTGCGCCCGCGCCCGTACTGGAACCCACCACCGCGGCGTTGGTGACCGTGTCGCCGACGAGCCGGGCTCCGAAGGTGCCGACGGTCTGACGGCGGGTGTCGCCATCGCCGTCCTCGTCGCCCTTCCGGGACTGGGGGAGGTCCGAGGGCCGGGTCCCGCCGTGCTCCAGGCTCGCCGGGAAGCGTTCGCCCGTCTCACGCAGCTGTTGGTCGAGGCGGCCGGTGAGGAAGCCGTTGAGCTCCACCACCGCTGCCACCCCGACGGCCGCGCAGCTGACCGCGAGCAGCACGACGAGGCCGGCCGTAAGCCGCGCCCGCAGTGTGTGCGGCCGAGGCAGCCGGGCCGGCCACCGCCTCGCCCCGCGCCGGAGCGGACCGCGTGCGAGGCGCTCTCGCAGCCCTGTCCTCACCGCGCCACCGGCTTGAGCACGTATCCGGCGCCCCGCACCGTGTGGATCATGGGCGGGCGGCCCGCGTCCACCTTCTTGCGCAGGTAGGAGATGTACAGCTCGACGACATGGGCCTGCCCGCCGAAGTCGTAGGACCACACACGGTCGAGGATCTGTGCCTTGCTGAGGACGCGTCGCGGGTTGCGCATGAGGAAGCGGAGCAGTTCGAACTCCGTCGGGGACAGCTCGACGAGCTCGCCGCCACGGGTGACCTCGCGGGCCTCCTCGTCCATGACCAGGTCACCGACGGTCAGCCGCGGCCCGTCCTCCGACTGGCGGGCCATGCCGGCCCGGCGCAGCAGTCCGCGCAGGCGGGCGACGACCTCCTCCAGGCTGAAGGGTTTCGTCACGTAGTCGTCGCCGCCCGCCGTGATGCCCGCGATGCGGTCCTCGACCGCGTCTCTGGCGGTCAGGAAGAGCACACACACGTCGGGGCGTACGGCCCGCAGCGAGCGCAGCACGGCGAAGCCGTCGGTGTCCGGGAGCATGACGTCGAGGACGATGGCGTCGGGCAGCAGCTCGCGTGCCTCGGCGACGGCGGAGACGCCGTCGCCCGCCGTGCGGACCTGCCAGCCGTCGTAGCGCAGGGCGCCGGAGAGAACCTCGGCGAGGTCGGGGTCGTCGTCGACGACGAGGACCCGGAGCGGGGCGCCGTCGGTCCGGGTCAGCACGGGGCGGCCGGGGCCGCGGGGGCGGGAAGTGTTCATCTCGGTTACCAGGATGCGGTCTCGCCGCGTCGTGAGCTGCCTTCCCAACCTCTGAGTTCGCTCTGAGTCGGCTCTGAGTCCGCCGTGCCGCCGGCCGGCGCCGATCGGCTGGGCGGCCCTCCCCACCTGCGGCGGGGCCGCGTCACCCCACCGGTCACTGAGAGCGGGCTCAGAGGTTGCGTCGGCACAGTGTCGTCGCGGACGGCCGAAGAACGGGGTCGTGAGGACAGCCGAAGGGACATGTGGATGACGACGGCCTACGCGCGACGAAGGGTGGCCCCGGCGCCTCCCGCACCACGGCGCTCTCCCGTCGGCCCGGTGCTCGCCGTCCTGTGGGGCGGTGCCGCCGCCGTGGTCGCCCTGTGGTGGCACGATACGGGGTCGGTCGTGGGCGCCTCGGGCTGGCTGACGGGGGCCGGGCGGATCGCGGGACTGCTGTGCGGGTACGCCTGCGCCGTCCTCGTCGCCCTGATGGCCCGCGTCCCGCTCCTCGAGCTGCGGGTCGGGGCGGACCGGGTGACGCGCTGGCACGCGATGGCGGGCCGCTACACGGTCTGTCTGCTGGTCGCGCACGTCGTGCTGATCCTGGTCGGGTACGCCGCCCAGGACGGTTCCTCGATCGTGGACGAGACGCTCACCGTGGTCCTGGACTACCCGGAGATGCTCAAGGCCACCGCCGGGACCGTCATCCTGATCGCGGTCGGGATCGTCTCGGCCCGCGCGGTACGCCACCGGGTCAGCCACGAGTTCTGGTTCTACACGCACCTGCTGACGTACGCCGCGGTCTTCCT
Source organism: Streptomyces sp. NPDC060002 (assembly GCF_042737245.1). Taxonomy (NCBI): domain Bacteria; kingdom Bacillati; phylum Actinomycetota; class Actinomycetes; order Kitasatosporales; family Streptomycetaceae; genus Streptomyces; species Streptomyces sp. NPDC060002. The sequence goes on from NZ_JBHWUW010000061.1 coordinate 18,268, forward strand.
CGCCTTCGGCCACCAGCTGGCCCTGGGGTCCGACCTCGTCGGCAGCCGGCCTGTTCAGGCCGCCTGGTACGCCTTGTACCTGGGCGTCGCGGCCCTGGTGGTGTGGTTCCGGATCCTCGCTCCGGTGCGGCTGAACCTGCGGCACCGGTTGCGGGTGGACTCGGTGCACCGGGAGGCGCCGGGTGTGTACTCCGTCGTCGTCCGCGGCCGACGGCTGGCCGAGATGGGCGCGCGGCCGGGGCAGTTCCTGCGCTGGCGGTTCCTCACCGAGGGCATGCGCTGGACCTCCACGCCGTACTCCCTGTCGGCGCCGCCGCGCCCGGACCTGCTGCGCATCACCGTCAAGGCACTGGGCGACCACAGTGCCGCCGTCGGCCTGCTGCGGCCGGGCACCCGCGTGTGGGCGGAGGGGCCGTACGGGGCATTGACCGCGGACCGGCAGAGCGCGCACAAGTCCCTGCTGATCGCGGGCGGCGTCGGCATCACCCCGCTGCGGGCCCTGTTCGAGACGCTGCCCGGCGACGTCACCCTCCTCTACCGCGCCCGCTCGGCCGAGGACCTCGCGCTGGGCGGCGAGTTGGAGACCGTCGCGCGGTGGCGCGGGGCGAAGGTCCACTACGCGCTCAACGGTCCGCACGGCCGACGCCCCGACCTCACTGCCCAGACCCTGCGAGCGGCCGTACCCGACCTGGCCGCCCACGACGTGTACCTGTGCGGCCCGCACGGGTTCGCGCAGGACCTGTACGAGGCACTGCGCGGCGCCGGGGTCCCGGACAGCCGTATCCACCACGAGTCCTTCGAGCTGTGAGGCCGTCTTGCACACGTTGAAGAAGAACCGTCCGCTGCGCCGCGTCGTGCTGGCGAGCGCCGCGACCGTCTCCGGGATGGTGCTGCTGCTGTCGCTGAAGCCGCACACGACGCCGGCCGTCGCCGGGTCGGTGTCCTCCCCCGCGCCCTCCAGCAGCTCCAGCACGTCGAGCGGAACGACCGGGTCGGGCGGATCGACCGGGTCGGGCGGATCCGCCGCCACGGGAACCAAGACCCTCACCGGGGACTCCGTCCAGACCCGCTGGGGCCCCGTCCAGGTCCGCGTCACGCTGAAGGACGGAAAGCTCACCGACGTCACCGCGGTCACCTACCCCCAGGAGAACCCCAGGGACCAGCAGATCAACGCGTATGCCATCCCGCAGCTGACCCGAGAGGCGCTCACGGCTCAGAGCGCGGACATCGACACCGTCTCAGGAGCCACGTACACGAGTGACGGCTACCGCCAGTCGCTCCAGTCGGCACTGGACTCCGCGAGCGGCTGAACGCCTGGCCCTGCCCCTGCCCCTGCCCCTGCGGCGACGGCGATCGGCCCGGCCGGGCCCGGCGCGAAGCGCCGCGCGATCCACAGCGGTACCCCCTCTGCCCGGGCTCGGTCCGCCAGGGCGGCCACCTGGGCGGACCCACCGCACTGCCGCACCGCCAGCTCGCCCGGCTTGCGGGCGAACTCGGCGGCCTGTCGGGCCCTCACCGGCGTCGCGGTGCCCGTGACGCGGGTCACCGGCACCACCCCTGTGCCCTCCGCCAGCCGCTCCAGCGGGCGCTCCGTCCCACCGCCTCCGAGCCAGCACCCTCGCTGGAACACGTCGGCCATGGCGGCGAGGTTCAGCTCGCTCAGCGGCGTGGTCCTGCCGCCATTGCGCAGGTGGACCTCGGTCAGTTCCACGGTCCGGGCGAGCGGGTTCCACGACCGTTCGCCCTAGAGCAACCGGCTCACAACTACCCCCGTATTCACGCAGTCGGCTCAGCGGAGCTGACCTTCACACACCCCGGCACAGCCCCGTCACGGGGGTGGCCCGTCCAGAAACGCTCCGGTGCGGTCGCGGTAGGTGCTACTTGCTGACGGCGAAACGCATCAGGGCGTGTTCGTCGCCCTGCTTGACCTTGCCCGTCACATTGATCACTTCGAGTTTCCAGCTGCCGCCGACCCGCAGCGCCTTCGCCACGGCGCAACCGTTGTCCTGCGTGAGCAGGCTCGGCCAGATGTCGGCGACCTGCTGGGAGTTGCCACCGGTCGCGTCATAGACCTTGAAACTGATGTTGCGCGCCTTCTGGAAAGAGCTGCCCTTCTTGTACGCGGCGGCGACGAACACGATCGACGTGATGTTGGACGGTATTCGGGCGAACTCGACGGTCACCGTCTCGTCGTCCCCGTCTCCGTGCCCGGTCTGGTTGTCGCCGCTGTGTACCAGCGCGCCGTTGCCCATGGGGTCGAGTGAGTCGAGACCCGCGAGGCGCACCGGATCCCCGCCCTGCATCGCGACGGCGATCAGGTCGAGGTCGGTACCGGTCTTACGGCGCAGCCTGCCCAGCACCCCGCCACTGCTGCCGGCGGTGGGATCCCAGGAAACCCCGATGGAGAGGTGGGTCACTCCGTCCAGGTCGGCCGGGCCGTCTTCTTTCGTGAGGGTGATCATCTGTGGCTCATCCTTTTGGCTCAAGGGGACTACAACACGCAGAGTGTGCCTGGTGCCTTCCTGGTTCCACGTGAGGGGTCCCCTCCGGCCGGGCCACGTCCTTGGCCCGAGCCGTTTCCGGTCCTCCGTCGGAACGAGGGCCCGGCGGTGTCCTCCTTGAGAAGTAGGCGACCGGCGTAGGAGGTGCGCCGGAAGTGATCTCCGGGACGGATCCCACGAGGGCGGGGCGGCGGTGAGAATGTGCCGGTGACGAACGAGACGACCGCGGTGGACCGGCTACGAGAGGCAGCCCGCCGTGCGCTGCGCCCGACCGGGCCGGCTCCGCGCCTCACCCGGCGGGGCCGGCAGTTCGACCTGACGGTGGCGGCGGCCTTCGCCGTCACCACCGTGTACTACGCCGTCGACGTCACGAACCATCAGGTGCGCGAGGTCCTCCCCGGTGTGGAGAAGGTGGTCCAACCGTCGGGAACGGACGCCGCGGTCGCCCTGAGCGCCCTGGCGCTCGTCACCTCCGGTGCCCTGATACAGCGCCGCCGCTACCCGCTCGGCGTGCTGTGCGTGGTGGCCTGCCTGGCGCTGCTCACCCCTCAGGACGTCGCGCGGCTGACCTTCTACCCCCTGGTCGTCGCCGTCTACAGCGCCGCGGCCTACAGCCCGTACCGGATTCCCACCCTGGTGGCCGTTCCGACGGCGGTCCTCCTGGTCTACACGTCGGGCACCTCGACCACCCACGTCTACCCGTACCAGCCGGGCATCGTCCCGAACGAGTACGTGGTCCTGTGGATCCTCGGGCCGCTGGCGATGGCCGCCAACGGCCTGCGCACCTGGCGGGTGCGCACCGACGAGGGCCGCGCGCGGCTGACCGCCGTGGAACAGGAGCAGGCCGAGGCGCTGCGCCGTGCCGTCGCCGAGGAACGCGCCAGAATCGCCCGCGAACTGCACGACGTCGTCACCCACAACGTCAGTGTCATGGTCATCCAGGCCGGCGCCGCCCGCAGGGTCATGAGAGCCGTCCCCGACGAGGCCGACGAGGCACTGCTCGCCGTCGAGGCGAGCGGTCGGGCGGCCATGACCGATCTGCGTCACGTCATGGGCCTGCTCACCATGGACAGCGGCAGCCAGAACGCGGACCGCGCCGAGAAACTGACCCCGCAGCCAGGTCTGGAACAGCTGGAGACTCTCGTCGGACGGGTCCGGGACACCGGCCTGCCGGTCGACCTCGAGATCACCGGAGCGGCCCGCCCCGTACCGCCCGGCATCGGGCTCACCGCCTACCGCGTGGTTCAGGAGGCGCTGACCAACACGGTCAAACACGCCTCCGGGGCGCACGCCACCGTGTCCGTCGAGTACGCCCCCGGCCGGCTCCGGGTGGAAGTCTCCGACACCGGTGGCCCTCCCGGGCCCGGCGCTGCCACCGGGAACGGCCGCGGACTGCTCGGCCTGCGCGAGCGCCTCTCCGTCTACGACGGAACCCTGGACACCGGCCGGCGCCTCACCGGCGGCTACCGTGTCGAGGCACTCATCCCTCTGGAGGCACCGTGACAGAGCCGCCGCCGCGCGTGGTGCTCGCCGACGACCAGACCCTTGTCCGCACCGGATTCCGGATGATCCTGCGCTCCGACGGCATCGAGGTCGTGGGCGAGGCCACCAACGGGTCCGAAGCCGTCGACGCGGTCCGCCGTACCCGGCCCGACGTGGTTTTGATGGACGTCCGGATGCCGGAGATGGACGGCCTGGAGGCCACCCGTCGCATCCTCACCGGCGCCCCGGGCGAGCCCCGCGTGATCATCCTGACCACCTTCGACCTCGACGAGTACGTCTACGCGGCGCTGTCCGCGGGCGCCAGCGGCTTTCTGCTCAAGGACGTCACTCCCGAGCAGCTGATCTCCGCCGTCCGCACGGTCCGCTCCGGCGACGCCCTGCTGGCACCGGCCGTCACCCGGCGCCTGGTCGAACGGTTCACGCAACAGGGGAGCCGGAACGCGATCCACCGCGATCTCGCCTCGCTGACCTCACGCGAACGCGAGGTCCTGGGTCTGGTGGCCCGAGGACTCAGCAATGCCGAAGTCGCCGACCGTCTGCACCTGGCCGAAACGACGGTCAAGACCCATGTCTCCCGCGTCCTCGGCAAGCTCCAACTGCGTGACCGCGTCCAGGCCGTCATCGCCGCCTACGAGACCGGGCTGGTCAGCGTGGGTGGGCAGGAACCCGCACAGCCGACCGTCGAACACCCGTGAGGCGTGCCGACGGTCACCGGATTTCCTGGTCTCGCTGATCAGCCCGAGCCGCTCCGGCTCCTCGATGAGGTGGGTGAGCTGCTCGCGGCCGTGGGCGGCGGCCGGCTCGTCGCGTGGCGTCACGCGGCACGGTCGTACCAGGGCGTCGCTCACCTTGTTCAGCAGCCCGATGACCGGCCGTACGACCTTCACCACTCCCCGGAACGCGGGCCAGAGCAGCGTCGCCGCTCGCTCCGGGTGGGCGATGGCCCAGGACTTGGGGACCATCTCGCCGACCAGCATGTGCAGGAAGACGACCACGATCATCGCCACGGCGAACGCGATCGCGTAGCTCACGGCGTCTTCACTCACGCCGGGCAGCGGTGAGTATGCGACGACGACGGCGCACCTGTGCCAGGGCGTGGAAGGACGACCACACGCGGATCTTCTACGCGAGGTTCACGGCCAAATTCGGCCGTACCCCGGCCGGCAGGACCACCACCTCGGACTGCGTGACCCGCACCGCCCCGACCGGCCGGCAGATCGCCGGATTCCACGGGCGCGCCGGCGAAGAGGTCGACAAGATCGGCTTCATCCGCACCCGGCGCTGAGCCACCCGTTTCGGGGCGGCATGTGCTCCCGCGCCTCCCCGGAGCGCACAGGAACCACAAAAGACTGACAAGACGATTGACGCGCCCATGACCAGGCCCTACTTTCTGATCGATTTATCGAACTTCGTTCGAAATACCGGTCGTTTAGGTGTCCCCCGCACGCCCACCTTGGAGTACGAGATGAGCGCAAACCCCCACCTGTCCCGGCGCGGCCTCCTGGGCATGACCGCCGCCGTGCCGCTCGCCCTGACGCTCGGCGCGGGCACAGCGCACGCCGCCGACTCGGCGTACGCGATGGTCTACTTCACCGAGTCGACCAATCTCGGCGACGGCACCGACTACGGCCTGCACCTAGCCGTCAGCCCCGACGGACTCAACTGGACGCCGCTCAACCAGAACAACCCCCTGGTCACCCCCACCGCCGGCGCGCTGGGCCTGCGCGACCCGTTCCTGATGCGCAAGCAGGACGGCACGTTCGTCGTGCTCGCCACGGACCTCAAGGGCACCGACTGGAGTTACAACAGCCAGTACATCCACGTCTGGGACTCCGCCGACCTGCGCACCTTCACCGGCTACCGGCGCCTCAAGCTCCACGACATGACCACCCACAGCTGGGCACCCGAGGCATTCTGGGACGCGGGCCGGGGCAAGTACGCGGTCATCTACTCCGCGGTCAACGACAGCGGCCACAACGTGATCATGGTCAACTACACGAGTGACTTCGTCACCGCCTCGGCGCCGCAGGTCTTCTTCGACCCCGGCTACGACGTCATCGACGGTGACATGGCCGTGGGTGTGAGCGGCTACAACTACCTGTACTTCAAGAAGGACCAGACGCTGGTGAGCGCCCGGTCCACCTCTCTGGACCCGGGCAGCTTCACAGAGTTCAGCACGGGTGTGGCACACGGCGGCACCGAGGCCCCGACTCTCGTCAAGTCCCTGGCCTCCGGCAACTGGTGGCTGTGGGGAGACACGTACACGCCGAACGGCGTCTTCTACGCCTGGCAGTCCGGCAGCCCGGCCTCCGGCACCTGGACGGCCCTGGACCAGAAGACCTACACCCAGCCGGTCAACTCCAAGCACTGCGGCATCACGACGATCACCACGGCCGAGTACGACAACCTGCTCGCCAAGTGGGGCTCGCCGGCCTGGAACCGTCTCAAGTCCTACAACTACCCGGCCCGTTACGTCCGCCACTCCAACTACGCGGCCCGGATCGACGAGTACCCGATCGAGCCGTACAAGGACTCCCTGTGGACCATCGTCCCGGGTCTCGCCGACAGCACCGGGGTCTCCTTCCAGTCGGTCAACTACCCCACCCGCTATCTGCGGCACTACAACTACGCGCTCCAACTGGACGTGAATGACGGCACATCCACGTTCGCCGGCGACGCGACCTTCTACCGCACGGCGGGCCTCGCGGACACGAGCTGGGCGTCGTTCCGCTCCTACAACAATCCAACCCGATACATCCGGCACTCCAACTACGTCCTGCGCGTCGACCCGATCTCCACCACCACGGAACAGCAGGACGCGACCTTCCGCGTCGGATACTGATCATGGAAGGCACCCCCATGTCGGACACCTCCGCTCGCGGCTGGGCCAGACGCATCACCGTGCGCGTCCTCGCCCTCACCCTGGTCGGCCTGACGGCCCTGGCCGGCCACGAGACCTCGGCACCGCTGTCCGCCGAGCCGGCCGCGGTCAGCACCACGCAGGCCGCCGTCACCCCGCCGTCGATGGGCTGGGCGTCCTGGAACAGTTTCGCCAGCAGTATCGACTCCGACGTCATCAAGCAGCAGACCGACGCCCTGGTCTCCTCCGGCATGACGGCAGCCGGCTACCAGTACGTCAACCTCGACGACGGCTGGTGGCAGGGCGACCGCGACGCGGACGGCAGCATCGCCGTCGACGCGGATCTGTGGCCGAGCGGAATGAAGGCCGTCGCCGACTACATCCACAGCAAGGGTCTGAAGGCCGGCATCTACACCGACGCCGGCAAGAACGGCTGTGGCTACTACTACCCCACCACCCGCCCCGCCGCCCCCGGCACCGGCATGGAGGGCCACTACCAGCAGGACCTGGAGACCTTCCAGCGCTGGGGCTTCGACTACGTCAAGATCGACTGGTGCGGCGGCCGGGTGGAGGGCCTGGACCAGGAGACGACGTACAAGGCGATCGCCGCCGCCAACGAGGCCGCCACCGCCGTCACCGGCCACGAGCTGGTGCTGTCCTTGTGTGAATGGGGCAGCGGACTGCCGTGGAACTGGGCCACCGGTTACGGCGATCTGTGGCGCACCAGCACCGACGTCATCCTGTGGGGCCAGACCCCGACCACCGGCATGATGCTCACCAACTTCGACCGGGGCCTGCACCCGGCCGCCCAGCACACCGGGTACTACAACGACCCCGACATGCTGATGGTCGGCATGAGCGGCCTGACGGAAGCCCAGAACCGGCTGCACATGGGTCTGTGGGCGATCTCCGGCGCCCCGCTGCTGGCCGGGAACAACCTGGCCACGATGAGCACCACCACCCGCGACATCCTCACCAACCGCGAGGTCATCGCCATCGACCAGGACCCGCGCGGGCTACAGGGCGTCAAGGTCGCCGAGGACACCCGAAACCTGCAGGTGTACGGCAAGGTCCTGGCCGGCACGGGCAAGCGCGCGGTGCTGCTGCTCAACCGCACCTCCTCGTCGGCGTCCATGACGGTGCGCTGGGCCGACCTCGGCCTGACCAGCGCCACCGCGTCGGTCCGAAACGCCTGGACGGGCACCAGCACCGGCTCCTACGCCACGAGTTACTCCACCACAGTCCCGGCGAACGACGCCGTCCTGCTCACCGTCTCCGGCACCGAGACGACCGGATCGACCTACGAGGACACCACCACGGCCACCACGCCCGCCTTCGGCGCCGTGACGACCGGCGTGGCCGGCACCAAGCTGGTGGACATCACCTACGCCAACGGCGGGACCACCGCACGCACGGCGACCATCCAGGTCAACGGCCAGTACACGTCGGTGGTCGCCTTCCCGCCGACCGGCTCGGCCACGACGTACCGGACCGTGTCCGTACTCGCCCACCTCGCCAAGGGCGCCAACAGCGTGCGCTTCGCAGCGGTCTCCGGCAGCACCGCGCCCGACATCGACGCAATCCGCGTCCAGGACCTCCCCGGCACCAACGGCGTCGCCCTGGTCGGCGCCGCCTCGCACCGCTGCGCGGGCCTGGAGAAGAACACCATCAGCGACGGCGCCCAGGCCATCCTGTGGGACTGCTTCGGCGGGCGGAACGAGACCTTCACGCAGACCTCACGCGGCGAGCTCGTCGTGTACGGCAACAAATGCCTGGACGCCGACGGCAGTGGCACCGCCAACGGCACCAAGGTCATCATCTGGAGCTGCACCGGCGGCACCAACCAGAAGTGGACCGTCCACTCCGACGGCACGATCACCAACGACCCGTCGGGACTGTGCCTCGACGCCGCGTCAGCGGCGACCGCCAACGGCACCAAGCTGCTCCTGTGGACCTGCAACGGCCAGACCAACCAGCAGTGGACCCTCAACTGACCTGACCTGCGCCGCCTCACCGCCCGTCTCCGGGCCGGCCGTCGAGCCGGTCCCGGAGGCGGGCGGTGACGTTGTCGTCTGCCGGGCGGGACCACCGGCAATCCGTGAGGGGACGGCCGGATCGCCGAGGCGTCGTCGCGGCCGGGGTCGGGCAGGCGGACGAGGACGGCGCGGGTGCGCCCTTCCGACACGGCCGTCCACGGAGCGGGGTGGCTCGAGTACGCCCGCGAACGCGCCTGCGGACGTGATCGGCGTCCCGCCGAGCACGTCGTCACCGACGAGCAGCCGGTTGACGCGGTCGCCGACCGTCTCGACGACGCCCGCGAAGTCATGCCCATCGCGCGCGGGAGGCGCCGACCGGTCATCTGCTCGAGGGCGTCCACCGCCGCGTCGACGCCTCCGGTGGCGCGTACGCCGCCGGGACGGTCGAGGCCCGCGGCGACCGTGGGGGTCCGCTCGGGCGCCACGCCGAACGCCGGCGCGGCCTCGGCCGGCTCCGTGCCGAACAGGTCGGTCGCGGCGGTCACACCGCCGGGCTCGACCTTGATCACGGTCTTCACCGTGCTCATCTCCGTCGCGCTCGGGACGCCGTTCACCGTCGCAGAAGCGATGGGAGGCGCGGTCGTGCTCGGCGGGGTCGCGATGACCGACGCCCAAGCCTTCCGTGGTGGCAAGGCACGAAGTGATGCCCGTACGTCTCGCTGATCCATCGGCTACCGGGACATATCCGGTGCGAGGTCATACCGTGACAACCGACCGCCTCCCGGAGGCGCAGGACCCACGGTGGCACGCTCGGTCCCGTCGTCCGGTCAGGTCGAGGGGGCCTCCGCCCTGACCTTGGCCACCGCCGCGGCGACCTGCTCCTGCACGGTGTCCGCGGGCGGTTCGCCCAGTACGGCGGCGACCAGGTCGCGGGCGAGGTGGTACAGCTTGGTGTTGGTGTTCTGGGAGGCCAGGACCAGCACCCGCCAGGCCTCCTCGACGCCCAGTCCGAAGGACGCCATGAGGACGCCCCTGGCCAGGTCGATCACCGGACGGGTCTGCATGGCGCGCCGCAGCTGGACGACCTCGATGCGCAGGTCGTCCAGGGCGCCGTGGTCCGGGGCTCGGCCCGGCACGTCACCCCGACCCGCCTCGCCCTCACCGGCCCCCTCGCCATCGGAGTCGGGGGCGTCGAACAGGGTCCGGGTGCCGGTGAGGGTCAGCAGCCGTTCGATCGCGGGGCTCACCGTGCGCAGGGTGAGCGTCTTGCCCAGTTTCAGGCTCCGCTCGTGCAGATCGAGCAACACGTTCAGAGCGGAGCAGTCGCAGAACCCGACGCCGCCGAGTTCCAGATCCACGCCGGCCACCGCGGCACCGAGCGCCGCGCGCAGGGCCTGTGCCAGCTGCTCGGCCGAGTCGAGGTCGAGTTCGCCCCGAACCGCGACGACGACACGGTCGCCGTCGGGACGGAGGCCGATCTTGGGCGCGGGGCTCGGCGAGACGGGGCGCACACGACTCCCCTCCGCCCCGTTGCAGGTGTCTCCGCCTTCGGCGTTCGCGTCACCGGCGCGTTCCGGCATGACCGCCTCCCCGGTCAGTCCACTGGTCCCCTCCAGACTCACCCCGCCGTTCGTCATACGTCAACCGATACACGAAATAAAGTTCCGGGCTTTGTATACGTGAATGTCCAGCCATACAATCGCCGCATGGACGGAGTGCCCGAGTCACACAACGGATGGACGTTCCTCACCAACCACGCCCGCGTGCTGGCGGCCATCGCCGACAATCACAGCGCCCGCATCCGGGACCTGGCCGCGCACTGCCGGCTCACCGAACGGGCCGTTCAGAAGATCATCGCGGACCTGGAGCAGGACGGCTATCTGTCCCACACGAGGGAGGGACGCGGCAACACCTACCGGGTCGAGTCCGGCAAGGTGCTGCGCCACCCGGCCGAGGCGGGCCTGAGCGTGGCGGCCCTGCTGTCCCTGCTGGCCCAGGACGACGCCGGCCGCGTCCGGCGCCCGGAGGCCGGGGCGGCCGACGCCCGTTCGTGACCATCCCGCGACGGTCCGTACAGCGGGCAAACCTCGTGGCGGCCACAAGAGACGAAGGTCACGAATACGTATCGGACATTTGGCGCTCCAATCTTCACGCCAGCCTCACAAGTTGGTTAAGTTGACGCCCAAGCCGTACGACTGCCCGTCAGGGCAGGGGGCTTGGGGGCACCTGGCAACAAGGGTCGCCCGGATTCCGCCGCCGAGTGGCAGGCGGAGGACGGAAGGAGTACGTCTTCCATGGCGACGGATCGCAGCCCGCGTTCCCCAGGCGGCAACACCGACGAGCCGAGCCGGGCGGAGATCCAGGAGCGGGTCAACTCGCTCTACGACCGGGCCGAGTCCGACACGGGCTCCTACAACATCACGCGCGCCCAGTCGAGCCGGACCCGCGGGACGGTCACGTCCGTCGCCAACAGCGGGCGCGGGTCGACCGATCCGTCGCTCGACGCGGTGGCCAGGCAGTGGTTCGACGTGGCACGCGGCAGGGTCGGTCCGGTGACGCCCGCCGTGCTGCCGGCCGACCGCCAGCCCGCCCGTCCGGCCCGGGCCGCCCGCCCGGCGAGCGCACCGGAGCGGCCCGCCGACAGCGCTGCCGTACGGGAGTCGGAAGCGGCCACCCGGCGCGTTCCGGAGCTGACCGCGCGCGCCGTCGCCGCTCTCCCCGCGGCCCCCGAGCCGCGCCAGGAGGCGCCCAGGGCCCTGCTGCCCGCCGTCCCCGCCCAGGCCACCGTGCCCGCCCAGACCGCTTCCCCCGCCTCCGCTCCCACGGACCGGCAGGCCTCGCTCAAGAACACCAAGGAGCAGAACGGGCGGAAGCTCGCCACGGCCCGGGAGGTGCTGGCCCGGGCTCTCGCCCAGCCCATGCAGTCCCAGCCCGTGCAGTCCCTGGCCGCCCCGTCCCTGGCCGCGCCGGCCGCCCCCGCACCCTCCCTGCCCGCACCCTCCCTGCCCACGACCGTGCTGCCCACGATCGGGACGCAACCGGCCCAGGCGCAGCCGGCTCAGCAGCCCTGGGAGACCGCGGAGCAGCTGGCCTTCCGCGCGGAGATCACCGCCGCGTGGGCGGGACGGCCGCCCGCCGCCGCTCCCGGCACGACGTCGCCGACCGGGGCGGACGGGCATCCCACGACAGGTGAACTCGGCTTCGCCGCACCGGTGTCGGGCTTCACGACACCCGAAGCCGCCTTCGCCTTCCCCATGCCCTCTGCGGCACCCGCTCCGGACCCCCTGACCTCGGAACTCGGCTTCACCACACCGCCGTCCGGCTATCCGATGCCCGAACTCGACCTTCTCGCACCGGAGTCCGGCTTCACGGCTCCCGGCGCCGCCGTCCCGGTCGCCCCCGCACCCGGCTATCCGACGTCCGAACCCGGCTTCACCACAGCGGCATCGGGTTACTCGGCATCCGGTCTCGCTCCCTCCGCGCCCATGCCTAGTTACCAGGCCCCCGCGGCGGACGTGCTGACCGCAGGTGCCGGTTACCCGGCCCCGCCCGCTCCCGCGGCCCCCGCCGCCCCGCTCCCCGAGGCCGTCCTCCTGGCCGCCGCCCCGGCCGATGTCACGGTCAGCACCACCGGTACGGCCTACCTGGGGAAGGCGGACAAGGCTCTCGCCTTCGCCCGGGCGCAGATCGGCCGGCCGTGTGTGTGGGGGGCGACCGGACCGGAGTCCTACGACTGCTCCAGCCTCACGCAGGCCGCGTGGCGGTCCGCCGGGGTGACGCTGCCGCGTTCCGCCATCGACCAGGCGAAGGCCTTCACCCGGATCAGCCTGGCCGAACTCCGCCCCGGAGACCTCGTCTTCTTCTTCGACGACCTCAGCCACACCGGGCTGTGCACGGGCAACGGCATGATGATCCACGCCCCGGGGCCTGGCACGTACATCCGCGAGGAGGCGATCCTGCCGTTCGGGGAGGGCGCCCTGCGCGGCGCCGTCCGGCCCGCCTGAGTTCCGACGAATCCTGCCGGGCGGGAGGGTTGAGCGCCCGCCGGAACGCGCATGGCCGGTAAAGGCGCATCGCGCGGGCGGCCGTCGCGGCGACACTGTCGTCCGGTGCGGCGATTGGGGACCCGATGGGGGACGCGCGGGAGAGCGTGCGCAAGGTCGAACGGGGGCCCGGCCGGCCGGGCTGCCCGGTACACCGTGGCGCGGACGGGACATGGGAGGTCCGTGGGTACGCGGCCGCCCGTGAGGTGCTGCGCGCCACGGAGACGGTGCAGGCCGGACTCGGCATCGAGACGGTGGAGAAGCTGCCCGCGCGCGTCCGCCGTCCCGTGCTCTACCAGGACGGTCCCGGACACCGCGAACAACGGCGGCAGACCGCCCGGTTCTTCACGCCACGGCACGTGGACGAGCACTACCGCGAGCTGATGACGCGGGTCGCCGAGGAGCAGACGGCAGTGCTCCGGGCCGCGGGTACGGCTCAGCTGTCCGATCTGAGTTTCACCATGGCGATCGAGGTGGTGAGCGACATTCTCGGGCTCACCCACAGCCGCCCGGGTCTGAAGTCCCGGCTGGAGCGCTTCTTCCCCGAGGAGTTCGGGCAGCCCGGGCTCACGAGCCTGCGGGGTCTCTACTGGCTGCTGCGCCAGAACACGAACTGGCTGCGGATCCACCTCGCCGACGTCCGCCCGGCGATCCGTGCGCACCGGAAGCGGGAGCGGGACGACCTGATCTCCCATCTGCTGGCCGAGGGATGCTCGGGCGCGGAGATCCTCGGCGAGTGCCTGACGTACGCGGCGGCGGGCATGGTCACCACGCGTGAGTTCATCTGCGTCGCGGCCTGGCATCTGTTCGACGACCCGGAGCTGCTCGGCAGGTACCGCGCGGCCGAGGAGCCGGAGCGGCTGGAACTGCTCCGGGAGATCCTGCGGCTGGAACCCGTCGTGGGACGCCTGTCCCGCCGGGCCACCGCGCCGATGCGGGTCGGTGAGGCGTCGATCGGCCCCGGTGAGCTGCTCACCGTCTTCGTCGACGAGGCCAACGCGGACCCGGACGTCGTGGGCCATGACCCTGACCTGCTGCGGCCCGGCCGGCTGCGGGACCTGGGGCCGGGGCCTGCGGGGCTCGCCTTCGGTGACGGCGCCCACCGCTGTCCGGGCGCCGCTGTCGCCGTCCTGGAGGCGGACGTCCTGCTCAGCCGGCTCTTCGCGCTGGACGGTCTGCGGATGACCGGCAGCCCGCGGGTGTCGTTCAAGGACGAGATCGGCGGCTACGAGATCCGGGAACTGACAGTGACCGTGCCCAGGTCGGCGAAGTGAGCCGCCGAACCCTTCAGCGCATTACGGAGTTCGTGCGCGACTGAGCCCGCCTGGCGTTGTTGTAGGCGCGCAGGAGGTGTTTGGAGACGGCGCACGGCGACATGTCGAAGTGGCACTGACGGCAGGTGCGTACGTGCTCCTCATAGGCGGTGCGGGACTCTTGCAGGGCGTCCTCAAGCGAGGGCATGGGGGTCCTCCGAACGAAGCGACGGTTACCCGGGGGCTTGGCTACTCACCAGTAGGGCCCGCGTCAAGAGGATTGGATCATGTTACTTACGGTAGTGGAAAATACGATTCCAGCCGTTTCCGAGAAGGTGGGCGCCCGGCCGGGGCACCATGGCGGCGGGGGACTCACACACCACCACGAAGGGAACCGGTTTGGTCGGCGAGGACGGCGGGCAGCGTGCGGCGCGGGTGTTCGACGCGCTGGGGCCCGTGTACGAGAAGGCGTTCGCGCACTCGGAGGCGCACCGCAGATCCCTGGATTGGCTGCTGGGGCGGCTCGCCCCGGGCGGCCGGGTGCTGGACGTCGGCAGCGGGACGGGACGGCCGACGGCCGAGACCCTCGCCCGGGCGGGCCACCACGTGCTCGGTGTCGACGTCTCCCCCGTCATGGTGGAGCTGGCCGCCCGGCAGGTGCCCGAGGCGGAGTTCCGATGCCTCGACGCACGTGAACTTCCGCTGGAGGAAAGCTCGTTCGACGCTGTCTGCGTGTACTTCTCGCTGCTGCAACTGGACCGGGCGCAGCAGTCCGAGCTGGTCGGGCGGCTGGCTCGGGCGCTCCGGCCGGGAGGCAGTCTCGCGCTCGCCACCGTGCCGCTGGACGTGGCGGGCGTCGACGCCGTGTTCATGGGGCAGCCCGTGCGGGTGACCAGCTTCGCCGGCGAGGATCTCGTCGACGTGGTCACCGGGGCCGGCCTGACCGTGCTGGCCGAGGAGAACGTGCTGTTCACCCCCGACCATCCCGAGGCAGTGCCGGAACCCCACCTCTTCCTCCACTGCGGCAGGAAGTAGGACCGCTCTCAGCCCTCTCGGCTCCCTCGGCTCCCTCAGCCGTGCTTACGCGCGGTGAGCGCCAGAACCAGGGCCGCCGAGCCCGTGCCCAGCAGCGCTCCGGCCACGACGTCACCCGGGTAGTGCACCCCGGTGTGGACCCGCGAGTAACCCACCGCGCACGCGAGCAGGCCCAGTGGCACCGCGGAGACCGGCAGGGTCGGACCGACCGCGGCCGCGAAGGCGACGGCCGAAGCGGTGTGCCCGGACGGGAAGGACGCCGAGTGCGGCATCGGCACGTGCCGCCCCGGGAACGGCGAGTCCTCGGCGCGGTGCGGTCGCGGCCGGCGTACGAGCTTCTTGCCGAGCAGGTTGGCGGTGGCCGAGGCGACCCCGATCGCCGCGACCCCGAGCACGGCGGCACGGCGCGGGCGGCGGCCGCACAGGGCGAGCCCGGCGGCGACCCCGAGGGACAGCTTGGAGTGGTCGGCGGCCGCGGAGAGCCGGCGCAGCGCGCTGTCCAGGGTGGGCGTTCTGGTCACGGTGACCGTCTCGTACAGGGCCTGGTCCATGGTGGCGAGGTCACGGACCAGATGCGAGGTGGGGAGCTTCGGCAGACGGTCAGACATCGTAGGCCTCCTTGATCGTGCGAGCGTCGGGATGGCCGAGCGCGAGGCGGACGATGCGCCGCCAGTCGACCGTGGGGGGCGCGTAGGCCGCGCCCGGGCGGTGCCGGGGCACCCGGACCCGCAGCGCGGCGGGCCGTACCGTGCACACCACGGGGGTGGCCAGTTCGAGTGCCTCGCCGTCGACGGCCACCGCGATGCGCTTGCGGTCCGCGTCGACGACGACACGCCGGGACGTCACCGAGGTGATGCTGCCCGCGCGCTCGCCGAGCAGCGCGAGTTCGGCGGCCTGGGCGGCGCCCTCCACCCGGACGCCGATCACCCCGAGCAGTCCGGCGTCCAGCCGGGGCCGCCGTCCGCCGCCGAGCGGGTCGGCGCGGGCGTAGGCGTTGTTGCTGACCAGGAGGGCCTGCGGCGCGTGCACACGGGTGTCGTCCGTCTGGACGTCCAGGGTCGGGCCGGCCTCGCCCTGGAGCAGGTCGGGCAGGTGGTCGAGTGCGGTGGCGGCCTTGGCGTCGCGGTAGTCGGGGCTCTGCACTATCTCCGCGTACGCCCCGAAGGAGACGGTGTTGACGAAGGGCCGGCCGCCGACGTCCCCGAGGTCCACGCGGAGTTCGACGCCGTTGGTGAGGGCGTCGAGACTGCGGGTGGGGTCGGTGCGGTCGAGGCCGAGGTCCATCGCGAAGTGGTTGCGGGTGCCGGCGGCGATCACCAGGAAGGGCACGTCGTGTTCGGCGGCGACGGCCGCCACCAGTGCCTGGGTGCCGTCGCCGCCCGCGACACCGAGCAGGTCCGCGCCCTCGGCGACGGCCTGCCGCGCCTCCGCCTCCGGATCGGTGTAGACCTCGTCGGCGCCGAGCACCACCACCCGGGCGCCGAGCGCCTCGGCGCGCTCGACGAGGCCGTGCTTGACGACCTTGCCGCCGCCCGAGCGCACGTTCATGATCAGGACCGGGCGGCGCGGCGGCGGGGTTTTCCGGCCGTGCATGCCCTTGGGACGGCGCACGCTGCGCAGCGAGGCCCGGGCCGAGGCCAGGGCCCCCGCCCACAGCGCGAGCGCGCCCACCGCCACCGGCCACAGGCCGGACAAGGCGTACAGCACCACCACGCCCACCGGCGCGGTGACGGCCACCAGCCCGCCGAGCAGCCGGGCTCCGCCCCGGTGCGCCAGCATCCACCACACACCCGCCCCCGCCAGCGCGAGGAGCACGAATCCGATGAACAGGACCAGCCAGCCGCCGGATCCCGCACCCGCCATCACCACCGCGACACACGCGGCGACCAGTACCAGGGCCAGCCGGGCCCAGCCCCGCGCGCGGGCGACGGCGTCCCGCTGCGCCGGGCCGAGGTGCGGCAGCGACCATTTCTTCCCACGCGTCTCGTTCACCGTGCGCCCGCCATGCTCCGAGGCCCCCTCAGTTGCGTCGACAGCGCCGACGATCTCGGTCAATTGTCCATGGCGCAGCACCCGGATGTGACCGAGGTCCCGGTCCCGGTGCCCGTGTCGTCGTCCGTGCCGGTGTCCGGGTCGCTGTCCGTGTCGGCGTCGAGACGGCAGAAGCAGGACGCCCGGACGCGTACGTCGGCCAGGGCGGCGGCGAACTTCAGCTGCTGGGCCACGATCCGCGCCTCGGCGGTCCTGCCCAGCCGGACCAGGCACTCGTGGTAGCCGTGCAGGGACCACACGTTGCCGGGATGCTGGGACGGGCGGGGCAGCGTGTCGTCCAGTCCGAGGTCGGCGCGGTAGACCGCCTCGGCCTCCTCGATCCGCCCCCGCTCCAGCAGCAGGGCGCCGTACGCGTGCCGGGTGGGCTGCATCCATCCCCAGGGTTCGTCATAGGGGAGGTGGTCGTCCAGTTCGACGGACCGCTCCAGGGCGGCGAAGGCAAGGTCGTGGTTGCCCTTGCGGTACTCCAGTTCGCCGTCGAGCATCGCGGACGCGATCGCGAGGATGTCCCGGCAGGTGTTGTTGAACAGCATCCGGGTCGCGGGCACCCGGTCGGCCGCCGAGCGGAACAGGGAGCGTTCCGCCTCGGCCTCGGGGACCCGGCCGGTGGCGGAGAGCGCGACGCCGCGGGCGTAGTGGCGCATCGCGGTGGTCACACTGTGCAGGACCGGGTCGGCGGGCGGCGGCACGTCGAGGACGTCCTGCCAGCGGCCGAAGCGGATCAGCACATGGAAGCGCATGGTGCGGAACGCCTCCAGCCAGTCGGCCATGGGCGGGCTCTGCACGCGCAGCAGCTCCTCGGGGATGGAGGCCTCCAGCCGTTCCGCGGTCTCCAGCGCGGTCCGGTACCGGCCCAGGAACATCGCGCCGTAGATCTTGAAGTGATAGTCGTGCGAGCGGTACAGCGTGTAGAAGTTCATCGCGCCGGAGCGCGCCCGGTACTTCTCGTCGGCGGTGATCGCGGCGGTGTTGTCCGTGACGACGCGCCGGTAGTCGCCGCACAGCACGTCGAGGTGCGAGGGCATGTGCTGGAGGTGACCGGCGTCGGGGACCAGGCCGCGCAGCCGGTCGGCGACCTGGAGGGCGGCCTCGGGGGTGGGCGACATCTCCATGAGGTGGATGTAGAAGTGCAGGACGCCCGGATGCGCGGCCGCCGCCCCGTCGGCCAGCGCGCGGTCGAGCACCTCCTTCGCCTCCGGTGTGCGGGCGCCCTCGGCGGGCCGGCCCGTGCGCACGTCCCACAGCTGCCAGGGGGTGAGGTTCATCAGGGCGTCGGCGTACAGGGCGGCGACGTCGAGGTCGTCGGGTGCCAGTTCGTGGACGGCCCGCATGGCGTCGGCGTAGGGCTCGTTCCACACCGAGCAGTCCTCGGCGGGGCGGGTCTGCGGATAGCGGGCCCGCAGCGCGCCGATCAGGGCCCGCTCGACGGGCGTCGCGGCCCCGGCGTTCCGGTGGGCGAGCTCGACGGCGTCGTGCGTACGGGCGACGGTCCGAGCCAGGTCCTGCTCGTCGAAGAACTCCCACGGTTTGTTGTAGTTGGGGCCGAGCGCGTAGGCGATGCCCCAGTGGGCCATGGCGCAGTCGGGATCGGCGCGGACCGCGGCCTCGAAGCAGGCGACGGCCTCCTCGTGGTGAAAGGCGTACGACCAGACCAGTCCGCGGTCGAACCACACCTGGGCCTCGGCGGACGAGGTCGTCACGGACCGGCCGTGGGTGCCGAGGTCGTAGTAGTCCCCGGCCAACGTGTGCTCCGTGTGCTTTGTGTGCTTTGTGTGCTCCGTGTGCTCCATGGGTCTCCCATCGTCGCCCGCGCTTCGCACGACGTATACCGCGCGGTCCGGCGCGGGGGCGGTGGCTCGTGTGCGGGAGCACCCGTACGGGGGCGCGGGGACCCATGGGTCACGCCGAGGGCCCGTCGGCAGTCCGACGGGCCCTCGGTGGAGTGGCTGGATCTCAGTACCGCATCTCAGTACGGCGTCTCGATCTCCGGTGTCTCGATCTCAGTACTTACGGCGTGCGTTCCGGAACAGAACGCCGAAGCCGGCGATCACCAGCAGCCCTCCGGCGGCCGCGGGCCAGAGGTTGGCGCCGGTTTCGGCGAGGCCGCCCTGGACCGCCTGGGGTTCGGTACCGCCCTGGGGGGTGGTGTCGGCGCCCGTGCCGGCCGGGGTCTGCGACTGCTCGGGGGTGGTCGCGGGGGCGGCGGTCGCCGGGGAGCCGATCTCGCCGCCCGAGCCGGCGGCGGGCGCCGAGGTGGCCGCCTTGGCCGACGGCTTCGTGTAGACGCGGGGGTCGGTGGAGGCGGTGGCGCCACCGGAACCGTTGCCGCCCGAGTCGGGCTCGGCGTTGTCGGCGGGTTCGGTGGTGGCGGGGGTGTCCGGGGCCTGCGACGGCTCCTGCGTGCCCTCGCCGTTGCCGTTGCCGGCGTTTGCGTTGCCGTTGCCGGCGTTTCCGTCGTCGCCGGAACCGTTGTCGTCGCCGTTGCCGGAACCGCCGTTGGCACCGCCGCCGTTGCCGCCGTCGTTGCCGCCGTTGTCGTTTCCGCCGTTGCCGTCACCGTTTCCGTTGCCCGCGCCGTCGCCGGTGCCGGCGCCGCAGGTACGGCCGTCGTTGATGCAGTCGACCATCTCGCGCATCAGGCCTTCGTCGAAGACGTTGATGAAGTCACCGTGGTCGGTCACCGGCTTGTGCAGCTGCTCCGGGAAGGAGTCCACCGCGAACAGCGGAGTGGTCCTGCCGCCGTCCTGGAGGCTCGGCGCGTCGACGTCGTAGACGATGCGCTGCACCAGCTGCGGAACGGCCTTGAAGCCGTTCGCGCAGGTGCCGTCGGCGGCGGCGAAGGCCACGTGGGTGCGGTGGTTGGCGCTGTCGATGTTGGTGCCGTCCCAGCAACTCTGGAAACGGAAGGTGCGCACCACGTCGCTGCCGGACGGGCAGAGCGGGTACTTGTCCTTCAGCTGCCGGTCCTCGAACCCGGTGCAGCTCCAGGACGCGTTGGCGTTGGCCGTGCCGTTGACGAAGGCCTTGGCGTCGCCGGTGATGACACGCAGCAGCCGGGGCATGGCGGTGACCTGGCTACGCGGGTTGCCCACGAAGGTCAGCGTGACCTCCTTGGGCGTGACGATCTTGCCGGCGTTGCCCTCGATCCCGCCGCCGGGCTTCTGCGCGTCCTGCTCCTGGTTGCCGTTCTGCAGGCGCAGCACGGGCCAGTAGTAGGTCGACTTGTCGCCCTGGTCCACACAGCTCGTGTCGGCGTTCGCCAGGTCGTCGTCGGAGGCGAAGGCGTCGTTGGACTGGTTGCCGACGTAGTCGTGGAAGTGGTGGGCGCCGTTGGTGACGCCCGGGGCCACGATCACGTTGTCGGAGTTGAACACGCCGTTCGCGTTCACTCCGCAGCTGGTGGTGAAGGTGCCGCGGGAGGGGCCGGAGCTGGGATCCGGGGTCTGCCCCGCCGGCTGGACGGCGTTGATGTCGGCGTAGTCCGCGGCGACGGGGCCGTTTCCGGCCTGGCCGCCGTTGCCCTGCCGGCCCTCGTCGCCCTGCTGGTCTCCGCCGCCGTTCTGGTCGTCGCCGTTCTGGTCGTCGCCCTGCTGATCGCCGTTCTGGTTCTCGTCGCCGTTGCCGTCGGAACCTTCGTCGGCCTGGTCGTCGTTGTCGCGCAGGGTGCAGCCGGCGAGGTCCTCCAGGCCTTCGGGGCGGTCCCCGGCCCGGTCGATGGACTCCGCGATGCGCTGGATCGTCGCGCCGCGCTTCTCCTTCAACGGGTCCATGACCGCGTTGTCGGCGAAGTCCGCGTCCTGCCGCACCGACTCCGCGGACTCCTGGAGTTGGCGGTATGCGGCGGCGATCTGCTCGTCCAGCAGGGCGAGTTCGCGGGCGACCTCGGGCGAGGCCTGCTCCGGGACGTCGGTCAGCTTGCTGCCGACGTCCGGGCAGTCGATGGTGACGGCGCTGTTGCCGCCCTGTGCGGAGTTGCCGTCGGAGCCGTCTTCGGTGGCCGATGCGTAGACGTTCACCCCCATCAGCCCACCGCCGCCGATGATGAGCGCCAGCGCCGCGAAAGTCGCGCGTCGCCCGCCCGTCTGGCGTCTGCGCCTGTTCTGTACCAAGGAGTGCTCCTACGCGTCGTCGGCGGCCATGGGCATGAGATCCCCCGGCCCTATACGCAGACGGACTCAGGAGTGTTCAACCGCACCACGAATTCATAGCAAGATCTCAGGCGGACGCCGTGTCCTGCGCGTTCGTGGCGGCCCGCCGTCGGCGGCGGCCCCGCTCGTGCAGCAGGCCGAGGACGATGGCGGCGGCCACCGCTATGAGGTGTTCGCGACCGGCGAGGTTGGGCTTGGCGATCGACTCGAACACCATCGAACCGCCGGTGAGCGTGAACACGATGGGCGCGCGGCGGACGACCGAGAGATAGGTGAACAGTCCGACGACCGCTGCGGACGGGCCGGTGTCGAGCACCTGGCCGATCCCGGGCGGCAGTCCGAGACCCCACCATCCCGGCCCCATCGCCATCATCACCCGCACGGTGAGGGTGCCGGCCAGGGTGGACGCGTAGGCGATCAGCAGGGTCCTGCGGCGACCGAGGGCGAGTTCGGCCAGGGCGAAGGCGAGGAACAGCTGGGTGATGCCGGCCCACACGGGCAGATCGAGGGCCGGGACGTACAGGGAGACCGGGGTGCGCAGCAGGGCGAGCCACAGCGGCAGGTCGCCCTGGACCCCGCCGAGGATGCGCACCACCGCCCCGCCCGTGGGGTGCTGGGCGATGGCGTGAAAGAAGATCACGCCCGCGCAGGCGACCAACGCCAGCAGCAGCGCCGCGGGCCCGCGTCGGCGCAACTGCCGCACGGGGTCGACGACGATGCCGTACCACTCGCCCCGCAGCGTCCGGGCGACGAAAGCGGCGGTGCGGGCGAGCGCACCGCCGCGCCGCCCGCCCCTGGCACGGCCGACGCACGGCCCGTCGTTGGTACGGCCGGCGCACGGCCCGTCGTTGGTACGGCCGGCGCACGGCCCGCCCTCGGCACGGCTTTCGCGAGGCCCGTCGTTGGTACGGCCGGCGCGCGGCCCGTCGTTGGTACGGCCGGCGCGCGGCCTGCCCTCGGCACGGCTTTCGCGAGGCCGTTCCACGTCCGGACGCAGGATGCTCAAGGTCTCCCCCAAACACTCGTCGCACGATGTCTCATACGATCCACGCTCTGGAGGACGCGAAGAAGGCCTGCCAGGGTCAGTCCCGCAGAGGCCGTCTACCTCACATTCCGACCAGACCCCGGCCGGGTGCGCGGACCGGGGAGATCCGGGGGAGGCGCGCGGGGCGGCAGGACACCGGTGCGCCCGATGACACCCGGTCACGTCTCCGTAACTCAAGTGGGTTAATGTCACTGCCGTGGAACGCACTGACCAGCGGAACATGACCCCGGCCAGGTTACGTCGCTCAGCGGGCCGGACCGGCCCCGGCGCCCCCGGCCCCCGCCCGGCCCGGACGACCGCCGCGTGAACCGACCGTCGCCCGTCGAGGCCCGCCCCACCGCCGAACCCGTACCGACCCTGCTCGCCGACGGCCTGCTCACCGAACGGCTCGCCCTGGGCGTACCGCAGAACACCAGGGTCGTGGTCGCCGACTACGAGATCCCGCCAGGCCACTCGCTCCCCTGGCACTACCACGAGGGCCGGGTCGTGGCCGTGGTGACGGCGGGCGTCCTGACCCGGACCCTGGCGGACGGATCCGAGTGTGTGACGCCCGCCGGCGGATGCATCGTCGAACCGGTGGGGCCGCGGGGCGTGCACATGGCGGAGAACCGGGAGCCGGAACCGCTGCGCATCTGCGCCCTCTTCTTCCTTCCGCAGGGCAGCCCGTTGTCTACGCGCGCAGAACCGCCCGACCTGGTCGCGTACCGCTGACGCGCGGCGTGCTCGTCCGGGTCACAGCTGCGGCCTGGGGCCCGTCTCCTGGACCGGGAACGACTGCTCGGCGCCCGGCAGCGTGGGCCTGGGCAGGGTGGCGACCTCCTCCTTCGCCCTCAGCAGCTGCTCCGCCGTGTCGTCGGGCAGCGCCGGCGCGAGCTCGCTGGTGGACTCGAAGCGGAAGGCGGAGGTGAGATCGCCGAAGGCACTGCGCCGCCATTCGCTGATGTTGGGCTCCATGACCCCCGTGAGTCTCTCCAGGAACCGCAGGGTCGAGGTGTGGTCGAAGGCCTCCGTGGCCACCCAGCCGCCCACGGTCCACGGCGAGACGACGATGGCGGGGACCCGGAAGCCGCCGCCGACCGGCAGCCCGCCGACGAACTCGCCGGGCGTGCCCACGGGCGGACTGGGCGGGGGCACATGGTCGAACAGACCGTCGTTCTCGTCGTAGTTGAGGATGAACGCGGTCTTGCGCCAGACCTCGGGGTTGGACGCGATGGCCTCGAGCTTCGAGGCCACGAAGTCCGCGCCGGCCGCCGGCAGGTAGTCCGGGTGCTCCGACTGGTGCCCCGGCGGCACCAGCCAGGACACGGTCGGCAGCCGGTCGGCCCGGGCGTCGTCCTCGAAGGTGCCCTCCGGCTGCGGCCGGACGCCCCGCTCGTACACCTCGGAGCCCGGTCGCGCGTTCCGGAACGTGTCGAACTGCTCCAGCAGGTTGCAGCCGTAGTCGTCCTCCTGCTGGTACACCTTCCAGTCGACCCCGGCCGCCTGGAGCCGTTCGGCGTAGGTCGTCCAGGTGAACGGCGTCGGGGCGGAGTTGCGGACGACGGGCCCGCCCTGGGCGCCGTCGGGGTCGATGGTGCCGGTCATCCACATCAGGCGGTTCGGCCAGGTCGGGCCGAGGACAGAGCAGAAGTAGTGGTCGCAGACGGTGAAGGTCTCGGCGAGGGCGAACTGGAACGGGATGTCCTCGCGGGTGTAGTAGCCCATGACGTAAGGGGCGTTGGCGCCGTCGGCCGTGCGGTGGGCCGGCAGCCAGCGGTCCATCCGGCCGCCGTTCCACGCCTCGTGCTGCACCGACCAGGCGTGGCTCGTGGACGGGATGGCCTGGGCGCTGGAGGTGTGGGTGTCGAGGTGGAAGGGCAGCAGGTGGCCCGCGGGGTTCTCGGCGTCGGGCTGGTAGAAGACGGAGCGTCCGGTATCGAGGGTGAGCGCGTCGGGGTCGGCGAAGCCGCGCACGCCGGACAGGGTGCCGAAGTAGTGGTCGAAGGAACGGTTCTCCTGCATGAGCAGGACGACGTGTTCGACGTCGGCGAGTGAGCCGCGGCGGGACGCTCCGGCCGCGACGGCCTTCTGCACGCTCGGCGGGAGGAGGGAGAGGGCCGCGGCGGCGCCCAGCGCGCCCGCGGTCGAGCCCAGGAGTCTGCGACGGGTCAACTCGGCCATGTGTGGTGTGCCCCCTGGTGAGCGGAAGAAGCGGAGGAGGTGGCGAATGGCGGCGGCCCGTGGCCCCGTGCGAGGCGGCCCCGTTCGCTCTCCTGCCGGGCCCGAACTCGATGAACACGGGTGCGGTGCCGAACCGACCGCCCGTCAGACGGTGTACGGCGGCGGGTCGTTCAGGTCCACAGATCACCGCTGCCGCACACTCGCGCCCCCATGTTGCGCTCCATCATCGCCAGCGCCGCGTCCGCGAGCTCGGCGTGGATGTGGGCGACGGCGTCCCGGGGGACGGTCACGTCGAAGTGGCGGATGTGGGCGTCGAGGGCCGAGTACAGGACGCACTGCTCGGTGACCTGTCCGCACAGGACGAGATGGTCGATGCCCTCCTGGCGGAGCAGGTAGGACAGCGGGGTCTCGAAGAAGATCGAGTGCCGGGCCTTGACGACGAAGAGCGAGTCCTCGTCGGGCACCAGCGGTTCGACGAGCCCGGCGTGCGGGCCGGAGAGAGCCTCGTCGAGGAGTTCGCCGTGGTGGGAGCGCCACTGGCCGAAGTTGTCGTTGACGTAGACGACGGGCTCGCCGGCGCGGCGGGCGCGGTCGAGGAGACCGGCGGCCACCGGGACCACCTTGCGGGCCGACGGCAGGAGCAGGTCGGCGTCCGGGTGGCCGTAGGTGTTGATCATGTCGATGACGATCAGCGCGGTCTTGCTCATGCCGCTATGGGTTCCCGGCGGAGCGTGAATATGACGGCACGTCACTCGTCCGCGCGACGGCCGCGCGAGAGAGCGGCCGGGGCCCCTTTCCGGGCCCCGGCCGCGCAGCCGTCTCAGGGGCGGGAACA
>NZ_JBHWUW010000062.1:0-43069 GCF_042737245.1 Streptomyces sp. NPDC060002
TGCCTGTTGCCCGAAGTCTGCCGCACATCCGGACCAGCGGACAGGGTTGCTGGTCGCGGAAGGCACGAAGATCATTTACGGGACAAGTCTTAGCTCAGGATTTTCTAAGGAGCTGGTGGAGGGCACAGCAGGTGGAGAACGAGACGCTCTTGGCGCAGACGTGACCTTGACCAAGGTCCGTAGGGGCTGGTCCGCTTGGTGAAGTGGGGGTGTCGAATTTCGGGGGTTGCCTTCGTGGCCAGGTCGGATCTGAGCGCGCTGTTGAGACACAATTGCCTTGAAACCGATGCGCCTGGCATTGCCGAAGGGGCGGTGTGCACGTGAGGCTCCGCCGCGGTGTCGCAATCGCCGCCGTCGCCGCTGGTGGTGCGGTGACCACGATGCTCGCCGGCCTGGTAACGAACGCCGTGTCGGCGCAGTCGCATTGGCCTTCATGGCTGGGGTGGTTGCAGGCGCATCCCTGGCTGTCGTTCGCCATTCTGGGAGTGGTCACGGCCGGGCTGACGGCGCTACTCGCTGCGTTGGACGATCACCGGACACCGGGTCAGAGCCCCGAGCCGGCAGTGCGCCCGGATGATGGATCAGGTCTGCCCGGGGCCGCCCTGGTACTGAGGTCGCTGCCGCGAGACACCACTGCGTTCACCGACCGGTCGGCCGAGCTGGAGTCGCTGGTGCGCTCGGTACGTGCTGCACAGGAGAACGGAGAGGCCCTGCTGGTCCATGTCATCGACGGGATGCCCGGAGTGGGGAAGACGACCTTCGCGGTGCACGCCGGGCACGTGCTCTCCGAGCGGTTCCCCGACGGGCAGCTTTTCGTGAACCTGAACGGGCACACGACGGGCCGCAGTCCCGTGCAGGCATCCGAAGCACTGGCCTCGCTCCTCACGGCGGTCGGTGTGCCGACTCAGCGGATCCCCGTCGGCGACGATATGGGTGCGATCACGGAGGCTCGCGCCGCCATGTGGCGGAGCCGGCTGGCAGGGAAGAAGGCCCTGCTCATCCTCGACAACGCGGCTACTTACCGGCAGGTGGAGCCCCTGCTCCCTGGCGGAAGCGACTGTTTGGTGCTGGTGACCAGCCGCAAGCGACTCGCCGCCCACGAGGAGATGGTGCTGCCGGTGGAGGCGCTGCCGCCGGATCACGCGGTAGACCTGTTCGTGCGGCTCAGCGGGCGGCCGGCGCACACCTTCGACCGTGATGTGCTTGAGGAGCTGGTGCGGCTGTGCGGGTACCTTCCACTGGGGGTTTCGCTGCTCGCGGCACGGCTGCGCCATCATCCGTCCTGGAGCGCCGAGGACCTGCGCGAGCGGCTGATTACTTCCCGCGACCGACTGGGAGAGCTACGGGCAGGGGAGCGTGCGGTCGCCGCGACGTTCGACCTCTCGTACCAGGATCTCGCCCCAGAGCGCCAACACTTCTTCCGGAGCTTGGGCTTCTACCCGGGTACGGATCTCGACGCGTACGCCGGGGCCGCGCTCGGCGCGGTCTCGGTGGCAGTCGCCCGCCTGCAACTCGACGCGCTCTACGACGCGCACCTGATCGACGAGCACCCGGGAAACCGCTACCGGCTTCACGACCTCTTACGCGACTACGCCCGCAGTCTCGCTGACGAGGAAGACAGCATGGACCACGTGCAGGCCGTCCAGCGTGTGTGCACCTACTACCTGGCCGCACTCGCCGTCGTGAACGAACACATCGTCCGTGACGGTGCCGTCGTACCACCTCCACCGGGCGGCGCGGCGGAGGTGGAGACACCCGCCATGGAGTCGCGTACTGCGGCCCTGGACTGGCTGGAGAACGAGCGGCCCAACGTACTGGCCTGCATTCGAGAGGCGAACGGGCTCGCCCAGCACGACCTCGTGATCCGTGTGGCCGCGGCGATGGCTCCCTTCCTGCGGCAGGCCGGGCCCTGGGACCAGGCCGTCGGGCTGCACCGGACCGCCGCCGAGGCCGCCCGTCACACCGGCGATCAGCGGGCGCTGGCCGGCGCGCTGACCGAACTCGGTGTCGTACGGCGCTTCATGGCCGCCTACCCCGAGGCGACCGAAGCCCTGAACGAGGCGGTGACGCAGTACGAGGCTGTCGGCGACCTGCGCGGTAAGGCGGGCGCCCTCAACCAGCTGGGCATCGTCTGGTATCTGACCGCGGACAACGAAGCCGGGGCCCGCGCCCAGACAGAGGCTCTTGCCCTCTACCGCCAGCTGGGAGACCGGCACGGACAAGCCAACTCCCTCGCGGACCTCGGCATGGTGCGTCGGCAGACGAGCCGGTTCGACGCGTCGGTCGAGGCACAGTCCGAAGCGCTGTCCATCTACCGTGAGCTCGGCGACCGGTACGGAGAGGCCAACTCGCTTCGGGACCTCGGCATCGTGCACTGCCTCATGGGCGAGTACGGCCTGGCCACTCGGCGACACCGCGAATCGTTCGACATCTACAAGGAGTTGGACGACCGGGTCCACCAGGCGTACGCCCTCAACGAGTTGGGCGTGGTGCGGCGACTCACCGGCGATCTCGACGGTGCTCGCGAAGCCCACACCCAGGCGCTGGAGCATTACACCGATCTCGGCGACCGCTTCGGCCGCGCGAACAGCATCCGCCACCTCGGGGTGCTGGACCGTCTGTCCGGCGACGCACCGACAGCGATCCGCGTGCTGGAGGAGGCTCTGGAGACTTATCGCGATCTCGGCAGCCGCGGCGGCGAGGCTGCCTCGCTGAGCGAGCTGGGCGTCGCCCGTGGGCTCGTCGGTGAGCAGGACGGTGCTGTCGAGGCGTTCCGGCAGAGTCTGGAGATCCTGCGCGAGCTCGGCGATCGCTGCGGCGAGGCGGAGGTGCTTAACCACTGGGGAGCGCTATCGCGTATGTCCGGTGATCCGGCCGCGGGGCGCCGGCGTTTCGAGCAGGCGCTGGGCCTGGCTCGCGACGTCCGCTGTCCGTTGGAGACGGCGCGGGCGCTGGAGGGGATCGGCCGCTGCGACTGGATGGTAGAAGGGCCTGCCCTGGCCGAGGGGCCACTGCGTGAAGCGGTCACCGTGTACCGGCAGTTGGGTGCGAGCGCGTCGGTCGACGACATCGAACGGCTCTTGGTGTCGCAGGCGGGATGAGCTGAGCGCATGGCCAGATATTGCATGTCGCGGTGAGTGGCGACGCTGCTACGTTGCGAACCGATCTGTCCCTTCAACCGCCGACACCGCGCTGGCTTCGGCTTCCGGGCACGTCCATCACGCATCACGAGGAGCGTTGAATGCCGTCACGCACATCCGTTCCCGCACCGCACACCACGGCCGTCACCGATCGGCAGTCCGCGCGGGGCAACGTGGTCCTGGACCGCGTCGCCGCCCGCGTACGCCAGCGACAGGCAGTCGAACAGGCCGCCACGAACCCTGTCGGTGACGGCGCCCACACGGCCTCGCTCATCTGGCCCTGGCCTTTGTGAACGCTCTCGCTCGATGACACTGCTCGAAGACATCGCCCCCTTCCGGACGTTCATCCTCAAGGTCGCCAACCGCTGCAACATCGACTGCGACTACTGCTTCGTCTTCAACTCCAAGGACCAGGCGGCGCGTCGTCTGCCCGCCAGGATGGACCTGCACGTAGCCCGAGCCGCGGCCCGACGGATCGGCGAACACGTCACGGCGCACGGCCTGCCGACTGTCCACGTCGTGCTGCACGGCGGGGAGCCGTTGCTCGCTGGCGCCCGACACACGGCCGATCTGCTGGACGCCGTCCGGGGCGGGATCCCGGACCGCACGGAGGTCCGCTTCGAGCTCCAGACCAACGCCACGCTTCTCTCCGAAGCGTGGCTGGACCTCTTCGAGCAGTACGAGGTGGCCGTGGGCGTCAGCCTCGACGGGCCGCCGGCTGCGAACGACCTGCACCGGCTGACTCACGCCGGGCGGTCGAGTGCCGCCGCCACCGCGCGCGGCATCGCCCTCCTGCGGTCCCGGCCGCACCTGTTCGCGGGACTGCTCGCCGTCGTGGACCTGGCCAACGACCCGGTGGAGGTCCACGACTACCTGGCCTCCTTCGAGCCGCCGGTGATCGACTTCGGGCTGCCGCACGGTACCCACGACGACCCACCGCACCGCCACGACCCGAGCGTGCCCGAGTACGGGCTGTGGATGAGTCGGGTGTACGACGCCTGGCTCGCCCGTCCCGAGTACCAGCACAGTGTCCGGATGCTGGAGGACATCGTGGCGCTCAGCTCCGGCGTGCGCGGCTCGGTGGAGACGCTCGGTCTCGCCCCGCCGACGAGTGTCGTCATCGAGTCCGACGGCACCATCGAGGGCGTGGACACCCTGCGGTCCGTCGAGGAAGGAGCCTCCTGGCTTGGGCTCGACGTCTTCAGCCATTCCTTCGACGAGGCCCTTCGGCATCCGAAACTTATGCACCGACAGCACGGCAAGGCCGCGCTCGCCGAGCAGTGCCAGAGCTGCCCGCTGGCGGACGTCTGCGGCGGAGGCTATCTCCCGCATCGCTTCAGCACCGGCAGCGGCTACCGAAACCCCTCCGTCTACTGCGCGGACCTGGAGCACCTCATCCGGCACGTCCAGGACTCCCTGCGAGAGCACGGATGGGACGACACCTACGCGTCGACTGCTCCGCCTCCGTAGCCATGCCGTACTCCACGACGGGACCGCGCGTTGGAGCGAGTGAACGAAGAGACTGAAGCTGAGGAAGCACGGGAGATGCCGATGAGCGTGACGATCCGGCCCGCCGACAAGCGGGACATCACAGCTGTGGCCGAGCTGATCGAGGAGATCGAGCGGTTCTACGAGTCGACGGAGATCCAGCCGTTCGAGGAACGCCGGGCCCAGGTGGAGGAGGCCCTCTTCGGCTCGCCGCCGCTGGCCTCCGCGCTCCTGATCGAAGACGAAGCCGGTGACATCGTCGGCCTCGCCGCCTACTCGTTCCTCTGGCCCAGTGCCGGCTCCACGCACTCCCTCTTCCTCAAGGAGCTGTACGTCCGCGACACCCTCCGCCGACAGGGCGTCGGCGCGCGGCTCATGGACGAACTCCGTGCCGTCGCCGCCGCGCGTCCCGGGTGCAGCCGCGTCGAGTGGATGACCGACCGTGACAACCCCGGTGCTCGTGCGTTCTACAAGTCGCTCGGGTTCGCGGAGTTCGAAGGGAAGATCGTCTACCGGGTCTTCACCAACGTGGCGTGAGTCTTGGAAGCGGGGCACGGGGCCCTGTGGGGGAGCGGAATGAGCGGGGCTGTGAAGGAAGAACGTTGCGAGCGGTGTGAGTGCATCATCGGGCTGGGATGCGGTTGCCCAACTGACGGGTCCGTGCGAAAAGTGCGTCCTGCCGTTCAGCCACGGCAGGAATGGCGACGCTTTCCCGCGGACGCGATCCTGATCTCGCCCACGCAGTATGCGCACCTGCCGGGAGCGTGCGCTCACCTCACAGAGGAGTTGGTGAGGGCACCACGCTGGGGCTGGATCCCCGCCCCGGCGCCTGGGCTCTGGGACCGCCTGGGCAGCAGCTATCCGGCGGTTGCGACAGAGGGCAACACGAGGCGGCAAGCGACACGACGATGCCAGGAGTGCGAGGGAACCGTGGCTTTGGTCAGCAGCTGACGAGCGAACTGCGGGCCCCCGCGGAATAAGGAGTGGTCCCGCACGAAGACGGCCTTGCAAGACATCTGCAACGTCAAGGATGCCGTCCATGGCGGGGTGGGGCCTCTCTTCGCGGCGCAAAGATGGTGCGCTGGACGCCCCTTTATCGTCCGGCCCTGAACTGGAGACCTGCCCGGCTAGGGCTTGGCGAGCCTGCCGACGGGCCCTCCCTGGGGCCCGGATGGGGCCGGAAGGACAGTGAAAACCCGTGAACGATCACCAAGCCCCGGACGACCCCCGTGCCCCCTGACCTGTGCAGACAGTGAAAACAGGGACGGTCAGGGAAGCCCGGGGCAATGATCTTGCGTTCTCGTAATGCGTAGGTCTCGGGTTCGAATCCCGAAGGCGGCTCTGCCGAAGCCTCAGGACTCACTCGCCGTGACCTGGGGCTTCTGCTTTTGGTGGGTGCGGCGGGGGCGCTGAGCGCGGGCCGCGCGGCTGTCGCGGGTCTCAGTCTTGGTCCCAGTCGCGGGTTCCGGGGCCGACGAAGAGCGGCAGACGCATGCCGGGCGGCACCTGAGCCTGCCTGCGCCTCTGCCTGCGCCTCTGCCTGCGCCTCTGCCTGCGCCTCTGTCGCTGCAGGCCCGGGGCGTCGGTGTCAGGGGTCTGGTCGGCGCCAACGGTGGCTTACTCGGCGATGGTGGTGACGGACGTCGCTTCGGCCAGAACCGTGCAGGCGGTCGGTTCCCCTCTGCCCTGTCCCCCTCAACAGGGCTGCCGTGCATCCCGGGTCCTGCCTCCCGGCCGAGCCGGCCAACCCGTGCGGCGGGGACGGGGATTGCCGTCGCTCACCTGTCCCTGACCTCAGCACCCCGATGCGTCCTCGTGTCCGCGTCACCGTGTCTGTCCGCACACCGCGTCCGCCGGGTCGTCCGCTCTGCCGAGACGCATGTGAGAGAACCCCGCCGCGTATCTGATGGCCGCTGTCGGCGCGGGACTCGGGCTGCGGTGCACGACCCGCTTGCTTCGGCGCCCGCAACACAGGGCCGGCTGGCTGGCCCTGGGCGCCATATCACGGCAGGCAGGCAGGCAGCAGGTAGCCGGTCGGCTGGTTCGAGGCGCGCAGGACGGTGCCCCCTGCCCGGGTGGGCAGGGGGCACCGGTCGTTCTGGGCGCTGACGGCCGGGGGCCGGTCAGCCCAGTTGCTTCACCGAGGTGGTGGTGTACCCGCTCGAACGCAGCGTCGTCGCGGCGCCGATGGCGGTGGCCCCGCCCTTGTAGAGGAGGAGCGCTCCGGCGGTGTTGGCCGTCCAGATGTCGGGGATGCCGTCCCCGGTGGCGTCGGGCGTGCCGTAGATCAGCGGGAAGGCGGCGCGGGTGAAGGTGGAGGCGGCGTAGGTGTCGTCGCCGTCCAGGCTCCAGCCGGACTGGCCCAGGCTCTTGAGGACGGTGCCGGAACCGTCGGTGTCGAGGATGCCCTTGCGCAGAATGATGTTGCCCGCCGCGGTGCGGTAGGTCATGTCGGCCGCGCCGTCACCGTTGTAGTCGGCGATCGCCACGAAGTCCCGGTCGGCCTCCGCCCAGGAGGTCGTGGTCATCTGGGTGGCCTCGCTGAACGCTCCGCCGGTGTAGCCGCTCAGGATCCACAACTCGGCGCCGTTCACGCCGCCGGCGACGAACAGCTCGGGCTGGCCGTCACCGGTGATGTCGCCGGCCGACTTGATCTCCGAGAAGGTGGCGGGCGCGGGGGCGTTGGCGGGAAGACGTACCTCGACGCGCTTGCTGACGTCGATCGCGCCGTAGCCGTCGCCGGGGTAGACGAAGAGCCGTCCGTCGGGGGTGCGGACCACCCAGTCGGAGATGCCGTCGGCGGGGGCGAAGTCGCCGTTGTGGGTGACGAGGGCGTAGCTGGTCGTGCCGTCGTCCTTGGTCTGCCAGATGTGCGGGGCGGTGGCACCGTCCTTGATCAGGGTGCCCTTGTCGTGGGTGCCGAAGGAGCTGGAGATCCAGGCGCCGTTCTCGGAGACCGTGTCGATCCACAGGTTGCCGGCGGCGGTGACATGGGCGAGGTCGGCGCTGCCGTCACCGTTGAGGTCGCCGGGGCCGTCCGGAGTCGGGCGGGGCTTGACGTAGAAGAAGTACTTGCGGGCGTTGGGGGACGGATTGCCGGCCGCGTCGAACGACTTGACGTACAGGGTGTTGGGACCGGCGGCCGGTGGCTTGACGCCGGTGACCGTGGCCGACTTGACGGGCGTGGTGCAGGAGGCCGTGAGACCGCCGGTGGTGCCCTGCTTGCCGTTCGCGCAGACGTAGCCGGCGTAGCTGGTGGAGTTGA
Organism: Streptomyces sp. NPDC060002; assembly: GCF_042737245.1. NCBI lineage: Bacteria > Bacillati > Actinomycetota > Actinomycetes > Kitasatosporales > Streptomycetaceae > Streptomyces > Streptomyces sp. NPDC060002. Next base: position 7,894 of record NZ_JBHWUW010000062.1, read on the forward strand.
TGGAGTAGACGAACTTCACGATGTCGGTCTCGGAGGTGTCGCCGACCGCGAAGGTGAAGGCGCCGCCGGTGCCGAACGGGGCGACGGACCAGGCCTCGGGGTTGCCGTCCTCGTCCTCGTCACCGGGGAAGTCCGTCGACACGACGGGCGCGGGGGAGTCGGGCAGGGCGGCGTCGTAGACGAAGCGGCAGTAGAGGGTGCCGCTGGTCGGGGCCCAGGGGCTGCTTGCGTCGGGGTCCCAGGCGCGTACCCGCCACTGGTAGGTGACGCCGTTGACGAGCCCGGTGAGGGGGGCCGAGATGGCGGAACCGCTGGTCGTCGGCCGGTGGAAGACGGTCTTGGCGCCGGTGTCGGTCCGCGTGAGTTCGAACTCCAGCTCCTTGAGGACGCCGTCCGGGTCGGTGGCCTTGGCGCTGATGGAGATGTTCGCCGACTTGCCGATCTTGATGTACGGGGAGGCGCTGGTGTCACAGGAGCCGGGGCTCATGGTGAGGGTCGTCGGGGTGTTCGGCTTGCGGTTGTAGGTGATGGCCGCCGTGGGCGAACCGCCGCCCTCCGCCTGGAACTTCTTCCACGAGTACGTGTCCGTCTCGAGGCTGCTGGAGGATCCCGTCGGGGCGGAGGACGAGGTGGAGGCGACCAGGCCCACGTTGAAGTCGGTCCAGCCGTTGTTCGCGACCTCCTGGGCCAGCGAGGTGATGGTGAAGTTGACGTTGGCGTTCGGGCAGGCGCTGTTGGACTTCCAGCCGTAGGCGAAGGACTTGGAAGTGATCTTCCTCTTCCAGGCGGGCTGGTTGTTCCAGGTGGTCTTGGTGCCGAACGGGTCGGTCCGCCACAGCTGAACGGTGCGCTTGCTGCACGACCAGGAGTGGGTTTCGAGGACCTTCAGGGTGGCGCTGGAGACCGTCGCGCCCTTGATGGAGCTCTTGATCTTCATCTTGAAGAAGGACCGGGCGGTGCCCCAGGTCTGCTTCTCGAAGCCGACGCGGGCTTCCTTGGTGTCCTCGTTGTAGTTGGCGCCGTCGTAGAAGCTGGAGCCCGGGTACCGCTTGTAGACCGTGGTCCAGTTGGCGCGGACGCCGGTCGTGGAGGGGTCGACGAAGAGCGGGTAGGTCAGGTTCTCGGTGGTGGTGAGGTAGCTCTTCGGCGGGGTGACGGTCAGGACGCCGCTGCCGTTGTCGAAGTCGGCGGCGGCGGTGGCGGCGTGGGCGCCCTCGCCGGGGCCGTTCAGGGCGGGCAGGGCGAGGGTGTCGTCCGCGGCGGAGGTCCGCGCGTAGGCGGCGGGGTCGGCCGCGCCCGCCCCTTCCGCGGTCTTCTCTACGATCTCGGGGTCCTCGTTGGTGCCGGTGGCGGACTCCGGGTCGGCGGTCTCGGGGTCCGTCTCGGGGTCCGACTCGTGGGTGCCCGCGGAGTCCCACAGGAACGGGGTGGGGGAGACGGCTATCTCGTTGCCCCCGCCGTCCTTGGCCATGAGCACGTCGGTGGACGGGTCGAGGGCGAAGGTGAGGTCGGTGGAGGTCACGCGGTAGCGCGGCGGGGCTGCGGCCAGCTGCGCGGCGGCCTCGGGGGTGTGCACCACGAGGACGTGGGTGAAGCCGGTGTCGCGCGCGGACAGCATCAGATCCACGCCGGGCAGGACGCCCTCGTACAGCGCGCGGTTGTCCTCGACGACCGGCTCGGGCAGCGTGCCTGGCCAGTCGAGGTCGATCGCGTGGCCCTCGGCGGTCATCGTCAGCAGCCGGGTCCACGAGGTGTCGGCCGCGTCGTCGATCCGCTCGGCGGTGCCGGTGCCGGTGCCCGTACTGGTGCTGGTACCGGCACTCGTGCCGGCTCCCACGCCGGTGCGGAAGACGGCCGTCCGGGCGGTGGCGCCGGAGGTGCGTGCCGCCGCCTTGCGGGCGGGGGCGCGGTCCGGGTCGCCGGCGGCGAAGGTCACGGGGTAGGGGCTGTTGACGGTGCGCCAGCCCTTGTCATCGCCGTCGCCGTCGCCGGCCCGCTTGAGCGTGGTGTCCACGGGCGCCCACGCGCCCTCGGCGTTCCTGGCCCGCACGGGCGCGACCGACACCTCGTAGGTGAACGACCCGTCGGCGTTGGCCGTCGTGGTGGAGAACTCGTCGGTCAGCGCGGCGACTTCGACCTGCTTGCCGCTCTTGCGGGCGCGGCGCTGGGCTTCGTCCTCGTCGATCGGCCGCGTGGCGCGCTCGGCCTTGGTGTCGGAGGGGTCGGCGGAGCCGTTCCGCAGGGTCAGCACGGCGGCGCCGCCGGCCAGCACGGCCAGCGCGACGGCGGCGGCGACGGCGCGCCGAAGGCGCCGTCTGCCGGGCGGACTTGGTTCCGTGGCGGTGTCGAGGTCGCTCAAGGGCCCTTCTCCAACAGGCTTGGCCGCGAGGTGACTTACCGCCGCGGCATGGCTCTTCCAGGGGTGCCCTCGGGCCTGGTGACAAGCCGTGACGAGCGCGCGACGCGTCGGATTGGGCGGTTGGAGTATGGACAGCTACTCCGGGTGAGATCAACACCCCTGAAGTGGGGGCGGGTTGGCAATACAGGCGTAAAGAGCCCTGGGAAGTTTCTTTGCCGATCTTTGTCTTGTTTTGATCAGTGACATAGCTAACACACATTCAGCACACCTTGACGCGGATCTTCACAGCTCCTTTATGTTCGTGCTCGGTTTTGTAATTCGCTGATCACCATGTGCCATCGGTCCGCATGTTTCTGATGGTTTATGACTCGGAAAGGGTCAATTGACCGTGCGTGCGGTGCTGTCGTGGTGCGGGAGGGGTTCGCTGGCGAGATCGCCGCGTGAACGCCTGGCCCGTCGTAGAGCCCGGCTCGGCGTCATAGCCGGGCTGGTCCTTGCCCTCAATGTGGCCCTCCTGCCCGGTGCCGAGGCCTTCGGCCCCGACGACACCCGTACGCCGGTCGACCTCGCCGAGCTCCAGGAGACGGATCCGGTGCCGGTCGACGAGGAGTTGACCGGCGCCCTCGAGGACCTGTCCGGCCAGATCTCGACGGAGCCGGAGAGCCCGTACGACCCGGCGGCCGTCGCCGAGGTCCCGGAGGCGTCCGGCAGCAAGGCCGTCGACACCATGGCCGCCGGCACCACGACCGAGGTCGCCAAGTCGGCCGACGGCGTCATGAGCATCGGTGTCGGCGCGCCCGAGGGCGCCTCCGCCGCCCAGGTCGACGCCCTCGAAGGCCAGTGGAGCGTCGCCGCCGCGTCCGAGGACACGGCCGTGGCCAACGGCGCGCAGGGCTTCATGCTCGCCGTCGACGCGCCCGACACCGCCACCGGTGACGCCGTCGTCTCCATCGACGCCACCAAGCTCGCCGAGACCTACAGCGCCCAGTGGCTCGACCGGCTCTCCTTCACCCTGATGCCGTCCTGCTACGCCGAGACGCCCGACGTCGAGGAGTGCTCCACCGGCGTTCCGGTGACCACCGACGTCGAGCGCACCGGCCGGACCGTCAGCGTGGCGGTGGACGCCGGTGACTCCTCGGGCTCCGAGGAGGACTCCGGCGAGGACGGCGCGGCCGACGAGGTCGTCGGCTCCACCGACGACCACAAGCCGGTGCCGGAGACCTTCGTCAACGTCACCCTGGACACGGCCGCGCTGCGGACCGTCTCGGGCGCCACGTCCACGGCGACCGCCGGCACCGCCGTCGACCAGGGCAACGACTCCACGGTGAACTCCGCGGTCTGGTATGCCGGCCGCCCCGCCGACGCCGTACGGCAGATCGCCGACTCCTCCGGCGGCGGCCTCCTCGTGGGCAGCTCCTACGGCGCGGGCTCCGGCGGCGACTTCTCCGCCAGCCCGATCGTGTCCGCGGGCTCCTGGACGGCCGGCGGCTCCTCCGGCGCGTTCAGCTACGCGTACACGATGGCCGCCCCGCAGGTCCCGGCCGGTCCTTCGCCCAACGTCACCCTCAGCTACAACTCGCAGACGTCGGACGGACGTACGTCCTCCACCAACAACCAGGTCTCCTGGGTCGGCGAGGGCTGGGACTACAACCCCGGCTCCATCACCCGCACCTTCGTGGGCTGCGCCGCCGACACCGCGAACGCCAACAACAAGGGTCACTTCACCGGCGACCAGTGCTGGGGCTCGTACAACGCCGTGCTGTCCCTGAACGGGACCACCACCGAGCTGGTGCGCGACGACACCACCAAGCAGTGGAAGAGCGCCCGCGGCGACAACATGCGCGTCGAGCTGCTCGACGCCGCCGACTACAAGCGGATCACCGGCATCGACGGCTCGAACAACGGTGACGACAACGGCGAGTTCTGGCGCGTCACCACCGACGACAACACCCAGTACTACTTCGGCCTCAACCGCCTGCCGGGCTGGACCTCCGGCAAGCCGGAGACCAAGTCGGTGCTGTCGGTACCCGTCGCCGGCAACCACGACACCGACCCCTGCTACAAGCCCGCGTTCAAGGACTCCTTCTGCGACCAGGGCTGGCGCTTCCAGCTCGACTACGTCGTGGACACCACCGGCAGCGCGATGACGCTGTGGTGGGAGCAGGAGAAGAACTCCTACGCGCAGAACATGAAGGAGAAGCCTCCGGTCGTGTACGACCGGGGCGGCTACCTGACCCACATCGACTACGGGCAGCGCGCCGGAACCCTGTTCAGCGAAGAGCCGCTCGGCCGGATGCGCTTCCACGCCGCCGAGCGCTGCTTCGACGACAACGCCTTCAAGGTGGCGTGCTCGGGGACCAACTTCGACTCCAAGCAGTCCGACCGGACCCGGCCCTGGTTCGACACCCCGGCCGACCTCTCCTGCGAGTCCGGCAAGAAGTGCCAGACGTACGCTCCGACCTTCTGGTCGCGCAAGCGGCTGGTATCCGTCGACTCCTGCGCCCAGCGTGAGCAGGGCGTCCGGCTCACGGAGTACACCTCCGACGCCGACGGCAACGAGAGCGGTCAGCGCAACGCCTGTGGTCTGGCGGGCGACTCGGCCACCACGACCCTGCTGTCGAAGGTCGACTCCTGGGGCCTGAAGCAGTCGTTCCCGTGGAACCTGACGGGCGAGTACACCGCCCTGTGGCTGGAGTCCATCGGCCGGGTCGGGTACGCGGTCGACGGTTCCTCCGCCGCCCTCAAGCCGGTCTCCTTCGGTCACAACGAGAGCGCGCTGCCCAACCGCGTGGGGACCAGCGCGTCCGACCCGGACGAGGTGTTCGCCCGGCTGCGCATCCAGGAGGTCGTCTCCGAGTACGGCGGCCGCACCCACATCGACTACAAGGCCCCCGACGACAAGTGCCTCACCGGCGCCACCCGGGCGGCCGTCGACAAGAACGACCAGCTCTGTTATCCGGCCTACTGGCACGCGGACGGTGAGCTGGAGGACAAACGCATCTCCTGGTTCCACAAGTACGTCGTCGACAAGATCACCGAGTTTCCGCGTCTGTCGGACTCCAAGGAGATCGTGACGCAGTACAAGTACGAGACCTTCGGCGACGCGGTGGACGGCGCGCTGTGGGCCAAGAACCAGTCGGAGTTCTCCCGTCCCAAGAAGCGCACCTGGGACGACTGGCGCGGCTATCCGACCGTCATCACGACCACCGGCGTGACGGACGCGGGTGAGGGCACCGCCGCCTCCAAGTCGGTCACCCGCTACTTCCGGGGTATGAGCGACGACGTCCTCGCCGACGACACCCCGGAGAAGGCGTCCGACGACGTCAAGCGCTCCTCCGACATGACGGACATCAACGGCGCGGTGCTCAAGGAGGACCGCAAGGCGTACGCCGGCATGGTCGCCGAGTCGCTGACCTACCCCGACACGAGCGCGGACACGAAGACCGGCTGGACCGCCCGAACCGTCAACATCCCCGACACCCCGGTCCGGCTGGCCACCCGCAACCGCACCGACGGCCCGGACGTCGTGTCCGAGCGCGTCACCCTCGGCGAGACCAGGACCGTCAGCAAGGCCTCGGTCAAGGGCCCGGACGGCTCCTACCTGCGCACGCTGACCACCCAGACCGACTACGACGCCACCTACGGACTACCGACCAAGGTTCGCGAGTTCGGCGACACGGCCGTCACCGGCGACGAGTCGTGCACCGCGACCTCGTACACGCACAACACGGACGGCGACACCTACCTCGTCGGCCTGGTCGCCCAGACCGTCACCACCACCGGCACGACCACCTGCTCCGCCGACCTCTCCAGCGCCACCGCCTCGACCCTGGTCAGCGCCTCGCGCATGTACTACGACGGCGCCACCTCGCACACCGCAGCGCCCACCAAGGGCCTGGTGACCAGGACGGTCGCGCCGACCGGCACCGGCACGGGCTGGGAGACGGCCAACCCCGAGTCGCGAATGGAGTACGACGCGCTCGGCCGCGTCGTCAAGGCCACCGACCCGACCGGCGTCGTCGACACGACCAAGTACACGCCGGACAGCGGCCAGGTCTACCGGATCGACACGGTCACCGGCAGCAAGGTCGTCGACGGGGTGGAGACCGGCTTCACCGACATCGCCACCCTCGAGCCCGGCCGCGGCGTCACGATCAGGTCGACCGACGCCAACAACCACGTCGAGTCGTACGAGTACGACCCGCTCGGCCGCGCCGTCGCCGCCTGGGACGCCACGCAGGCCGCGACGGACGACCCGACGGTCAGGTACACCTACGACATCGACTCGGACAAGCCGGTATCTGTGGTCACCGAGTCGCTCTCGGGCAACCCGAGCACCGCCGCCGGCGACGGCACGTACCAGTCGTCGACCACGATCTACGACGGCCTGGGCCGCGAACGCCAGACCCAGACCCCCGCGGTGGACGGCGGCCGACTGGTCACCGACACCCTGCACAACAGCTCCGGCCAGGTGCGCTACACCCGCAACGCGTACTACATGGAGGGCGACCCGGACACCAAGCTGGTCGCCCCCGACTCCGAGGCGCTGGTCCCCAACGCCACCTCGTACACGTACGACGGCCTGGGCCGCGTCCTGACGGTCACTCCGGTGCACAGCTCCTACCCGCAGACGGGCGAGAAGTTCACCAACGCCGGCAAGGACGTGCAGACCACGGACCGCCGCACCCGCTACGAGTACGGCCTCGACTACACGGTCGTCCGCCAGCCGCAGGGCACGCCCGCCTCCCGGGTGTGGACGGACGCGCTGGGCCGCACCACCCGCCAGGACACCTTCGGCGACACCTCGCTGACCGAGGCCGGCGCGATCACCACGACCTACGAGTACGACGTCCGCGGCGACATGGTGACCAGCACCGACGACGTCGGCAACACCCGCACCTGGAAGTACGACGCGCTGGGCCGGGTCACCGACACCACCGACCCGGACGCGGGCGCCGCCCACACCGACTACGACGCGTACGGCCGCGTGGACAAGGCGACCGACGCCCGCGGCCAGACCGTCTCGTACACCTACGAGCGCCTGAACCGCGTCGAGCAGGTCAAGGTCACGCCGAAGGGCTCCACCACCGCGACCGTCGCGCAGACCTACGCCTACGACGCCGCGCCCGGCGGCAAGGGCCAGCTGTCCTCGGCCACCCGCCTCAACGACGGCAAGGCGTACACCACCAGCGTCGGCGGATACACGGCCGACTACCAGCCGACGGCCATGACCACGGCGCTGCCGCCCGGCTCGACCGCGGGCCTGACCGCCGAAGGCTTCGCCACCCAGTACACGTACTCCTACGCGTACAACGCCGACGGCCAGCTGGAGAAGTACACCGCCCCGGCGGCCGGCGGCCTCGACGCCGAAGCCGTGATCACCCGCTACAACGAGGCCGGCCTGCCGACCACGGTCTCCGGCAAGGACTGGTACGCCTCCGAGACGGCGTACTCGCCGTACGGGCAGGTGCTGCGCGCGACGGTGGGCGAGGTGGGTCGCCGCCTGTGGCAGGAGAACACCCTCGACGAGTCCACCGGCGAGCTGCTGACCAGCAGGCTGATCCGGGAGACCTCGACCCCCGACACGACCCTCGTCCCCGGCAGCGAGGTGAGCAAGCGCTCCTACTCCTACGACGCCTCGGGCAACGTCCTGTCCGTCGCCGACCGCATGGGCACGACGACCGACCAGCAGTGCTTCAAGTACGACGCGCTCGGTCAGCTGAAGGAGGCGTGGACGACGCCGGGCGGCGCCTGCGTCGCCACCGGCAAGACCACCGCCGAGCCGGTCTACTCCGACGGCAAGGTCAACGTCTCCGCCAACAACTCCGGCTACTGGCAGTCGTACGAATACGACGTCCTGGGCAACCGCACCAAGAAGACGGCGTACCAGGCCACCCCGACCATCACGGCCGGGGTGCGTGACACCAAGGGCGACGTCGTCACCGACTACGCCTACGGCACCAGCGACACCGCGAAGAACGACCAGCCGCACACCCTCACCTCGTACACCACCACGTCGACGACAGCGGCCGGGGCGGCGGTCAAGACCCGCTCGGACCAGACGTACGACAGCGCAGGCGACCTGGAGAAGCGCAGCACGGGCGGCGACACCGCCCAGGCCCTGACCTGGACCTGGGACGGCAAGGTCGAGTCCGTGACGGGCTTCGGCGCGGACGGCTCGGGCGCCTGGGTGGGCACCGGCGACATGTGCCTGGACCTGTCCAACGGCAGCAACGCCGCGGGCACCGCCGTCCAGATCTACGTCTGCAACGGCAGCAAGGCACAGAACTTCCGCCTCAAGGCCACCGACGCCGACAACAACGGCACGGTCGAGAACACGGCGATCGGCCAGCTCGTCGCCGGTGGGAGCTGCGCCCAGCCGACCGGCACCGCGGCGGGGTCGGCGGTCCTCATGCAGGTCTGCGACACCACCGTGGCGGCCACCGCCACGGCGCAGCGCTGGGAGACCCTGAGCACGGGACAGATCAAGCACTCGTCGGGCCTGTGCCTGTCCGCCCCCGCGTCGACGGCCGGCACGGACCTCACCCTGGCGGCCTGCAACTCGACCGTCGCCACCCAGCTGTGGAAGCCCGCCTCCAAGACGACCTACGTCTACGACGCCATGGGCAACCGCCTGCTGGAGCGCACCGGCGCCGGCGCGGTGCTGAACCTCCCCGACACCAAGGTCTCGCTGACCACCACGGGCAAGACCCGCTACACCGAGCGCACCTACGCGGGCATCGGCGGCCCGGCGGTCACCCGTTACCGCGAGGGCACCAACAGCACGGCCGGCGTCGCCGAGTACCTGTTCGCCCAGGCGACAGACCTCAACGGCACCCCGGTGGCGGAGGTCCGCTTCGACGCCGGCATGACCGTGCGCACCACGAAGCGGGACCCGTGGGGCGAGGACCGCGCCGCGAACCTCGGACCGCGCACGCACACCGGGTTCCACACGGGCGACGAGGACAACGAGACCGGCCTGACGCACATGGGCTCCCGGGAGTACGACCCCGGGACGGGCCGCTTCATCTCGGCCGACCCGGTCCTGGACGACAGCGATCCGCTCCAGGCCAACGGCTACTCGTACGCCAACAACAGCCCGGTGACCCACGCCGACCCGTCCGGTCTGACCTCCTCGGCATCCAGCTTCGACGCCTCGATCGCGGCGCTGGACGCGAAGATGGCCGAGTACCAGAAAACGCTGAACCGCTCGATCGGCGATGTGATCCTGGCGACCGGCTGGGCCGTGTTCAAGGAGTTCATCGGCTGGAACGACGTGGTCGGCTGCTTCACCCAGGGCGACCTGTGGGCCTGCGGCAGCCTCCTGATGGACGCCATCCCGTGGACCAGCGTCTTCTCCAAGGGCAAGAAGATGTGGCGTGCCTTCAAGGGCACGATGAGCGCGGTCAAGGCCTTCCGCGCGGCGAAGCGCGCCGCCGAGATCGGCATGAAGGCGGCCAAGGCCGCCAAGGTCGCGCTGTTGAAGGCGAAGAAGGCCGCGGAGGCGGCCGCAGCCGAGGCGAAGCGCAAGGCGAGAGAAGCGGCCAAGCGAGCCGCGGAGGCCCTGAAGAAGAAGGCCCACACCGGCTCGAAGGGCGCCAGGGGTAACTCGGTCCAGGTCAAGTCCGGCCGAAGCGCCCAGTCCAAGGGCTCCTCGGGCGGCGGCAAGGCGGAGAACAAGTCCGGCGGCTCGCGCAGCAAGTCGGGCAAGGAGGACTCGGGGAACTCCGGCGGTGGGGGCTCGGGCAATGGCCTCGATGAGATGGATGGGGCGATACCCGCCGGCAGCAGCGTCACCCACGGCGACACGTTCACCAGAGTGGGCGACGACCCGAGCACCGTGAGGAATTCCCAGAACGTTCTGAACGAGGGTGAGCACGATGTCGTCGCTCACGGTACGCGAGATGGCTACCTCGACCTTGAGGAAGGGCAGGTGAACGGTGGCCAGCTCGTCGACGCGGTCACCAACAACCCTAACTACAGGGGCGGCAACATCAGGCTGATGGTCTGTCACTCAGGGGCTGACAATTCCGGCATCGCGCAGCAGGTCGCCAATGAGATGGGAGTGATCGTGCGCGCTCCCACCAACAAGGTGGGTACCAATCCCAGCCTTGGCCCCGGTCAGACCCCGCAAATCGCTGAGGGCGGGTACTGGCGTATATTCCTTCCCATCGTAGGAGGGTGACTCGTAGTGCATTTCGTCGGGTTTTATCGCCAGCTTGAACCACAAGGGCCTGCTGTGTACTCCGAAGACATTCAGGAGGCCCTGGGAACGCCCGCGTCCTATCCGGTGAGCGAAGTGGTCGCCTACCTCAGGGCAGGGCACCCCATCCTCGACGTCTCGGAGAGTTGCCTCGACGTGGTGGATGGTCAGGGGCGGATCCGAAGCGGCTCATCCGTGCTGAGCGACGGCGAATGGGTTTGGCGTTGGGACCTCGGCCACTATGTGGAGAAGTACGCGGTTGATCTGCCGGATGGCTTTCTGGCGGGAGCCACCGGCAACGCTTTCCGGGTCCCCGCCGTTCCTCGCGAACGCCTCATAGAAATTTCACTCGCTGTCAACGAGGCTCTGGGATTCCGTCCGGCCCCGGGCTCCGGGCCTCGCAGAAAAGACACATGACCGGTTTCATATCGGTTCGTTGAGGGCGTCGGTGCGTATGCCTGCCAGGAGGTGGGCGAGGGCGTCGGCAGTGGGCGTGAGGACCGTTGCCGGGGTGTCGCTCTCGCGGAGGTGGAGGGTGGCGGGGGTGGCGGTGAGTTCGAGGCAGTTGTTGCCGTCGGAGCCCCCGGAGAAGGATGACTTCTGCCAGTTGCCGGGAGTGGTCACAGCGCGCCTCACAGTTCCTTCGCCAGCCTGCTCATGAAGTCGCGCGAGGCTCCGGGCTCCAGCGACTCCGCCTTCAGCTTACGGAAGAGCGTTCGAAGGGCGCCGAGCTGAGCTTCGGAATCGACGAGGGCCGTACCTTCCGGCCCGTCACGCTGCGCCGGGTCCAGACCCCGCGCTGCTGACCCGTGCCCTGCAACAGGTGTTAGGCATTCCCTTTCCCGCGCCGTACGACTTCGCCGGCATGAACGTCGACCTCACCGAGGTCGAGCCCGTCGAGCGCCGCGTGGACACGCTGCTGCGGGCCGAGACGGACGAGGGCAGCTACCTCTTGGTCGTGGAGTCGCAGGGCCAGCCGGACGAGAGGAAACGCGGCAGTTGGCCGTACTGCCTCAGCTACCTCTACGAGAAGTACCGCTGTGAACCGGTGCTGATCGTCGTCACCCAGAGCAGCGCCACCGCCCGTTGGGCGGCGCAGCCCATCCACCTCGGCGTGCGCGGTGTGCCCTCGCTGACAGTGCGGCCCTTCGTGCTGGGGCCGGACAGTGTCCCCGTCATCGCCACCGAGGAAGAGGCCAAGCAGGACGTAGCTCTTGCGGTGCTTTCCGCCATGACACACGGCCGCGGGCGACAGGCTCCCGCCATACTGGAATCGCTGGCAGCCGCCCTGCGGACCATCGACCGCGACAGTGCCTCGGTCCTCGTGCAGTTCGTCGACTCGTGCCTGGCGGATGACCAGGTCCGGCAGATGTGGAGGGACCTGATGACGGCGATGCAGTACTTCTGGCGACACCCGCTCGCCCAGGAGGTACGGGAGGAAGGCCGGGAGGAAGGCCGCGAGGAGGGTCGGGTCCGGGAGCGGGCCGAGATGACTCTTCGCATTCTTGAGTGGCGTGGCATCACCGTGCCGGAAGACGTCCGAGCCCGGGTCGAAGCCCGCACCGACTCCGACCAACTGGCCGTCTGGTCCGAGCGTGCGGTCCACGCGACCGGCGCGGCCCAGCTCTTCGACGCCACCGAGTAGACGGTCCGGCCCACGCCCCGTCGTGGGTGCCGGAGTTCAGCCCAGCACCCGCACCGGCGCCCCCGCCAGATACGCCCGCACTCCCTCCACCGCCTGCCCGTAGTACCGCTCGTAGTTCGCCCGGGACACGTAGCCCAGGTGGGGAGTGGCCAGGAGGCGGGGAGTCGTTCGCATCGGGTGGTCGGCGGGGAGGGGTTCCACGTCGAAGACGTCGACCCCCGCGCCCGCGATACGGCCCTCACGCAGCGCCGTCAGTAGCGCGTCCTGGTCGACGATCGCCGCCCGCGAGGTGTTCACCAGGTACGCCGTCGGCTTGAGCAGGGCCAGTTCGGCGGGGCCGAGCAGTCCCCGGGTGCGGTCGCTCAGGGCGAGGTGGATCGACACGAAGTCGCTCCCGGCGAGCAGCTCCTCCTTCGAGGCCGCCAACCGCACGCCTGCCTCCGCCGCCCGACCCGCCGTCAGGTTCTGGCTCCAGGCGCTCACCTCCATGCCGAAGGCGAGGCCCACCCGGGCGACCGCACTCCCGATCTTCCCCAGGCCCAGCAGTCCGAGCCGCCGCCCGTGCAGGTCCGCGCCGACGGTGGACTGCCACGGCCCGCCCTCCCGCAGAGCGGTGCTCTCCTGCACCAGCCCGCGCGCGAGGCCCAGCAGCAACGCCCACGTCAGCTCGACCGGCGGAGTCGAGGAGCTCTCCGTACCGCACACCGTCACGCCGTTCGCCTTCGCCGCCGCGAAGTCGATCACCGAATTGCGCATGCCGGAGGCGATCAGCAGGCGCAGCCGGGGGAGACGGTCCAGCAGCGACGCCGGGAAGGGGACGCGCTCCCGCAGGGTGACCACACAGTCGAAGCCGGCGAGCGCCACGGCGAGTGCGTCCTCGTCGCCGAAGTGCTCGGTGAAGGAGACGACCTCCACCTCCTCGCCCGACGCCGGCACCGACCAGTCGGCGAGAGTCGTCGCGACGTTCTGGAAGTCGTCGAGTACGGCACAGCGGAGGGGCACGGCTTTCCTCCAGGTGAGGTGATTCCGACCGGGGGCGGGTCCGGTCCGAGGTTACGGTGAGCCCGTGAGCGACTCGGCCGCGACCGGCGGTTACTCCGGCACCCCCCTCGCCAGGAAACTCGGCGTCAAGCCCGGCCAACGGGTGCGGCTGCGCCACGCCCCGGCCGGGTGGGAGGTCCCCGGACTCCCCGACGGAGTCCAGCTCGCCCCGGGCGGCCCCCGCGACGCCGACCTCACCGTGGCCTTCTACCGCGCCCATACCGACCTCGCCGCCGAGACCCGGGCCCTCGTCCGCGACCTCGCCGACGACGCCATGCTCTGGATCGCCTGGCCCCGCAAGGCGGCCGGACATGTCAGCGACATCACCGAGAACGCCCTCCGCGACCTCTTCCTCCCTCTCGGCGTCGTGGATGTGAAGGTCGCGGCGCTGGGTGAGGACTGGTCGGGGCTCAAGTTCGTCCGGCGCAGGGAAAACCGACGCGGCTGAACCGACGTATCCACGGCCGACGTATCCGGAGCCGGCGTGTTCAGGGCTGACGTGTCCAGAACCGGCACGGCCGAGGCCGGGCCGACGGAACTCGCTTAGGCAGAACCGGCATAAAAGGGAAGCAAAATGAGGCGGCTTCGGAGCAACGCCCGCACCTGAGGCAACATCTAGGTGAACGACGGCCCGCGCGTGGACGGGACGCGGTCGCGTCGAGGGCCGGACGGAGTGAGGGACGTGGTGGACGTGACGGACATCGGGGACGTGGCGGACATCGGAGAGGTGGCGGGACCGAGGATCGCCGTGGCCGTGGTGACCATGGGCAACCGGCCCGCCGAGGTCGACGCGCTGCTGGAGTCGGTGGCCAAGCAGGACCTGCCACCCGCCCGCATCGTGATCGTCGGCAACGGCTGCGAACTCCCCGACTTCGCCCAGCGCCTCTTCCTGCCCGGCGAGGTCACCACGATCGACGTCGACGAGAACCTCGGCTGCCCCGGCGGCCGCAACGTCGCCCTCGCCCGCCTGCGGGAGTACGGCGACGTGGACGTCGTGGTCGAACTGGACGACGACGGGCTGCTCGTCGACGCCGGCGTGCTGAGCCGCGTACGCGACCTGTACACCGCCGATCCGCGCCTCGGCATCGTCGGCTTCCGTATCGCCGACGAGCACGGCGAGACCCAGCGCCGGCACGTACCGCGCGTCGGCGCCTCGGACCCGATGCAGGGCGGGTACGTCACCGGCTTCCTCGGCGGCGGCCACGCCCTGAGCATGACCATGCTCGCGGAGACCGGCGACTGGCCCGCCGAGTTCTTCTTCGCGCACGAGGAGACCGACCTGGCCTGGCGGGCCACCGACGCCGGCTGGAAGATCCTCTACGCGCCCGAGCTGCTGCTCCAGCACCCCAAGACCTCGCCCGCCCGGCACGCGATATACCACCGCGTCACGGCCCGGAACCGGGTCTGGCTGGTCCGGCGCAACCTTCCGCTGCTCCTCATCCCCGTCCACCTGGGCGTCTGGATCGCCGTCACCCTCCTGCGCACCCGCTCGCTCGGCGGTCTCAAGGCCTGGTTCGGCGGGTTCGCGGAGGGCGTGCGCAAGCCGGCCGGACATCGGCGGCCCATGAAGTGGCGGACGGTGTGGCGGCTGACCCGGCTGGGCAGGCCGCCGGTCATCTGAGGGGCCGTCGGGACCAGTACGGGACCGACGCGGAACGGGACGCAGGGCCCCTGCTGCGCGCGGCCTCCGGCCCGGGCGAGGGGTGTGCCGGTCCGGACGCGGCCCACCCCCTCGTCGACCTCACCGGCCGCCTGCCGCTCGCGCTGCGCGTGGTCGCCGCCCGACTCGCCGCGCGCAGCGCCGCACCTCGGACGACCTGGTACGGGACTTCGCCCGCGAGCTCGCGAAGGCGGAGTGGGCCGGAGCCGATCACTTCGCGTCGGCGTAGCACTCCACCACCGCCGTGGTGAACGGAAACCGCACCGGCGTCTCCCCGAACGTCAGCCGCCCGGCCAGGCCGGACGCCTCCCGGATCGCGGCGACGACCGTTTCGGCCTCCTCCTGCGGGCAGTGCACGATCACCTCGTCGTGCTGGAAGAAGACCAGCTCGGCCGCCATCCCCGCGCAGGTGCGCCGTAGCGCGGCGAGCAGCAGCAGCGCCCAGTCGGCGGCGCTGCCCTGGACGACGAAGTTGCGGGCGAACCGGCCACGCGCGCGTGCGTTGGTCGAGGCGTACCCCGGCACCCACTGCCGGTCGGCGGAGGTCTCGTCCTCCCCGACGGGACCTGCGGGACCGCCAAGGCCGCCGGAGTCGACCGGGATGCCGGCCTCCTCCGTACCCTCGTCCCCCGCCCCGGTCGCAGGAGGGCAGGTCCGGCCGAGCCAGGTCCGCACGAGCCGCCCCTCCTCGCCGGCCCGGGCCGCGTCGTCGACGTACGCCACCGCGCGCGGGAAGCGGCGGCGGAGTGCGGCGAGGTTCTTCAGACCGTCCCCGGAGGTCTGGCCGTAGACCGCGCCGAGGACGGCGAGTTTCGCCTGGGCGCGGTCGCCGGAGAAGGCGCGGTCGGAGACGGCCTGGTAGAGGTCGGTCTCCCGGCCGGCGACCTCCATCAGCCCGGGATCGCGGGAGATCGCCGCCAGCACGCGCGGCTCCATCTGGTCGGCGTCGGCGACGACGAGCCGCCAGCCCGGGTCGGCGACCACGGCCTGCCGGATGATCTTGGGGATCTGGAGGGCGCCCCCGCCGTTGGTCACCCAGCGCCCGGTGACCGTGCCGTGCGCGAGGAACTCCGGCCGGAACCGCCCGTCCCGTACCCAGTCCTGGAGCCAGGACCACCCGTGAGCCACCCAGATCCGGTACAGCTTCTTGTACTCGATCAGCGGCTTCACGGCAGGGTGGTCCAGGGTCTCGATCTCCCAGCGCCGGGTCGACTTGATCCGGATGCCGGCCTGCGCGAAAGCCTTGACCACGTCGGCGGGCAGGTCGGGGCGGACCCGGCGCCCGAAGGCGGCCGACACCTCGTCGGCCAGTTCGGCCAGCCGCCGGGGCTCACCCCCGCCCGCGTACCGCTCGCCGAGCAGGTCGTGCAGGACCGCGCGGTGCACCTCCGCGCTCCACGGCAGCCCGGACCGGTTCATCTCGGCGGCCACCAGCATCCCCGCCGACTCGGCCGCCGTCAGCAGCCTCATCCGCGCCGGGTGTTCGGCCCGCTCGTGCCGCCGCTGCTGCTCGGCGTAGACGGCGAGGAGGTCCTCCAGCGGCAGCCGGACGGCGGTGTCCTGCGCCTCGAACAGGGAGGACTGCGCGCCGGGCGCGGCGGAGCGCTGCGGCGGGTCGGGCGGTACGGGTCCGCCGCGCAGCCGGGCCAGCGCGGCGGCCGCCGAGCGGGGCTCGCCGGAGCGCCCCTCGTGACCCAGGAGGAGGGTCTCGGCGTCCTCGACGTCGTAGCACCGCTCCACTCGCACCCCCGTGGCGAGCAGACGCGGATACACCTCGGCCGTGGAACGCCAGACCCAGCGGGTGACGTCGGGCCGCTCACGTACGGCCCGCGCCAGGTCCGCCTCCCGCTGCACCGGGCCGGTGGGCAGCCCGCCGGGACCGAGGGGGGCGAGTTCCACGCCACCGTCCTCGGTCGGAGCGAGTGCCCACCGGTCGGCCATGCTGCGAGTGTGGCAGGGGGGTCTGACAACGGCCCGACAGCTACTCCTGGTCCGGCCTCACCGAGATCGTGGCCAGGACCTGCGCGACGTACCGTTCGGTGCCGCTCTTGTCGATGCCGAGGCCGCTGAGGACGCCCTCGCCGTTCTCGAACTCCAGCAGGGCCAGCAGGATGTGCTCGGTGCCGATGTAGTTGTGGCCGAGGCGGAGCGCCTCGCGGAAGGTGAGCTCCAGGACCTTCTTGGCGTCCGGACCGTAGGGGACCAGCTCGGGCGCGTCCTCCACGGCCGGCGGGAGCGTGGCGGTCGCGGCCTCGCGGACCGCGTCCGGGGAGACGCCCTGCTCGGCGATCGCCTTCGCGGCGAGGCCCTCCGGTTCGGCGAGCAGGCCGAGGACGAGGTGCGCGGGCAGCCCTTCGGCGTTGCCGGCGGTCCTGGCCGCGTTGTGCGCGGCCATGACCACGTTCCGCGCGCGGGGGGTGTAGCGGGTGAAGCCCTGGCTCGCGTCGAGGTCGGCCGACTCCTTCGGCACGAACCGCTTCTGGGCGGCCTGCCGGGTGACGCCCATGCTCCGGCCGATGTCGGTCCAGGATGCGCCCGAGCGGCGGGCCTGGTCGACGAAGTGGCCGATGAGGTGGTCTGCCACGTCGCCCAGGTGGTCGGCGGCGATGACGGCGTCCTGGAGCTGGTCGAGCGGCTCGTTGTGGACCTTCTTGATGGCGTCGATGAGGTCGTCGAGGCGGACG
Organism: Streptomyces sp. NPDC060002; assembly: GCF_042737245.1. Lineage (NCBI taxonomy): Bacteria > Bacillati > Actinomycetota > Actinomycetes > Kitasatosporales > Streptomycetaceae > Streptomyces > Streptomyces sp. NPDC060002. The sequence continues at coordinate 25,486 of NZ_JBHWUW010000062.1, forward strand.
GACGAGGTGGTGCCGGGTCGTGGAGACGTCATGTGTCAACCTTAGGTTGACAGTAGAGGGGTGTCAACCCGAGGTTGTCACTCCCGTGGGCTTCGGCGCCGCGCTCCGTGACACGATCGACCGGTGAGCAGCACCGACCACAGCAGCCCGAGCGGCGGCCCGAGTGACGGCCCGAGCGGCGGCCCGAGCGGCGGCCCGAGTGACGGCCCGAGCGGCGGCCCGAGCGACGGCCCGAGCGGCGACTCGTCCGGCGGCCCGAGCGGCGACTCGTCCGGCGGCCCGAGCGATGACTCGTCCGGCGGCCCGTCCGGCGGCGCGTCCGGCACCGTCGAACGCGCCTTCCGGGCCGCGCTCTACGACACCGCCGACGCCACCCTCGACACCGGCGCCTCGCTCCTCGCCGCCGACCGCGCGGCGGACGCCGAACTGGTGCGGCAGGGCGCGGAGTTCGTGGCGGTGGCCTGGCGGCGGGGCTGGCAGCCCGCCGACCTCGTACGTTTCGTACGGCGCGAGCTGGACGACGTCCACGTGGGCCTGGTGACGGAGCTGATCCGCACGCAGGCACGCGACGACCGCGCGCGCGGGCGGCGTTGGGCGGCCCAGCTGGCGGAGCTGTCCGCCGACACTGCGCCCGCGCCCGTCACCGACCGTTTCTCGCACGCCACCACGGTCCTGGAGCTCTACCGCCTGCTGCTGCGCCTGCCCGCTCTCGAACCCCTCCAGGAACCCGCACCGCACCGGCAGTCCCGCCCGGGCTCGCACTCCCGCATGCTCACCCGCATCCGCGCGCTGCTCGCCAAGGCCGAGGCGACCGGGTTTCCGCAGGAGGCGGAGGCGCTCACGGCGAAGGCGCAGGAGCTGATGGCCCGGCACAGCGTCGACGAGGCGCTGCTCGACGCCCAGGCCCCGGCTCCGGACGCGCCGGGCGCCTGCCGGATCGGGGTCGAGCCGCCGTACGAGCAGGCCAAGGCGGTGCTGCTGAACGCGGTCGCCGACGCGAACCACTGCCGGGCGGTGTGGAACGAACCCTTCGCCTTCTCCACGGTCGTCGGCTTCGAGGCCGATCTGGAGGCGGTGGAGCTGCTCTACACCTCGCTGCTGGTGCAGGCGCAGTCCGCGATGGCGAAGGCGGAGGCGGCCCAGCGGGCCGGCGGCCGCAGGCGGACCAAGACCTTCCGGCAGTCCTTCCTCGCCGCCTACGCCCACCGCATCGGCGCCCGTCTGGGCGAGGTCACCGCCGCCGCCGAGACCCAGGTGACCGACGAACTGCTGCCGGTCCTCGCCTCCCGCGAGGTCGCGGTCACCGCCGCGACGGACCGGATGTTCCCCGAGACGGTCTCCACCCGCCTGCGCGGAGTCAACGACGAGGCGGGCTGGACCGAGGGCGCCGAAGCGGCGGACCGGGCCCGGATGCGATCCCGGCCCCGACTGCCGTAACACCCCGGCAGGCCGTGGCACGTCCGGTTGCCGTGGCACCCCCGGTTGGCCGTGGCACCCCTGTTGCCGTGACGTCCCCGGTGGGGTCGTGGCAGCTCCGGCTGCTGTGGCACCCCCGGTTGGCCGGGACATCCCAGGTTGCCGTGGCGCACCCTCGGCGGGGGCCCGGTATCCGGTGGATCAGTCGCCCGCCTGCTGGAAGGCGCTCACCGTCGCGTCCGGAACCTTCTCGCTCTTGAGGGCGACATCGCCGTAGGACCAGGGGAAGCTCTGGTCGGCCGAGCCGCCCGGCAGGCCGTACTTCACCGTCTTGACGGCGAGGCCGTCGCCGCCGCCCTCGCCGCGTACGTAGGTGATCGTGAAGGTGGCGGTGCCCTGCGCCGGGAGGGTCAGCGCCTGCGCCTCGGCGGCCTCGTCCTTCGGCACGGTCGCGGAGCCGCTGTCGGCGGTGAGTTCGACCGTGGGGAAGCCGTCCAGGACGCACTCCGCGCCCTTGTTGGTGAGCGTGACGGTGACATTGCCGCTGTCACCGGCGGCGGGAGCGGCGTTGACGGGCCCGACCTCCTGGCCGAGGTCGCCGGCGGCGCAGGTGGTTCCGGTGGTGCCGGTGGCGCCGGTCGATCCGGCGGCCTTGCTCTCGTCGGTGTCGGAACCGCTGTCGTCCCCGCCGCCGCAGGCGGTGAGGAGCAGAGCCGCCGCGAGAGCGGTGACGGTGAGGGGAACGGCGCGCATGAGTGATCCCTAGGGTTTCGTGACGGTGCTCGAAGGATCATCACGCACGCGTGCGTGCACGTGTCGCGCGCCCCCGCTCTCGTGACCGCTTCGCTGTCCGGGGCGTCCGGGGCGTCCGGGGCGTCCGGGGCGTTCCAGGCCTCCAGGCCTCCAGGCCTCCGGGACCTCAGGACTCCGGGACTACCCGAGGCCGGGTGTCGGCAGCCCCGACGGCCACTGGCCGGCCTCCGCCTTGGCGAACGTCTCCTTGCCGACCGCACCCGACCAGGTGACCTTCAGGGACTTCGCATCGGCGGAGTCGACCATGCCGGTCGTCCGGTCGCCCTTTCCGCTGGTGCACTTGAGGTGGATCATCTGCATGCCCGCCTCCTCGCCGGCGGTCCCGCTGCACACGGTCCCGCCGGTCACGAAGAGGGCGGCCTGCTTCCCGGTGATGATCAGGGCGACGGCCTTGCCGTCCGTAGTGGCGAGCCAACTGCCCTCCAGCTCGCCGGAGGCGGAGACGGAGGTCGAGGCGGACGCGGAGTCCGTGGCGCCGCTCGTGCCCCCGGTCGCCGTCGTGGGCGTCGCCGAGGAGCCGTCGTCGGACCCTCCGTCGTCACCGCACCCCGTCAGCACGAGTACGCCCGCCAGCGTGGCGGCCACGGCAACGGCCGTGGCCCGCACCGGCCGACGTGACGCGCCCCGCGAGAAGATCGCCGAAGTCACTGCAAGCTCCCAAGCTGTAGCCGGCCGGCCGGGTCGACCGCACGGACCGTGAGGCCGTACGGACCGGTAGGGGACCGCAGCAAGCTACCAGCAAGCCCCGGCAGAACACTGGGGGTGGCCTGTGACCTACCAGGACGACTTCCGGACCCCGGGCAGATGCCCCGCGTGGGCCTGCTCCCGCACCCTCACCAGGGACAGCCCGAACGTCCGGAAGTACCCGCGCGGGCGCCCGTCCACCTGGTCCCGGTTGCGTACGCGCGTCGCGCTCGCGTCCCGCGGCTGGGCGCGCAACTCCCGCTGAGCCGCCTGCCGTTCGGTCTCCGCCGACGACGGCCGCCGGATGATCTCCTTCAGCTCGGCCCACCCCGCCCGGGGCCTCACCCCGCCCCGGGCCCCACCCCCGGGCATCGTCCGCGCCGGGCCGGTGCGGGTACTCCGCTCCACCGCTACCCCACCCCGCCCGGGGCCTCACCCCGCCCCGGGCCCCACCCCCGGGCATCGTCCGCGCCGGGCCGGTGCGGGTACTCCGCTCCACCGCTCGCGCCGGGCCGCCGCAACCCCCTCCCGCGCCTGTCCTGTACGCGTCCTCCGCGTCTACTCACGCCCCGCCCGGGAGCGGTTCCATCCGTACTTCCGGCCCCGCCGACTCCGTATGGCCCGGCCCTCACCTGTACGAGCGGATTCACCTGGGGCGTCTACTCGCCCTGGCCGTCCGAAGCAGCCGTCGGTCCGACAGTCAGCCGAGTCGTCGCTACCGCGTCGGGCCGCCCCCGTCCCGCCCTCGCGACCGACTTCACCGTCCTGTGCGGGGGTGGCGGCTTGTCGCCGTCGACCGTCGTCGCCCGCGGTGTTCCGGTTCCGGGCGGGGACGACGGACCGGCCGCGCCGTCCTCGGACGGACAGGTGTCGGGGGGTTTCGGTGGCCGGCGGGATGCCGGAGGCGTGCCGGGCCGCCTCACCGCCCGCCACCCTGCGTCACCGACGCGCACCGGGAGGAGCCACATCCGGAGGGACCTCCTACCGTGCCGAGCGGATGACGGGCATCCGCCGGAACCGCTTCCTTCGGGACGGCCCCACCGCCCCGCGCCGGCCCCCGGCAGCCGATCCGTTCCCCGGTCGACGGAACAGGACGGCCGTGCCACGCGTCTGTTCCTAGTGCACGAGTGGTTCGATCCGGACGACTTTTTCATGTGGACCTGACGCCGACCGCTGACCCCGATGTGCGGGGCGGAACGCCGGGTAAAGCGGGCGTCAAAGCTGTAACCAGGCAAGCACCCGGCGTGCACGTGCATCTGCTCATGCGGATGCATATGAACGGGGTTATGATCCGGGACAGTTGACCACGGCACCAATGGCCACACGAGCCAGTGCACCACCAGGGAGCGACCTGTGGACCACCACGTTGACGGGGGGCACGACGTGCACAACGGCATGACGGCCACACAGCTGTACGGGGTTGCCTGGCAGAAGAGCCGGCACAGCAACTCGCAGGGTTCCTGCGTCGAGTTCGCACGGCTGCCGGGCGGTGACGTGGCCGTGCGCAACTCGCGCTTCCCCGACGGTCCCGCACTCGTCTACACCCGCGCGGAGATCGAGGCGATGCTGCTCGGCATCAAAGACGGCGAGTTCGACCACCTGATCGCGAGCTGACGTCCCTCGACGTCCTCGCCCTCTCCTCCGCTTCTCCGCCGCGCGCACCCGGATTTCGGAAATGTCCCGTGAAAACGGTTGGCAACGCGCGTAGAACCGCGGCGTCAGAGCGCGCCGCGGTTCGTCATTCGGCAGGCGTGTGCAGCCGGAAGAGCGCCCAGACGACTTTGCCGCCCAGACTGCCGGAGAGCGGGTGCCAGCCCCAGCCGTCGGCGAAGGAGTCGACGAGGAACAGGCCGCGGCCCGACTCCGCCGAGAAGTCGTCGCTCTCGCGGGGCAGCGGACTCCCACGGCTGGGGTCCCGCACGGCGCACACGAGCCGCTCGGTCCACCGCATCAGGTGCAGCCGAACGGGCGGATGCCGCCGGTCCTGCACATGCGGAACGTCGTCGGAGGACACTCCGTGTCTCAGTGCGTTGGTCACCAGCTCCGAGACGACCAGACAGACGTCGTCGAAACGGTCGCCGACGTCCCACTGGCCGAGGGTCCGCTTGGTGAACTGCCGTGCCTCGCGCACCGCTTCGAAGCGGGCTGGCAGTGCACACGAGGCGGCGTTGGACACGGCCGCAGGGTCAAGCGGCGGAAGGCCCTGCCGTAACGGCTCGAGCATGGTCGATCCATTCGTCCCCATGCGAGGCACTCCCGGGATTCGCGGTCGTTGCGATGCAGCGGTGGCGCGAGACCATGGTTTCCGATGCGCACTGCGGATGCAAGGGCAGATGCACGTGCACGTGACCGAAATGGACCCGCCCGTACCGCTTCTTGGCCATTTTTTCCGCCAACTTCTCGCCCATCAGAGCCACTTCTCTTGCTTTCCCCTCACTGTTCCCTCGCATCGCGCTGTACGTATCCTTTGTCTTCTTTCCATATCTGTAATCAGACGAGTACTGCTCGAAGTGTTTTAGTGGCAGACTGCGGCCCCTAAGACGGTTGGGGAGGCTGGCGAACGTGAGCGCGGGAGAGCCCGGATCGGTGGTGCGGCGGATGCTGCTCGGTTCGCAACTACGGCGACTGCGTGAGGCACGCGGCATCACGCGCGAGGCGGCGGGATACTCGATCAGGGCCTCGGAGTCGAAGATCAGCCGGATGGAACTGGGCCGGGTGAGCTTCAAGACCCGGGACGTGGAAGACCTGCTGACCCTGTACGGCATCACGGACGACACCGAGCGCCAGGCGCTCGTCGGACTCGCCCGTGAGGCCAACGTGGCGGGCTGGTGGCACAGTTACTCGGATGTCCTGCCCAACTGGTTCCCCACCTACGTCGGCCTGGAGGGCGCGGCCGCGCTGATCCGGGCGTACGAGGTCCAGTTCGTGCACGGCCTGCTCCAGACCGAGGCGTACGCCCACGCGGTCGTCAGCCGGGGCATGAAGGGTGCGAGCGCGGCCGACATCGACCGGCGGGTGGCGCTGCGTCTGGAGCGGCAGAAGTACCTCGTCGCCGAGAGCGCCCCCGACTTCCACATCGTCCTCGACGAGGCGGCGCTGCGCCGGCCGTACGGCGACCGCGAGGTGATGCGCGGGCAGCTCCAGCATCTGATCGAGATCTCCGAGCGCCCCAACGTGCGGCTCCAGGTGATGCCGTTCAGCTTCGGCGGGCACTCCGGCGAGTCAGGCGCCTTCACCATCCTGAGCTTCCCGGAGTCCGACCTTCAGGACGTCGTCTACCTGGAGCAGCTCACGAGCGCCCTGTACCTCGACAAGCGTGAGGACGTCGCGCAGTACGAGCAGGCGCTGAAGGAGCTCCAGCAGGACAGCCCCGGACCGGACGAGAGCCGGGACCTCCTGCGCGGACTGATCCAGCTGTCCTGGTGAGCGTCCTAGGGATTCCCCTAGGACGCTCCGGGAACTGCCCCAACTCCTTTGAAACACCCGTACGATGACGTGTGATCAGATCGTGACGCCGATCGATCGCAGCCGATCGCAGCAGGGGATTGAGGGAGCACATGTCGTCCTACTTCACGGACCTGGCTCAGCAGTACATCGACGGTAAGTGGCGTCCAGGGACGGGGTCCTGGGACATCATCGACTTCAACCCCTACGACGGCGAGAAGCTGGCCTCGATCACCATAGCCACCGTCGAGGAAGTCGACGACGCCTACCGGGCCGCCGCCCGCGTCCAGAAGCAGTGGGCCGCGACCAACGCCTATGCCCGCCGCTCGGTCTTCGAGAAGGTGCTGCGGCTGGTCGAGGAGCGCGAGGCGGAGATCAGCGAGGTCCTCGTCGCCGAGGCCGGCGGCACCTTCGGCAAGGCCGCCTTCGAGCTGCACCTCGCCAAGGAGTTTCTGCGCGAGTCGATCCACCTGGCGCTGCGTCCCGAGGGCCGCATCCTGCCCTCGCCGATCGACGGCAAGGAGAACCGCGTCTACCGGGAGCCGGTAGGCGTCGTCGGTGTGATCAGCCCGTTCAACGTCCCCTTCCTGCTGTCGCTGAAGTCCGTCGCCCCCGCGCTGGCCCTCGGCAACGGCGTGGTGCTCAAGCCGCACCAGAACACCCCGATCGCCGGCGGCACCGTGATCGCCAAGCTCTTCGAGGACGCCGGTCTGCCCCCGGGCCTGCTGAACGTCGTGGTGACCGACATCGCCGAGATCGGCGACGCCTTCCTGGAGCACCCGATCCCGCGGGTCATCTCCTTCACCGGTTCCGACAAGGTCGGCCGTCATGTCGCCACCGTCGCCGCCTCGCACTTCAAGCGGTCGATCATCGAACTCGGCGGCAACAGCGCCTTCGTCGTCCTCGACGACGCCGACGTCGACTACGCGGTCGACGCGGCCGTCTTCAGCCGCTTCGTCCACCAGGGCCAGGTCTGCATGGCCGCCAACCGCATCCTGGTCGACCGTTCGCTGGCGGACGAGTTCACCGAGAAGTTCGTCGCCAAGGTGAAGACCCTCAAGGCCGGCGACCCGCGCGACCCGCAGACCGCCATCGGCCCGGTGATCAACTCCCAGCAGGCGGAGGCCGTGACCGGCGCCGTCGAGCAGGCGATCGCCGAGGGCGCGACCGCCCTGCTGCACGGCACGACCACCGACAACCTCGTCGAGCCCTCCGTGCTGGCCGGCCTGCCCGTCGACTCCGCCCTGCTCCAGCAGGAGGTCTTCGGACCGGTCGTCTTCATCAACACCTTCGACGGTGAGGAGGAGGCGGTCCGCATCGCCAACGACACGCCGTACGGCCTCAGCGGCGCGGTCCACACCGCCGACATCGAGCGGGGCGTCGCCTTCGCCAAGCAGATCGTCACCGGCATGTTCCACGTCAACGACGCCACCGTCCACGACGAGCCGATCGTCCCCTTCGGCGGCGAGAAGAGCTCCGGCGTCGGCCGCCTCAACGGCGAGACGACCCTGGAGGCCTTCACCACCACGAAGTGGATCTCGGTCCAGCACGGCCGCAGCGGCTTCCCGTTCTGAGCCGCCCGACGCCCTGAGAGGCGTCCCTCCGGCAGCACCGGCGGACATGTGCCCTGCCTGACGGGCGCATGTCCGCCACGCCATAACCTGGGCGCATGTCAGCGATCCGTCTTCTCGTGCTGGGCGCCGTGCGTCAGCACGGGCGGGCCCACGGCTACCAGGTGCGCGGCGACCTGGAGTACTGGGGCGCGCATGAGTGGTCCAACGCCAAGCCGGGCTCGATCTACCACGCCCTGAAGCAGATGGCGAAGCAGGGGCTGCTGCGCGAGCACGAGACGGCCCCGTCCACCGCGGGCGGCCCGCCGCGCACCGAGTACGAGATCACCGAGACCGGCACCGAGGAGTACTTCAGGCTGCTGCGCGACGCGCTGACCTCCTACGACCAGAAGACGGACGTGAAGTCGGCGGCCATCGGCTTCGTGGTCGACCTCCCGCGCGCGGAGGCCGTGTCGCTGCTGAAGGAGCGCATCCACGGCATCGAGGAGTGGCGCACCGCCGTCACCGGGCACTACGTCCCCGAGGACGGGCCGGAGCAGCTGGGCCACATCGGGGAGATCATGAACCTCTGGCTTCACACGGCCGACGCCGAGGCCGCGTGGACACAGGGCCTGATCGCGCGGATCGAGCGGGGCGCGTACACCTTCGCGGGGGAGGGCGAGCCGTTCGTCGGCGTCCTCGCGGAGGGCGAGGAGAACCCGTACGCGACGGATGAACGGCATCCGGGGGACGCCCGCTAATCAAGTTTGACGACTCGCATCCGCGGAGATACTTTGAGTCGGTAGTCAAGTTTGATTAGTCAGCGGGATCAGCGAAGGAGCGGGGGACTTTCATGGCCGGCACGGCGATCACCGTCGAAGGCGTACGCAAGAGGTACGGCGACACACACGCACTGGACGGGCTCGACCTCACGGTGGCCCGGGGCACCGTGCACGGGGTGCTCGGGCCGAACGGCGCGGGCAAGACGACCCTGGTCAGGATCCTGTCCACGCTGCTGCGGCCGGACTCCGGACGCGTCGAGGTGGCCGGCCACGACGTCGTTCGCCAGGCCAGGGAGGTCCGCCCGCGCATCGGTCTGCTCGGCCAGCACGCCGCCCTCGACGAGGAGCTGGGCGGCCGCCAGAACCTGGAGATGTTCGGCCGCCTCCACCACCTCGGCGCCCGCCACGCGCGCGTGCGCGCCGACGAGCTCCTGGAGCGCTTCGACCTCACCGCCACCGGCCGCAAGCCGGTCCGCGCCTTCAGCGGAGGCATGCGCCGCCGCCTGGACCTGGCCGCCTCCCTCATCGGCAACCGGCACGGCACCGACCCGGAGGTGCTCTTCCTGGACGAGCCGACCACCGGCCTCGACCCGCGCGGGCGCGCCGAGGTGTGGTCTGCGGTCCGCTCACTGGTCGGCGGCGGCACGACGGTCGTGCTCACCACCCAGTACCTGGAGGAGGCCGATCAGCTCGCCGACCGGATCTCCGTCGTCGACCGGGGCCACGTGATCGCCGACGGCACGGCGGACGAACTGAAGGCGCTGACGGGCGGCGACCGCATCGACGTCGTCCTGCGCGACGCGGGCCACCTGGGCGCGGCCCTCGCGCTGCTGCCCCTGCCCGAGCGGGACGTCACCGTCGACCCCGACCGCCGCCTGCTCAGCGCCCCGGTCACCGACCGCATGGCCGCCCTCTCCGCCGTCGTCCGCGCCCTGGAGGAGGCCGGCGTCGAGGCGGAGGACGTGGCGCTGCGCCGCCCCACGCTGGACGAGGTGTTCCTGCACCTGACCGGGCAGGACGACCGCACGAAGGAGACCGTGTGAGTACGTACGCACTGACCGGTTCCTGGACCATGACGCGTACGAAGGAGACCGTGTGAGTACGTACGCACTGACCGATTCCTGGACCATGACCCGGCGCGAACTCGCCCACTGGGCACGGCAGCCGGGCCGGCTGGTCGTCGGTCTGGTCTTCCCCGTGATGCTGCTGCTGATGTTCGGCTACCTGGTCGGCGGCGGCCGCGGGGTGAGCGGCGACTACCTCGACTATCTGATGCCCGGCATGCTCGCGCTCACCATGGCCTTCGGCCTGGAGGGCACGATGCTCGCCGTCACCCAGGATCTCAACAAGGGCGTCATCGACCGCTTCCGTGCCATGCCGATGGCCGACGGCGCGGTCCTGGTGGGCCGTTCGGCCGCCGACATGCTCCAGTCGGCCGTGGGCCTGGCCGTGCTGATCGTCGTCGGCCTCGCGCTCGGCTGGCGCCCCCAGGGCGGCCCGGGCGCCTTCCTGGCCGCGGTGGCTCTGCTCCTCCTCTTCCGCTTCGCGATGCTGTGGATCGGCATCCACCTGGCGCTGGTGGCCGGGAAACCGGAGATGGTGCAGGCCGTCCAGATCCTGGTCTGGCCGGTCGGCTTCCTCTCCAACGCCCTGGCCACCCCCGCCTCCATGCCCGGCTGGCTGGGCACGGCCGTCGAATGGAACCCGATGTCGCGGACGGCGACAGCGGTACGTGACCTGTTCGGCGGCCTAAGCGCCGACCCGGCCCACATCTGGGCGGCCACCGCCTGGCCCCTGGCCCTGCTGGCGATCTTCTTCCCCCTGGCGGTCCGGAAGTTCACCCGCATGAGCCGCTGAGCCGACGACTAGTGGTGGAACCCGGTCGCCGCGCTCTTGTCCCGTGTGTTCGGGCCCGACTGCCGGCGGAGCTCCGGCAGCAGTCGGGACAGGTCCTCCACGAACATGTCGGCGAGGTCCTCCGAGAAGCCGTTCCTGCACACGACCCGCAGGACGGACAGGTCCTCCCGGTTCGGCGGGAACGTGTACGCGGGCACCAGCCAGCCGCTCTCGCGCAGCCGCCGTGAGACGTCGAAGACGTCGTACGCGTCCACGCCCGGGGCCGTCGTGAAGGCGAACACCGGCAGCTCGTCGCCCCGGGTGAGGAGCCGGAAGTCGCCGAGCGCCTCCACGCGTTCGGCGATGGCCCGGGCCACGTCCCGCGTGGTCTGCTGCACCGCCCGGTAGCCCGCGCGGCCCAGCCGCAGCAGCGTGTAGTACTGCGCGACGACCTGGGCGCCCGGCCGGGAGAAGTTGAGGGCGAAGGTCGGCATGTCGCCGCCCAGGTAGTTCACCCGGAACACGAGCTCCTCCGGCAGGGCCTCCTTGTCCCGCCACAGCGCCCAGCCCACGCCCGGGTACACCAGCCCGTACTTGTGCCCCGAGGTGTTGATGGACGCCACGCGCGCGAGGCGGAAGTCCCACACCAGGTCCTCGTCGAGGAAGGGGGCGATCATCGCGCCGGACGCGCCGTCGACGTGCACCGCGATGTCGAGGCCGGTCCGCTCCTGAAGGGCGTCCAGCGCCGCGCACAGATCGGCGATCGGCTCATAGGACCCGTCGAAGGTGGAGCCGAGGATGCCGACGACCCCGATGGTGTTCTCGTCGCACAGCTCGGCCGCGGCCTGCGGATCGAGGTGGAACCGGTCCCCCTCCATGGGGATCAGACGGGCCTCCACCTCCCAGAAGTTGCAGAACTTCTCCCAGCAGACCTGGACGTTGACGCCCATCACGAGGTTCGGCCGGGCGCCGGGGTAGCGGTCGGCGTTGCGCTGCGCCCACCGCCGTTTCAGCGCCATGCCGGCGAGCATGCACGCCTCGCTCGACCCGGTCGTCGAACAGCCCACGGCCGCCGACGGATCGGGCGCGTTCCACAGCTCGGCGAGCATCGCCACACAGCGCCGCTCCAGCTCGGCGGTGCGCGGGTACTCGTCCTTGTCGATCATGTTCTTGTCCCGGCACTCCGCCATCAGCACCCCGGCCTGCGGCTCCATCCACGTGGTGACGAAGGTGGCCAGGTTGAGACGCGAGTTGCCGTCCAGCATCAGTTCGTCGTGCACCAGCTGGTACGCCGTCGACGGCGGCGTCGGGCCGTCCGGCAGCCGGTGCTTGGGCGGCGCCTCGATCATGCCGCCGACCGGATCCGCCTCACCGTAGAAGGGGTTCACGGACAGGGGACGCTCGTCGGGCTTCGCGGGACCTTTGTGCAACGGCATGGAGTGCCTCCTGAAGGATCGAACGGGTGTCAGCGGACCGGAGTTCCGTCCGCGTGCAACTGCATCTGGGGCCGCCCCGTCACCAGCAGCCAGGCCGGCAGCGAGGCGACACAGAGCAGGGCGATGATCGAGGCCGAGGCGACCAGTACGGCGGCGACGAAGAGACTCACCCAGCCCTGCCGGGTGATCGCCAGGAGCACGCCCAGCACCCCGGCCGCCACGCCCACCGACGGATGGACGTCCGACACGAGCGCGTGAGCGGTGAGACCGAGGGCGGTGCCCACGAACACGGCCGGGAAGATCCGCCCGCCCCGGAAACCGCAGGACGCGGCGACGAGCAGCGCGGCCAGTTTCACCACCGTCATCGTGGCGAACTGCCCGGCCGACCAGCCCTCGGGATCGGCCGCGAGCTCACCGACCTCGTCCAGCCCCTTGAAGAGCGTCAGATGGCCACCCAGGGCCCCCAGCAGGCCCAGGACGAGTCCGCCGACCGGCAGCGCCACCATCGGGTGCCGCAGCAGCCTGAACGCGCCGTGGACGTACGGGAAGGCGTAGACGGCGCACATGGCGAGCAGCGCGCCCACCACGGCGATCACGACAGCCGCCAGCAGATCGACCCACCCGGGCTCCCCGAGCACCGGCAGATCGAGGTCGAAGGTCGGATGGGCCACCAGAGTGGTCGTCATCGCGCCGGCCGAGGCGGCGACCAACGGCGCGAAGACGTGGTCCCACAGCGGCCCCTCGGTCTGCCGCCCCGCCAGCGCCTCGGAGATCAGCAGCGCCGCGGCCACCGGTGTGCCGAACAGCGCGCCGATGGTCGCCGCCTCCGCGAGCACCACCCACAACGCGCCCGGCGCCCGCGGCCGGAGCCGGCGGCCCAGCCAGACGGCGAGCCCCACGTTCACCGCGATGATCGGGTTCTCCGGGCCCAGGCTCGGCCCGCCCGCCAGCATCAGCACGGTCGCCACCAGCAGTCCTGGGAGGACCCCCGGCGCCAGCACGCGCGCGTCCAGCCCCATCGTGGCCGGATCGGGGCCGGCGTGCCCCGGCACCTTCCACACCACCAGCCCCACCAGCACCCCGGTCGCGGTGAGCACGACGAGCATCCACAGCACCGAGTAGCGGCCGACGCCCAGTGCGTCCGGCAGGTTCTGCCACAGCACGTGCTCGAACTGCTCGGCCACCCCCTCCACCAGCAGGAGCAGCAGGCTCGCCAGCACGCCGACGGCGAGAGCGGGCAGGATCGACGGCAGCAGGGCGCGTGCCGGGGTCGCCGGAGGGAGGGGCGCCTGCTGCGCGGTGTCCTGGGCCACGCGCTCACGATAAGCGGGCAAAACAGACATGACATCCGGACGGGAGCGGACGCGGGGGAATCGGCCTTGCACCTCACGTGGCGTGAGGACGCACCGTGGAGCGCGTACGGAGGAAGGAGCGGACGAAGTGAGCTACTCGGTAGGACAGGTCGCCGGATTCGCCGGTGTCACGGTGCGCGCGCTGCACCACTACGACGACATCGGCCTGCTCGTCCCCGGCGGGCGCAGCCACGCGGGCCACCGGCGCTACGACGACGCCGACCTCGACCGGCTCCAGCGGATCCTGTTCTACCGCGAGCTCGGCTTCCCGCTCGAGGACGTCGCGGCCCTGCTCGACGATCCGGCGGCCGACCCGCGCGCGCACCTGCGCCGGCAGCACGAACTGCTGACCGTCCGGATCGAGCAGCTGCAGAAGATGGCCGCGGCCGTGGAACACGCGATGGAGGCACGCGAGATGGGTATCCACCTCACGCCCGAGGAGAGGTTCGAGGTCTTCGGCGACAAGGACCCGGAGCGGTACGCCGAGGAGGCGGAGCAGCGCTGGGGCGGCACGGAGGCCTACGCGGAGTCGCAGCGCCGCGCCGCCCGCTACACGAAGGACGACTGGAAGCGCATGCAGGACGAGGTCTCCGACTGGGGTGCGCGCTACGAGGACCTCATGTCCGCCGGCGAGCCGCCCACCGGCGAGGCCGCGCTGGGGATGGCCGAGGAACACCGGCAGCACATCAGCAGGTGGTTCTACGACTGCTCGTACGAGACGCACCGCTGTCTGGGGGAGATGTACGTCTCCGACGAGCGCTTCAAGGCGTTCTACGACGCGATGCGGCCGGGCCTCGCCGAGCACCTCAAGGAGGCGATCGCAACGAACGCGGCCCGGCAGGCGGCGTAAGGCCGTCCCTGTGGGTCCTGCTCCGGGGCTACTCCCGGACCAGGACCACCGCGGTTCCGTACGCGCACACCTCGGTGCCCACCTCCGCCGCCTCCGTCACGTCGAAGCGGAACATCAGCACGCCGTTGGCTCCACGCACGCGTGCCTGCTCGACGAGGCGTTCCATGGCCTGGTTGCGGGTCTCGACGAGGGTCTTCGTCAAGCCTTTGAGCTCACCGCCGATCATCGACTTGAGGCCCGCGCCGATCTGGCTGCCCAGGTGCCGTGAGCGCACGGTCAGCCCGAAGACCTCGCCGATGACCTGCTGCACCCGGAACCCGGGTGCGTCGTTCGTGGTGACGACCAGTACGTCCGGCTCGGGGCCCTGCCCGCCGCCGTAGTCTTCGATGCCCATGGCTCACAGCTTCGTCCCAGCGGGCCCACAGTGCATCCCGGAGACATCCGTGGAACCTGGGGCGCACACATTGCGTTGATAGCTTTGTGCGGCTGCACCATGGAAGCCGTACCTTCCCCCACCCATCAGGAGCCCGGAACCGTGACGACGATCGCCCTCGGACCGAGCTGGCTGGACCCCAATTACCTGCTCGACAACTTCGGTCTCTGGGGCCTGTTGCTCATCGTCTTCGCGGAGTCCGGCCTGCTGATCGGGTTCTTCCTGCCCGGTGACTCCCTGCTGTTCACCGCCGGCCTGCTGATCACGTCGAACCAGCTGGACTTCCCGCTGTGGGGCGCGGTCGCGCTGATCTGCGTCGCCGCGATCCTGGGCGACCAGGCGGGTTACATGTTCGGCAACAAGGTCGGGCCGTCGCTCTTCAACCGGCCGGACTCCCGGCTCTTCAAGCAGGAGAACGTCACCAAGGCGCACGAGTTCTTCGAGAAGTACGGCCCGAAGTCCCTGGTCCTGGCCCGCTTCGTGCCCATCGTGCGCACCTTCACGCCGATCATCGCCGGCGTCAGCGGCATGCGGTACCGCTCCTTCCTGGTCTTCAACGTCATCGGCGGCGTCCTGTGGGGCGCGGGCGTCACCCTGCTGGGCTCCTGGCTGGGCAACATCGACTTCGTCAAGAAGAACATCGAAGCGATCCTCATCCTGATCGTCCTCGTCTCCGTGGTCCCGATCATCATCGAGTTCCTGCGGGCCCGCTCGAAGTCCAAGAAGAACCCGCAGCAGACCCCGTCGCAGACTCCGGGGCAGCAGCACCAGCACCACCAGCAGCAGCCCCCGGTATTGGACGACGCGACGACCCAGCTCCGCCGGATCGACCAGCACGACGAGCAGTACCCGTACGGCAACCAGGGGCGGCACCACGACCAGAACCAGAACCAGAACCAGAACCACGGTCAGTACCAGGGCCAGCAACAGAACCACGGTCAGCACCAGGGCCACCAGACCGACTACTACGGCCAGCAGCAGCAGTACCCGCAACAGCAGCAGTACCCCCAGGACTGGCAGCAGCCCCAGCAGCCCCAGCAGCCGCAGGAGCAGCCGTACGGCGCCCAGCAGAACAGCCGGTACCCGTACGACAACAACAACCAGGGCTACTAGAAACACGCCTCCGAAGGGCGTCGCAGGACACCCCTCGGAGGACGCCTCTCAAAAGCCGCGCGTCCGCTTGGCGGCCCGCCGCTTCTCGGCGGAGCCGATCCGCAGGAACAGCCGCGAGATCTCGGACCCGAGGTTCACACCGATCGCGATGGCCATCGCCAGAGCCGCGGCCTTGGTGATCGACACCAGCCCCGCGTCCAGCTCGTCCTGCGCGATGGCCAGCAGCCCGAAGTAGGTCGCCGATCCCGGCAGCAGGGGCCCGATCGCGGCGGTCGTGTACGGCAGGGCGGAGGCGAACCGGTAGCGCGAGAGCAACTGCCCGAACAGCCCCACCACGCCCGCCGCGACGGCCGTGGAGGCGACCGGCGAGATCTCCCCGGCGTAGTGCATCGCGCCGTACACCGACCACGCCACACCGCCGTTCAAGGTGACGGCCAGCACGGTGGATCGTTCCTGCTGAAGCAGTACCGCGAAGGTCAACGACAGCAGCATCGACGCGCCGATCTGCCACAGCGGCCGCTCGGTGACGCCCAGGGCCGCGTCGGGATTGAGATGCGCGCCGAGCTGCACACCGACGTAGAGCATCACCAGCACGCCCGCCACGATGCCCACGAAGAAGTACATGACCTCCAGCAGCCGCGCGGCCGCGGTGATGTAGAAACCGGTCAGGCCGTCCTGGACGCCCGCCACCAGCGCCCGTCCGGGCAGCAGCGCGAACAGCCCACCGGTGATGACCGCGGACGCCTTCACCTCGACGTCCGCCAGCGTGAGCGCGATGCCTATCGCGGCCGGCGGCATCGCGGCGACCAGGAACTGGTAGAACTCCGGCAGCCCGCGCCCCGCGCAGAGCCACGCCAGCCGGTCACCGAGCATCGCGCCGAGCGCCGCCGCCACGAACACGACCAGGTCACCGCCGACCAGCACCGAGGCCGCGCCCGCGAGCAGCCCGCTCGCCGACGTCAGCACCCAGGTCGGGTACGGATGCCGGTTGCGGCGCATCTCCGCGAGCCGCCGGTAGGCCTCTTCCAGGGAGAGATGGCTCTCCGGGTCGCTCAGGTCGTCCACGAGCCGGAAGACGGCCGCCAGGCGCGTGTAGTCGGTGCCCCGGCGGCGGACCGTCCGGGACGCCGTCACCGGGTCCTCCACCAGAGACGGCTGGTACGAGATCGACAGCAGCGTGAAGGTGACGTTCGGTTCGCAGCGGTCGAGCCCGTAGGAGCGGCAGACCGCGAACATCGCGGCCTCCACGTCCTCGGCGCCCTCCCCGCCCGCGAGCAGCAGCTCGCCGATGCGCAAGGTCAGGTCGAGCACGCGCGGGACGGCCGGGCCGCCCTCCTCCACCTTGGGCCTCGGCTCCGGCGCGGGCCGATCGGATACCGGCATCCGCAGCATCGTGCGCATCCGGTCCTGCCAGGGGAGGTCCTTGATCAGGCTCACCACCGGCACGCCGTCGGGCGGTGTGAAGGCGGCCGGGGCCTCCCGGGCGCTGTACGTGCTCGGCAGGCTGAACTGCGACCCCTCGCCCTCCCCGGCGGCCGGCGGGCCCACGTCCAGTCCGTTCGGTACGGCGAACTCGGACGTGGTCTCCGGCTCACCGCCGGTTCTGGGGACGGCCAGCCCCGCCGGGATCGCGAACTCGGACGTGATCTCGGGGTCGAAGCCACTCCTCGCCTCGTCCGACTGCGGTTTGCGGTCCTCCGCCTCCGACACTCAGCAACGCTCCCTGAACGACACCTTTCGTACGCCTCAGTATGAACACAGACACGCGGAGGGGGGGGCCCCCGAGGCGGGGGGGCCCCCCCGCCCCCCAAACCCGCCCAAACCCAACAGGGCGCCCCCGGGCATAGTAAAACAGGTTGTCACCCCGCAAAAAGA
>NZ_JBHWUW010000063.1:0-42534 GCF_042737245.1 Streptomyces sp. NPDC060002
TCGCCACCCGCTACAAGGCCGGAGTCCACCTGGCCGCACTCATCCTCTGGCTCCGCGAACCCACCCAAGATCCTTTGTCAGACAGTGCCTAGGGGGCTGTCCTAGTAGACGAGCGCCTGAACGCCGTCGGCCAGCGCCTCCTGCACGAAAACCTGCGCTCCCGCGATCCGTACGCCCTCGATGACGTCCTTCTCCGTGATGTCCCGGCGGGCCGCGCACTGGGTGCACAGGGTGAGGCGGCCACCGGCCAGGATCGAGTCGAGCAGCCCGGGCAGCGGGGCCGCGTGCGGCAGCTCGAACTCGGCGGCCCGGCCCGGCAGCGCGAACCAGGCGGACTCCCCGGTCAGCCACAGGGAGACCTCGACCCCACTGGCCACGGCGACGGCCGCGACCGTGAACGCCTGAGAGCACCGCTCGGGCGCATCGGCCCCTGCCGTCACCTTGATCACAAGCTTCTTCGCCATGCCTGAATCGTAATCAACTCGACTACAACTCACGGAGTTGACCACGGGTCTCCTGTGAGCGCGATACGGAACACGCGCTTCACGCTTCTGAGGGGGTGTTGTGGAAGGTCCTGAAAGGGCCGAAGCGGTAGCAGGCCACCGCCCTGCGCAAGGAGTCGATCAAGGACCTGCCCGGCAAGTCCCGCCGGCAGCTGGAGAAGCTGATCGACAAGGAGCGCATCAAGGGCGTGGTGATGCGCAGCTACGTCGCCGGCCGGTCGGACTACAACACCACGGACGCGATCGCGTTCGACGTCAACCTGTCGCGGATGGAGAACCGCACCGCCGTGCGTGAGGCGGCGACGTCCGTCAACGGCTTCCTCGCGCCACGGACGTCTTCCGCAAGGGCCCGAAGATCGCGGGCAACAAGGACGCCCAGTGCTTCCTGACGCCCAAGGGCGAGGGCAAGGACAAGGACGAGGAGCTGGGCTTCGCGCTCTGCACCGCCTACGTGGGAGACGTGCTGGTCAGCGTCAGCGCGAACGCCCCCGGTGTGCTCGACGCGAAGTTCGTCGCCAAGTTCTTCACCGCACAACTCGACCGCATCGACGACCCGGGACAGGCCGTATGACCGAGCAACAGCAGACGCCGGCCACCGCCGAACCGCCCGTCGGGACGACCGGCGCGGCGCGCCCCGAGACATCCGACGCGACAGCCCAGGCGACATCCGACGCGACGGCCGAGGCGACATCCGACGTGACGGCCCAGGCGACATCCGACGCGACGGCCGAGGCGACATCCGACGTGACGGCCGCCGCCACGCACTCCGAGGCTGCCGCCGAGCAGGTCGCCGCCGGGCCGGACCCCACCGAGGAGCTCCCGGCCACAGAAACACCCACCACCGCGCAGGGCCCGGCCACCCCGCAGGGCCCGGCCACCCCGCAGGATCCGGCCGCCCCGGAGGGCCAAGCCACCCCGCAGGGCCCCGCTCCTAAGGACCGACGCGTCCTGCGGGCCCTTCTGCGCTGGACCGCCGTCGTCACGGTGTTCGCGGCGCTCGGTGCCGGGACGGCGTACGGGATCACGAGCATGGAGCGCACGGACGTACCCGGTCTCGCCACCGAGTCGGACGGCCGCTGGGCGTACCCGGAGATCACCAGGCCGCCGTTGCCCTCCGGCAGCCCGAGCCCGTTCGACACCAAGAACTGGGCGCAGTCCCACTACGCGGACCTGCGCGCGCTGCTGCTGCCCGCGCCCGAGGGGGCGACGGACGACAAGGCGCTGCACGGCGCCGACGGCTGGCTGCCGACGAAGGACTTCCTGACCGTGTTCGAGACGGAGGCGGACCAGGAAGGCGTCGGCCAGCTGCTGGGCTGACCCCTGTGAGGGAGTACCTCGCAGGGAGGGCCGGCCCCCGGCCGCGTAAGCTGGGGGCCGGCCCTGTTGTACCTACCCCGAAGCACGCTCATCCGAGGAGCACCCTGTGGAGATCTTCTTCGAAGCCCTGCTGGTCCTGGTCTGCGTCGGCACCCTCGCCTTCGCCGGTCTGACCGTGAAGAAGCTGTACCAGGGCCAGCGCTGACCGACCACGTCCAGGAACTGTCACTCATGATCGAGATTCCGTCCGACCTCCACAAGGACCTCGTCCCCCTCGCTTTCCTGCTGGGCAGCTGGGCGGGCGCGGGCGTGCACGACTTCCCCGGTTCGGAGAAGTGCAACTTCGGGCAGGAGGTCACCTTCGGCCACGACGGCCGCGACTTCCTGGAGTACCACTCCCACACCTGGGTCCTGGACGGCGAGGGCAACAAGATCCGGCCGCTCGAGTCGGAGTCCGGCTTCTGGCGCGTCGACGCCGACCGCAAGGTCGAGGTGACCATGGTCCGCGACGACGGCGTGGTCGAGATCTGGTACGGCGAGCTCGCCGACAAGAAGCCGCAGATCGACATCGTCACCGACGCGGTGGCCCGCACGGCCGCCTCCGGCCCCTACACCGGCGGCAAGCGGCTGTACGGCTACGTCCACAGCGACCTCATGTGGGTCGGCGAGAAGCAGACCCCCGAGGTCGAGCTGCGCCCCTACATGTCGGCGCACCTGAAGAAGGTCGTCACCCCGGAGGACGTCGAGCGCTGGGCGAAGGCACTCCCCGACGACATGCCGGACGATGGGATCGCCTTCTTCAAGTGATACCTGCCCTCGGTCACCTGTTCGAGTGAAGGGTATGGCTCGGCAGGAGGCCGGGCTTCGTCGAACCCATCGACGACCCGAGCCGCAAACCTGGGACGCCGGCCCCGGGTAGCTGACGTGGTTCTAGACTCTTCTGTGTGGTGAGCACTGAAAGCACTGACTGGAAGAGCGACCTGCGGCAGCGCGGTTACCGGCTGACGCCGCAGCGACAGCTTGTCCTCGAAGCCGTGGACACCCTGGAGCACGCGACCCCCGACGACATCCTCGTGGAAGTGAGGAAGACGGCGTCGGGGGTCAACATTTCCACCGTGTACCGGACCCTGGAGCTCCTGGAGGAGCTGGAGCTGGTCAGCCACGCGCACCTGGGGCACGGGGCGCCGACGTACCACCTGGCGGACCGGCACCACCACATCCACCTCGTCTGCCGGGACTGCGGCAACGTCATCGAGGCGGATGTACAGGTGGCCGCGGAGTTCCGGGACAAGCTGCGCGAGACCTTCGGCTTCGACACGGACATGAAGCACTTCGCGATCTTCGGGCGGTGCAAGGACTGCACGCTCAAGGGTTCAATTACCAAGTCGTAGGCTGGGGTCCATGAAGAGCCCTCTGCTGTCCCTGCCCGGCGCCGTCCCCGCCGAGGGCGTGGACGAAGGCGTCGCCGGCCACTACGGCGACCTGTTCCGCGAGCAGCGCGCCCTCGCCGACGGCACCGGTTTCGTCGATCTCTCGCACCGCGGAGTCGTCACCGTCTCCGGCGAGGACCGGCTGAGCTGGCTGCACCTTCTCCTCACCCAGCACCTCACCGACCTCCGCGTCGGCGAGGCCACCGAAGCGCTGATCCTCTCCGCGAACGGCCACATCGAGCACGCGCTCTACCTGGTGGACGACGGCCTGACGGTCTGGCTGCACGTCGAACCCGGCACCCAGGAGGCGCTGATCGCGTACCTGGAGTCGATGAAGTTCTTCTACCGGGTCGAGGTCGCCGACCGCACGGCCGACCTCGCGGTCGTGCATCTCCCCGCGGGTTCCATCGCACCTGTCCCGCCGGGTGCCGTCGTCCGGGAGACCGCGTACGGCCGTGATCTCTTCGTTCCCCGCGCCGATCTGGAGGCCTACGCCGGGCAGGCGGGTCCGCCGGTCGGCATCCTCGCCCACGAGGCACTCCGCGTCGAGCACCACCGCCCGCGGCTCGGCTTCGAGACCGATCACCGCACCATCCCGCACGAGCTCGGCTGGATCGGCACCGCCGTGCATCTCCAGAAGGGCTGCTACCGCGGCCAGGAGACGGTGGCCCGGGTGCAGAACCTCGGCAAGCCGCCCCGCCGCCTCGTCTTCCTGCACCTCGACGGCAGCGAGGTCCACCTGCCGGTCGCCGGGACCGAACTCCGCGTCGCCGACGACGCCCCCGACGGCCGCAAGATCGGCTTCATCACCACGTCCGTACGCCATCACGAGCTCGGCCCGGTGGCCCTGGCCCTGGTCAAGCGGAACGTGCCGGTGGACGCGCCGCTGCTGGCCGGGACGACGGCGGCCGCCCAGGAAGTGGTCGTGGAGCCATAGGTCCCGGCAGGACCTCGGGTCCCGGCAGGACTCCGGGTCCCGGCAGGACCCTAGATGTCGATCAGCACGGTGAACGGGCCGTCGTTCGTCAGTGACACGCGCATCTGCGCGCCGAACCGGCCCGTCGCCACCGTCGCGCCCAGCTCCCGCAGCCGGGCGACGACCTGGTCGACGAGCGGCTCGGCGACATCGCCGGGGGCGGCCGCGTTCCAGGTGGGGCGGCGTCCCTTGCGCGCGTCCCCGTACAGCGTGAACTGGCTGATCACCAGCAGCGGGGCGTCGATGTCGCTGCACGACCTCTCGTCGTGCAGCATGCGGACCGACCAGAGTTTGCGGGCGAGCTGAGCCGCCTTCTCCTCGGTGTCCTCGTGGGTGACCCCGACCAGGACGCACAGTCCCTCGCCGTTGATCTCCCCGACCGTCTCGCCGTCCACGACGACGCTCGCGCCGTCCACCCTCTGCACCACCGCTCGCATGCGGACCATGATGCCGGGTGCTTCGCGTGGACCCGCGAGGGGCCCATTTTTGATCCTTAAGCCCCTATCTGGGGCCGTTCGGGGGGACTCGGTAACTCTTCGACCGATCGGGGTGGCACGATGCTTCCCACACGCCGGTCGAGGGGACGGTAGAAGGACATGAGCACACCGAGTACCGGGCGGCCTGCGACACATCGGCCGCCGACACAGCGCAGCGACAGCCCCGTGCTGCCAGCACGACCATCCGAGCACGACCTGACCCGGCTGAGCCTGCCCGAACTGCGCACCCTGCGCCGGGACGCCCAGCGCGACGAAGCCGACCTCAGCTATGTACGACGGCTGCTCCAGGGCCGTATCGACATCCTGCGCGCGGAGCTGGCCCGCCGCTCTCCGGCGGGTGCGGCCTCCGTGGTGGAGCGGTTGTCGGAGATCCTCACCGACGCCCCGGCCCGGCACCGTTCCTCGGCCCGCCACGTCACCCTGTGCACCCCGCAGAGCGAGGAGTACCGGCGTCTGGCCACCGACATGCTCGCCGACGTCGAACTGTCCGACCTGGACGCGCGCACCGATCCCGAGCTCCAGGAGGGGATGGTCTGCCTGGTCCGCTACGAGCAGCAGGTGTCGAGCCGGCGCCAGAGCCTTCAGCGGACGGCCGACGAGTCGGGTGCGGAGATCACGCGGCGGTACCGGGAGGGAGAGGCGCAGGTGGAGGACCTGCTGGTGTGACTCCGGCGAGGTCCCACCGGGCCCTGGGCCGGGGTCGGGTCCGGGGCCGGGGCCGGGGCCGGGTCGACGGAGGCGGGGCGGCGGAGGCGGGAAAAATCTCCGCACCAGCCGCCCGCCCCTGCCTACGGTGATCCCATGACCCGCCGAGCCATGCAGCAGCCCCTCGACGTCCGCCCGATCACCGACGCTGAGCTTCCCGACTGGACCAGTGCCGTGAACACGGGCTTTCTGCGCCCGCCCACCAGCCCCGACCGGATGCTCGCCGACCGCCGTATCGCGTTCGCGGACTCCCGTGTCTCCGGCGCCTTCGACGCGGGCCGGTGCGTGGCGACGTTCCGCTCGTTCGACCAGGAGCTCACTGC
The DNA here is from genome assembly GCF_042737245.1 of Streptomyces sp. NPDC060002. Classification (NCBI taxonomy): domain Bacteria; kingdom Bacillati; phylum Actinomycetota; class Actinomycetes; order Kitasatosporales; family Streptomycetaceae; genus Streptomyces; species Streptomyces sp. NPDC060002. Next base: position 5,752 of record NZ_JBHWUW010000063.1, read on the forward strand.
GGTCGGCGGCGTCCCCGTTCCCGCCGACGGCATCTCCAACGTCACCGTCGCGCCCACGCACCGCCGCCGCGGAATCCTCACCCGGCTGATGGCCGACGACCTGACGGCGGCGAAGGACCGCGGGGACGTCGTGGCCACCCTGATAGCCGCCGAGTACCGGATCTACGGCCGGTACGGCTTCGGTCCGGCGACCACGATGACCGAGTGGTCGATCGACGTACCGCGCGCCGGCCTCGACCCGAACTGGTCGGGCCCGCAGGACGGCGGCCGGATCGACTTCGCCGACGGCGAGGAGATCCGCCGGATCGGTCCCGAGCTGCATGAGCGGCTGCGTCGCGCCCAGCCGGGCGCGATCGACCGGGACGAGCACTGGTGGGCGGCGCGCACCGGGCAGCTGTGGCTGTACGGCAGTGCGTGGGTCGAGCCGTTCTTCGTGGTCTACCGCTCGGCGGACGGTGTGGTGGAGGGCATGGCCTCCTACCGGGCGGACGACGAGTGGAGCGACGCCAAGCAGCCGCTGAACACGGCGACGGTGAACTGGTTGAGCGCGGTGACCCCGGCCGCGGAACGCGCTCTGTGGCACTACCTCTGTTCCATCGACTGGATCACCCGGGTGAAGACGGGCTGGCGCTCACCGGACGACCTGCTCCCGCTCCATCTGCCGGATCCGCGCGCGGCGACCATCACCACGCAGGCGGACTGGCTGTGGGTGCGGATCCTGGACGTCGTACGGGCTCTGGAGGCGCGGACGTACGACGCGTCGGGCGCGTTGGTCCTCGAGGTCGTCGACCGGGCGGGCCTGGCCGGGGGCCGCTTCCTGCTGGACGCGACCCCCGACGGCGCCTCCTGTACGCCGACCACCCGCAGTGCCGACCTCACCCTGGACGTGGCCGAGCTGGCGACGCTGTGGCTGGGCGACGAGTCCGTGGGGCGGCTGGCGGCGCTGGGCCGGCTCCGGGAAGAACGAGCGGGCGCCGCCCGGGGGGCCGACGCCCTGCTGCGCACGTCCGGGCGGCCTTGGTGCCCGGACATGTTCTGACGGCTCCTCTCTGCGTGGCTGTGTGGCTGCATAGCTGTGTGGCTGCGCGGCTCGTGTCTCTGTGTGTCTGCGTGCCGGTGTGTCTTTGACTGCGATATCCGTAGCTGTTCAGTTGTGGCTGTGCGATCGATCTGAAGTTGTGGCTGTACGGGCGATGTTCAGTTGTGGCTGTACGTCGATGCCGACTGCTCGGGCTCCCGGCTCCCCTCCGGAAGGGAGCCCGACCGGCCAACCGTCTGAAAGTTTGACCATGTTGTTGAAGTTGGCTGCCAACTTCACTGTAACTATGTCCGCTTGGAAGCGTCCTATAACCATCTCTCTTTGAACTGCCCAAAGATGGCGGGAAGTTGTAGTGTGCGGACGTGGAGCCGGAACATGCCTCCGTCAATGGGCGGAGGAGGGCGGTGCGGCCGCAGCGGTCACATCGCGAGGTGGCCGACGAGCTGCGCACCCGGATCAGGACCGGAGTGCTGCGGCCGGGTCAGCGCATGCCGACGCAGGCCAAGCTGGCGGACGAGTTCGGTGTCGAGCGGGGTGCCGTACGGCAGGCGCTGCGCATTCTTCAGTCCGAGCAGCTCCTCACCAACGTCTCCAAGGGAAGCCCGGCGACGGTCGCCGCGCGGCCGGGTGCGGTCGGCCTCCCGGTGGGCCCCGCGGCGACACCGCAGCCCGCGATGGTGGCGCTTCCGCCGCGGATCACCGAGGCCTTCGCGGCCGACCACGTCGAGGTCGACGCCCTGTGTCTGACGGCGGTCTCGCTTACGGCCGCGATCGGCGAGCCCCTGCGGCAGATCCACGCGGGGCGACTGAAACCGGCCAAGATCGACGTCCGTGTCCTGTTGCCGTCCCGGAACATCGAGCTCGCCTTTCCGGCGGCGGTGGACATCGCGGAGACCGGGCGGCTCCAGCGCCGCTGGCTGGCCCACCGCAACGCCCAGGGCCAGGTGCTGCGGCACAACCTGCTCACCCTGCGCTCCACGCACGGCATCGACGTGCACGTCACCTTCCGCGCACTGCCCTTCACCCCGCCCGTCAAGCTGTATCTCCTCAACGGGACGGAGGCGCTGTTCGCCTACTACACGGTGAAGCGGCGCAAGCAGACGATCGACCACGAGCACCTGGAGATGTACGACGCCGAGGGCACGCGGTCGGTGCTGTTCGCCTTCGAACAGGGCGCCGGACCGCGTGACACGACGTTCGTGGAACAGTCCCACCTGTGGTTCGACGCACTGTGGAAGACGATCAGCTCGGAGCTGGTGCTCACGAGCTGACGGCGGGCCCGGTGGCGAGGAGGGCGAGGATCACGGCGCCGGCGGAGCTGATGACCGGGCTCTTGGCCTTGATGCCGACGCTGAGCAGGAGCAGGCCGAGGGCGCCGGCGGTGCCGTACTTCCACTGGATGGTCTGCTCGACACCGACGACGAAGGCGGCGCAGAGGAGGACGAGGACGGGCATGGTGGTTCCCCCCTTCGGAAACTGGAGTGGGTGGCAAAACTTCCACCAACTCACTCAAGTTGGTTGCCAACTATGACTATGTTGTCCCCACTTGGTGGCAACTGCTAAACAGCTTTCAAACAACTCCCGCCAGATGGATGTAAGTTGTAGCGTTTGGTCGTGACCCAGGAGAACGTGGCAGTGAACGGCAGCAGGCTCTCACCCCGTGAGATCGCCGATGTCCTGCGCGAGCGCATCCGCGTCGGGGATCTCAGGGCCGGTGACCGGTTGCCCACCCAGGCCGAGCTCGCCGACGAGTTCGGCGTGGAGCGTGGCGCCGTCCGCCAGGCCCTGCGGGCACTCCAGGACGACGGGCTGCTCACCAACGTGAGCAAGGGCAGCCCCCCGCGGATCGCGGAGCCGCCGGCGCCGGGCCGCGGCGAGCCCCAGCCCACGATGGTGGGCCTGGCCCCGCGGCTGACCGCGGCCTTCGGAGTCCCGCATGTGCGTATCGACGCGGCCTGCCTCACCGCCGAGAGCCTGATCCCGGCCCTGGGGGAGCCCCTGCGGCTGATCCACGCCGGCAGCATCCGGCCCCAGAAGATCGACGTCCGCATCCTGCTGCCGTCGCGGGACATCAGCCTCGCCTTCCCGGTCCCGGTCGAGGGCCGCGGCGACGACGAGGACCCGGTCCACCATCGCTGGCTGTCGATGCGCAACGCGCAGGGCCAGGTGCTGAGTTACAACCTGCGCGCGCTGCGCTCGCACGGCGTCGATGTCACCATCACCTTCCGCGCGCTGCCGTTCACCCCGCCGGTGAAGCTGTACCTCCTCAACGGGCAGGAGGCGCTGATCGCGTACTACATGGTCGCCCGCACGGAGGAGACCACCGACAGCGGGACCCTCGACATGTACGACGTGCGGGGCACCGAGTCCCTCCTCTTCTCCTTCGAGAAGGCCGCCGGTCAGCGCGACGCCGCGTTCGTGGAGGAATCCCAGAAGTGGTTCGACGCCCTCTGGGAAACCATCACGACGGACCTGACACTCTCCTAGTGACCTCTGAGACGACGCAGACCGAACAGGTGGCAGCCGACACCGGGAACGACGACACGGAGAACGGGACCGAGGATCCGCGGGAGTTGATCACCCGCGCGAGGGTCGTCCTCTGGGACTTCGACGGGCCGATCTGCCGGCTCTTCGCCGGACACTCGGCGGAAGGGGTGGCCGACGGTCTCGTGGAGTGGCTCGAAGGGCGGGGTCTGCACGGCCTGCTGACGGAGTCCGAGCGGGAGTCGCCGGACCCGCACGTGGTGCTGCGCGCGGTGGACCGCCGGCACCCGGGCAGCGACCTGGTCACGGAGCTGGAGGAACGCCTCACCCAGGAGGAACTGAAGGCCACGGCCACGGCGATGCCCACGGCATGGGCCGACCCCCTGATCCGCACGCTGGTCGCACTGAAGCTGCGGCTGGCCATCACCACGAACAACTCCCCGCGGGTGGCCACCGCTTACCTGGAGAGCCGTGGGCTCACCGCCTGCTTCGCGCCGCACATCTACGGCCGCACCCAGGAACTGAGCCACCTCAAGCCCCACCCGCACTGTCTGAACCGTGCCCTGCGCGCCATGGGGTCGGCGCCCGCCACCGCCCTGATGATCGGCGACACCCCCTCCGACTTCCTGGCCGCCAGCGAGGCCGGCGTGCCCTTCCTGGGCTACGCGCGTAACGAGCGCAAGGAGAAGCTGCTCAGGGGCGCCGGCGCCACGACAGTGGTGAACTCTCTGGAGACGGTGCTGACGGCCGTCAGACAAGTCTGAGACGACCTGGCGGTCCTTCCTGCCGTCTCAGCGGGACCCGGCCGCGGAGTTCGGGGTTTCCCGGGGCGCCGTGCGGCGGGGTGCAGGCGGAGCGGCTTCGCCTGCGGCGAGCGCCCCCGAACGCATCGTCCTGCGCATGATCCTCCCGGCCGAGGACCTGCCCGTGCCCTGTCCGCGGGCCAGGGAGGAGATCGAGGCGCTTGACGTTTTCGGTCTGGGCGCCAGGCTCACCAGTCAGATCAGGGACGCCGACCCCGACTCGCCGGGCTCGGTCTTCGCCGACAGCCGGCAGTGGTGGTTCGACTCGGTCCGGGAACATCTCGCCGAACAGCGAGTCCGCCGCACGGCCGGTTCGTCGGTCAGCCGGTTCGCCGAAGAGTCGAGGTGCTTGCGCTAGCATGCGCCGCACCGCGCGAGCAACCGCTCCCGTTCGTACGTATGAGACGGCGAACACGCCGACACGGCGAACACGCCGACACGGCGGACTAGCCGGTCTCGAACGGCCTGACGTAGCCGAATGACAGACCACCCATTGTGCTCACTCGTCCACGCACCGGCCGTGCGGACGCTCTACCGTCTGCTTACCGTGTGCCCGACCCATCTCAGCGCGACTACCGGAGTGGCCAGTGCGCGACCCCCTAGTTCCCCAGTGCCGTCCCGGGGAGCGAGCCACTGCCGACCAGCACGACGCCGTCTGCCGGGCCTTCGCCAGGACCGCGCAGAAGACGGGGGAGGAGTCCAGCGGCCATCACAACCGCAACTACGTGCTCCCCCTGACCGAGCCCGTGGCGCGCCTGCTGGGCCGGGAGGCAGGCACCTCGGTGACCGTGCGGATCCCGCGCCGCGACGCGCTGCGGGTCGTGATCAGGACCTGGCAGGACGAGGCCCTCGTCCTCAAGGCCATGCAGGGCGTGCTGCCGCACGCGCCCGAATGCCTGGTGCCGGGAACGGACTTCGCGATCCACAGCTTCGTGGAGGGCGTGCCGCTCTCCAGGGTCTGCGGAAACGGTAAACCTGTCGACTCCCTGCTGATCGGGGAGCTGGCCAAGCTGCTGGCACTGATGACCCGGGTGCGGCCGTCGGCGCTGCCCCCGCTGCCGGGCTCCTGGCCCGCCGAGCGCACCGACAGCCAGGGCTTCCTGAGGACGCTGGCGCATCTCGCCGACCAGCAGATCCGCCAGGAGAACTGGGAGGAGTTCGGGGGGCTGTTCAACACCCTCGGCATCCCCGACGACGCGCTGACCCGGCTGGCCGAGCGGGTACCCGCCATGGCGCGGCGGCCGTACAGCCTGCTGCACGCGGATCTGCACCGGGACAACCTGATCGTGTCCTGCGACGGCGATCCGCCCCTCGTCTGCGTCGACTGGGAACTCGCCACCTACGGCGACCCGCTGCACGACCTGGCCACACACCTGGTGCGCATGCAGTATCCGGCCCACCAGTGGGCCGAGGTGGTCGACGCCTGGGCGCAGGCCATGCTGGCATTCCGGCCCGCCGCCACCAACGGCCTGGTCAGGGACCTGGCCCACTACCTCTCCTTCGAGCGGGCACAGTCCGTCTACCCGGACGTGATGCGCGCCGCGCGGTCGCTGGAGGAGTCGTTCACCCAGAAGAGCCTGGACGAGGCGACGGCGGAGGTGCGCAGGGCCCTGGTGGCGGCGCTCGGGCCGCTGAGACTGCGTGACGTGCCGGAGCCGGCGGAGATCGAGAAGGCGCTCTATCGCTGGCTGGCCTCGCGCAACAGGGGCGACATCAGCGGGCGGGACCGGATCGGACCCGCCATCTCCTGGACGGCGGACCGGCGGCTTCCCCCGCACCCGAAATTCCCGGCGAGCGCGGTCAGGGAGGCGCTGCTGGCCGAGGGCGCGGCCCCCGCGGGGAACGTCTTCAAGGGGACCGCGCACCTCAACACGGTGGTCCGGGTGAGCGGCCACACCGAACCCGTGGTCGTACGCCGGCTGCTCTCCAACGTCCAGCGCAGGGAGCCCAGCATCCTCAGCGAGCACGCCGTGCTCCGGGCGATCGAGAAGTCGGGCGTGAAGGTGGAGGCCCCGCGCATCCTGGCCCTGGGCGAGAGCTGTACGAAGGACCCCTTCGCCATCCACACCTACGTCGGCCCGCGCCGTGGCGGACTCCCCGAGCACCCGGTGAACGGTCTGCGCCCGCGCGAGGCGGACGCGCTCGTCGACCAGCTGTGCGCGCTGACGAAGGTCGACCACAGCCTGGTCGACCCGGTCCCCGGCAGCGACGGCTTCTACGTGTGGCTGCGGGACCAGCTCGTGAAGCTGGTGCGGACGCTGCCGAAGGAGTCGACGCAGCTGGCCCGGATGCTCGGGCTGCCCCACCACGAGCGGCTGGGGGAGATCCTGTCCCGCCACACGCTGACCCACCGGGCGCCTGCCCTCCTGCACGGCGACCTGAACCCGTGGAACCTGGTGCGCGGCGGCCGGTACCTGCTGACCGTCATCGACTGGGAGATGGCCATGGTCGGCGATCCGCTCTACGACCTGGTCCGGCACATGCACCTGACACCGACCCGGCCGGAGATCAGGGACCGCATGTTCCGCCGGTGGGAGCGGATCATGCCCCCGGAGTACAGCAGGAACTGGCGCCTGGACTGGCCGGTGTACCGCTGGATCGAGATCATCCGGTCGGCCTACGTCGATCTGGACCGGCTGGTGACCAGGACGGGCCTGGACGCCCCCAACGTCCGCCGGGCCGTGGACTCCTACGCCGAGACGCTGGCCGCGGCCACCGCCTCCCTCGGCCTCCCGGCCTCACGCACCACCAATCCCTATCTCGAACTGGCCCTCACCCGGGGTGGGGTCTGACCCGGGGTCGGGGTTGAGCCGGGGTGGGGCTGAGTCGGGGTCGGGGTTGAGCCGGGGTGGGGCTGAGTCGGGGTCGGGGTTGAGCCGGGGTGGGGCTGAGTCGGGGTCGGGGTTGACCCGGGGTCGGGGTTGAGCCGGGGTCGGGGTTGAGCCGGGGGAGGGGCTGACCTCCCCGTCGGTTCACATCCCGAGCACCACCTTCCCGACCAGTTCCCGTCCCTCGATCGCCGCGTGTGCCGCGGCGGCCTCCGTCAGCGGGAACTGAGCGCCGATCACCGGCCGCAGCCGCCCCGCGGCCGCCTCCGCCAGAACCTGCGAGGACAGGCGGTGCACCTCGGCCTCGCCGAACTGCACGTCCCCGATCCCGAACAGGGTGACGCCCCGGCGTTCCGCCTCCGCCGCGTCCACCGCCGCGAAGCCGCCCGTGGACGCCCCGTGCGCGGAGAAACGCCCACCGTCGGCGGTCAACGGGAAGGCCGCGAGGCCGAGTTCACCGCCGACGCCGTCCAGTACGACATCGGCGGCCGGCTCGGCGGCGGCCGCGTCGGCGGTCTCGGTGACGGTCCCGTCGGCGCGGGTGGGCGCCGGCCGCCCCAGGGCCTCCCGCGCCCGCTCCACCCAGTCCCGCTCCGACACGTCCACCACCGCGTCCGCCCCCAGCCCCCGCACCAGTGCCGCCTTCCGCGCTCCCCGTGCCGCGGCCACCACCCGGGCGCCCCGGGCGCGGGCCAGCTGGATCAGCAGGGTGCCCATGCCGCCAGAGGCACCGAGGATCAGAACGCGGTCACCGGCGGCCACGGCGGTGTGCTCCAGCAGACCGGCGGCCGTCACCCCGTCGTGGACGAGTGCCGCGGCCGTGCGCAGGTCCACGCCATCCGGGACGGGGGTCGGCGCGGTGGCCGGGACCGTCACGCGCTCGGCGTAGCTGCCGTCCACGAAGGAGGTCACCCGGCGGCCCACCCACCCGGCGTCCACGCCCGCGCCGACCGCGCTGACCGTCCCGGCGACACCGCCACCGGGAACGTAGGGCGGCTCGACGGAGAACCAGGCGCGGGCCCGGCCGGCGCGGATCTGGGTCTCCACGAAGATCGTGTCGGCGTGGGCGACCTCGATCAGGAGCTCGCCGGGGCCCGGGACCGGGTCCGGCAGCTCCACCGTGGCCAGGACCTCCGGTCCGCCGAACGCCTTCACCTGTGCTGCTCGCATGACATACCTCCACTGCGGTGCCGTTGGATGCGCGTGCATGGAGTCTTCGACCTCAACCCCGGTTGAGGTCAAGCGGCGTCGGGTGACGACCGGCCCCGTAGGCTCGGTCCATGAGCGAGACCGGGCTGCGTGAGCGCAAGAGGCAGCGGATGTACGAGGCCGTGTCGGACATCGCCGTCCGGCTCTTCATCGAGCGCGGTTTCGACGCGGTGTCCGTGGCCGAGGTCGCCGCGGCGGCCGAGATCTCCAAGCCGACCCTCTTCCGGTACTTCCCGGCCAAGGAGGATCTGGTCCTGCACCGGATCGCCGACCATGAGCGGGAAGCGGCCCGGGTCGTCACGGCGGCGCGGGCCGAGGGGGTCGCGCCGCTGCCCGCGCTGCGCCGGCACTTCCTCGCCGGACTGGCCGCCGCCGACCCCGTCACCGGCCTGAACGACCACCCGCACGTGCGCGCCTTCTACGCCCTGCTCTATGGCACACCCGCTCTGGTCGCCCGCCTCCACGGCTACCTGGAACGCTCGGAGGGCGCCCTCGCCGACGCCTTGGTGAACGAGCTGCCCGACGCCCTCGACGCCCGGCTGGCCGCCGGCCAGATCATCGCCGTCCGGCGGATCCTCGCCGAGGAGAACTGGCGGCGGATCGCGGCGGGGGAACGGGTGGAGGACGTACGGGGGGACGCGGAGGCGGCGGTGGAGCGGGCGTTCGCGGTACTGGGGGCGGGTCTGCCGCAGCTCGGCCGGCCGGCACTCGACTGATACTGGGTAAAATATGTGACTCGGTTACGTTATTCGTTACCCTCGTCGTATGACGACAACCGAGCCGGTCCGCGAGGGCGACCCGAAGGGCCCGCCGGATCTCGGCACCGCGTTGCACGACGAACGCGCCCACCACGACGTCTGCCGCGCCGCCCTCGCCGCGATGGTCGAGGGCGCGGACCTCCAGGTCGTCACCGGCGAGGACGTCTCCGCCTCCGGCGCCGACGCCGAGGTTCTCGGGTTCCGGCTGCGCAGCCACGCCAAAGCCCTGCACGAACTGCCCGAGGGCCCCCTGTTCTTCGGCCGGCTGGACTTCGCGCACGGGACGGGCGGCGAGCACGAGGGCCTCGCCCATCACATCGGCCGGCTCCGCGTCAGCGAGCACCCGGCCGCCCCGCCCCTCGTCGTCGACTGGCGTGCCCCCGTCTCCCGCGCCTTCTACCAGGCGAGCGCCCGCGACCCCCAGGGCGTGGCCGTACGGCGCCGGTTCGGCTGGGCCCCCGGCAGCCGGGGCGACTCCGCCGACCTCACGGGCCTGGAGGACGAGCACCTCGACACGGGCGAACACGCCGACGGCGTGCAACGAGCCGGGCTTCATGGGCCAGAGGGGACAGGCGGGGCAGGCAGGTCAGGCGGGCCTGGCAGGTCAGGCGGGCCAAACGGATCAGGCGGATCAGGCGGGCCAGAGGGGTCGGACGGTCTCGGCGGGCCAGGTGGGCCAGGTGGGCCAAGCGGATCGGGCAGGCCAGAGGGGCCAGGCGGGCCAGAGGGGCCAGGTGGGCCAGGTGGGCCAAGCGGATCGGGCAGGCCAGAGGGGTCAGACGGGCTCGGCGGGCCAGAGGGGTCAGACGGGCTCGGCAGGGCAGGTGGGGCAGACAGGCTCGGCGGGCCAGAGGCATCAAGCAGGGCAGGGTGGCCGGGCGGGATCGTCGCCCGTGAGATCGAACGGCCCCGCGTCGGACCGATGCGGGACATCGCCGCGACCATCCAGCCCGAGCAGGACGAACTCGTCCGCGGGGAGCTCGCCGAGTCCGTGTGCGTACAGGGCGCTCCCGGCACCGGCAAGACCGCCGTGGGCCTGCACCGGGCCGCCTACCTCCTCTACACCCACCCGCGGCGCATCCAGCGCGGCGGACTGCTGATCCTCGGCCCCAACCGCACCTTCCTCTCCTACATCGCCGAGGTGCTCCCCTCCCTCGGCGAGACCGGCGTACGGCAGTCGACCCTGCACGACGAGATCGCCCGCGGGCCGGCGACGGGGGCGGACCCCGACCGGACCGCCGCCGTCAAGCACGACGCCCGGATGGCCGAGGTGCTGCGCCGGGCGGTGTACGGACGGGTGACGGCCGACCGCGCCGAGGACCTCTCCGTCCCCGACGGCTCCTACCGCTGGCGGATCGCGGGCGAGCGGCTCACGGACATCGTCACCGGGGTGCTCGCCGAGGAGCCGCCGTACGAGATCGGGCGCGAGCGGGTGCGCAGCCGGATCGTGCGCCGGATCCAGGAGCAGGCGGAACGCCGGAGCGGCCCGCGCCCGGCCTCCTGGACGCGCCGCATCGAACGGGCCCGGCCGGTGAGCGCGTGCGTGGAGGCACTGTGGCCGAAGGCGCGCCCGGAGGAGCTCCTGGCCCGACTCCTCATGGACGCGAAGGAGTTGGCACGGGCCGCGGACGGCTTCCTGGACCCCGAGGAACAGCGGGCCCTGCACTGGCCGCGGCCGCCCCGCTCACCGAGGTCGGCGCGCTGGTCGTCCGCCGACCTCGTCCTCCTCGACGAGATGGCCGGCCTCCTCGACCATCCCCAGGGGTACGGCCATGTCGTCGTCGACGAGGCCCAGGACCTCTCACCGATGGAGTGCCGGGCGGTCGCCCGCCGGGTCCGCTTCGGCTCGCTCACGGTCCTCGGCGACCTGGCGCAGGGCACCACCCCCTGGGCGGCGGACTCCTGGCGGGCGCAGCTGACCCACCTGGGCAAGCCGGACGCGACGATCGTCCCGCTGACCACGGGCTTCCGCGTCCCGGCCGCCGTCCTCACCCTCGCGGGCCGCCTGCTCGACCTCCTCGACGCCGATGTGCCGCGCGCCGACTCCCTGCGCCGGGACGGCGAACTGCGCGTCCGGCGAGCCGACGGCGACCTGCGCTCCGCGGTCGTCGCCGCCGTACGCGACGCGCTCCCCCGGGAGGGCTCGATCGGCGTCATCGCCGCGGACCCCCAGATCGACGGCGTCCGCGAGGCCCTGACCGGGGCCGGCATCCCGACCTCCGGACCGGACGACCCGGCCGCCCGGGTGACGGTGGTCCCGGCGACCCTCGTCAAGGGCCTCGAGTACGACCACGTCGTCGCCGTCGAACCGGCGGTCATCGCGCAGTCGGAGCAACGCGGCCTGAACCGGCTCTACGTGGTGCTGACCCGCGCGGTCTCGCGCCTGGAGGTGGTGCACGAACGGGAGTTGCCCTGGGAGGTGTGAGGAAGTAGGCAGGTCGGTGGCGCGGCGGGGGGAGGGCGAACGGCCGCCCGGTGACCTCAGGTCCAGTCCTCCAGGGCCTCCCGCGTCGCCCGGTACCCCCGGTCGATCAGGTCCGGGACGCCGGCGGCCGACCAGGAGGAGTGGCCGGCCGTGTCGATGGTGACGGCCAGGTCGGCGTGGCGGCCGTTCGCCGGGTGGTCGGGGCGGGACTCGAACCAGCGGCGCCAGCGGGTGTTGCCGCGACCGAAGCCCACGGCGATGACCCGCTCGGCGCCGAGCCGGTGCGCGGCCCACACCGGGGACGGCGACAGCACGGCGCCGTCGACGCAGAGCGCGCCGCCCACCTCCAGCCGGACCGGCGGGAACAGCCCGGGTACGGCGCTGCTGGCGCGTACGGCCGCCGTCAGCGAGCCGGAGTCGACCAGCCGGGGTGTCGTGGACCGCAACTCGGTGACCACCGCGCCGAACCGGGTCGGCAGGTCCTCGATCAGCAGATCGCCGAGCATCTCCTCGATGTTGCGGGCCATGGGGGTGGTGTCCAGGAGCCCGAGGCGCGGGGCGATCGCGGCGGACCCGAAGTCCGCCCACTGCGCGCGCAGCAGCCGCCCGGTGATCCGCTCGCTGCCGGTCCCGGCCGCCCAGGCGCCGCCGATCAGCGCCCCCGCGCTGGACCCGGTCACCACGGACACCTCGATCCCGGCCTCCTCGACGGCTCGCAGGACACCGGCGTGCGCGGCGCCGAGGGCCGCCCCGCTGGACAGGACCAGACCGACGGCGGGTGACTTCGGCGAGGGCACGTGCGCGCTCCCCTTTCGGGTGGGGATGTTGTCCGGGTGGGAGTGCTCAGGTGACGTGCTCAGGTGGGGCGTTCGGGTGACGTGTTCGGGTGGGGCGCTCAGTGTGGAGTGGCGCGACACACTATTGCAAGCAGGTGCTTGCAATAGTTAGCAGAGCTGGTGCACAGTGGAGCCATGGCATCGCTCAACGTCGGCAATCTCGGTGAGTACCTGCGCGAGCAGCGGCGCAACGCGCAGCTGTCGCTCCGGCAACTCGCCGAAGCCGCCGGGGTGTCCAATCCGTATCTGAGCCAGATCGAGCGCGGGCTGCGCAAGCCGAGCGCGGAGGTGCTCCAGCAGGTCGCCAAGGCGCTGCGGATCTCCGCCGAGACGCTGTACGTGCGGGCCGGCATCCTCGACGCGGAACGGGACGGGGAGGAGTACCGGGACGGCGCGACCCGCGCGGTCGTCCTCGCCGACCCCTCGCTGACCGGGCAGCAGAAGCAGGTGCTGCTGCAGATCTACGAGTCCTTCCGCAAGGAGAACGGATTCGCGGACGGCGACGGTACGGCGGGCCCACGGAAGAACGAGAGCGACGCCGACCCGCAGCAGACGGCCGGTTGACCGGACCAGGGGACCGGCCGCACCGCTGCGGACCTGCACGACCCTCAGCCGAATACGACGTAAGTGAATCCGGGAGGATCTTCACCATGGCCATCACCGACGACCTGCGCAAGACCTTCAGCGACCCGACTCCGTTCTACTTCGCCGCGGGCACCGCCGATCTGGCCCTCCAGCAGGCGAAGAAGGTGCCGGGTCTGGTGGAGCAGCTGCGCACCGAGGCCCCGGCTCGTTTCGAGGCCGTCCGCAACACCGACCCCAAGGCCGTGCAGGAGAAGGCCGGCGCCCGCGCCAAGGAGGCGACCGCCAAGGCCAAGGAGGCGCAGGAGACCCTCCAGACCAAGGTCACCGACTTCATCAGCGGCCTCGACGGGGACATCAAGAAGATCGGCAGCACCCTCGACGCCGACCTGAAGAAGTTCGGCGAGTCCGCCCAGGACTTCGCGCTGCGCGGGGTCGGCGTCGCCGCCGAGTACGCCGTCAAGGCCCGTGAGACGTACGAGAAGGTCGCCGAGCACGGCGAGCAGGCCGTGAAGACCTGGCGCGGCGAGGCCGCCGAGGAGATCGAGGAGCTCGCCATCGCGGTCGAGCCCAAGTCGGAGCCCAAGCCCGCGCCCGTGGTCCAGCCGGTCGTGGTCAAGGACGTGCCGAAGCCCGCCGCCGCCAAGAAGGCTCCGGTCCGCAAGCCCGTCGCGAAGAAGACCACGCCGCCGGCCAAGTGAGACCCACGGCCGGTACGGACACGGCGGACAGGGACATACGGTCACGGGCCGGGCACTCAAGTGGTGCCCGGCCCGTTGTACGGGTAGCGGGAGTGCGGTTGCGGGTACGGTGACCGCGTAAGGACGAGCGAGTCGAATCGCGTCGAGTCGGGTGGTGGACGTTGTGCTGATCGAAGGCTTCGCCGGGCTGGTGTGGCTGCTCTACCTCGCCATGCTGGTCCTCGCCGTGGTGGCGCTGGTGATGGCCGCTCTGTTCCGTGATGACGCCTACCGGGCGGCAGCCAAGCAGAACAAGGGCTTCTGGCTGATCATCCTCGGCGTCACGGTGGCGGTGAACCTCCTGGTGCCGATGCTCTTCCTCCAGCTCGCGGGACTCGTCGCCACGATCGTCTTCTTCGTGGACGTACGGCCCGCCCTCAGGCAGGTCGGCGGTGGCGGCGGCTGGGGCCGCAGGCGCGGCGGCAGCAGCAGCGACGGCCCGTACGGCCCGTACAACGGCGGCCGCTGACCACAAGAACCTCCCGTGCCCCGTGGCCCCTCCCAGGGGCCCGGGGCGTCGCGCACACCCGGCTCCGCCGCACGACCCCGACCAGCCAACCCTGGACGCCCCGGCAGGCAGGGGGCGCTGTCTTGCGGCCGGCGCCTGGTCCTGCGCCGCGGCCTTGTCTTTCTGGCGTGCGTCCGGCACCTGGCCCGGCGCTACGGCCTTGTCCCTCTGCCGCTCTCGCGGTCGGCGTCCGGCACCGGCTCGGCTGCCCAGCCCCTGCGCCCCGCGGGTTTCCGGGACCGGGCGGCTGACGTCGGGCTACGCGACCGGAACCGGGACACGGTCCAGCAGGACCACTGCCACGTCGTCCGTCAGCTCGCCGCCGTTCAGCTGGCGCACCTCGTTGACCGCGGCCCGCAGCAGCGCCTCGCCGCTCAGCCCCTCGGAGAGCTGGCGGCGGATCATCTCGACCATGCCGTCCTGGCCCAGCCGTTCCCGGCCCTCGCCGATCCGCCCCTCGATGAGGCCGTCGGTGTACAGCATCAGGCTCCACTCGGCGCCCAGCTCGACCTGCATCCGCGGCCAGCGGGCACCCGGCAGCAGGCCGAGGGCGGGGCCGTTGTTGTCGTACGGCAGCAGACGCGCGGGCCGGTCCGGGCGGGCGATCAGCGGCGCGGGGTGGCCGGCCAGGCACAGGCCCGCCCGGCGGCCGTCGGGCGCGATGTCCACCGTGCACAGCGTCGCGAAGATCTCGTCGTCGTCGCGTTCGTGCTCCAGCACCTGCTGAAGCGTGTTCAGCAGTTCGTCCCCGCACAGGCCCGCCAGGGTCAGCGCCCGCCAGGCGATGCGCAGCTCCACGCCGAGCGCCGCCTCGTCCGGGCCGTGCCCGCAGACGTCGCCGATCATGGCGTGCACGGTGCCGTCGGGCGTGCGGACGGTGTCGTAGAAGTCGCCGCCGAGCAGCGCGCGTGAGCGGCCGGGGCGGTAGCGGGCGGCGAACCGCAGCGGGGAGCCCTCGAGGAGGGGCGTGGGCAGCAGGCCGCGCTCCAGGCGGGCGTTCTCCTGCGCGCGCAGCTTGCCCTCGGCGAGCCGCCGCTCGGCTGTGTCGGAACGTTTCCTCTCCACCGCGTAGCGGATCGCGCGGCTCAGCAGCCGGCCGTCCAGCTCGTCCTTGTAGAGGTAGTCCTGGGCGCCCACGCGTACCGCTTCGGCGCCGCGCTCGGCGTCGCCGGACGCGGTGAGCGCGAGCACGGCGTGCCGGGGCGCGAGCCGCAGCACGTGCCGCAGGACGGCGAGCTCGTCGTCGGACTCGCCCGCCCTGCCGGGCGCCGGCAGCGCCAGGTCCAGCAGGATGCAGTGGACGTCATGGGTGAGCAGCCGCTCGGCCTCGGTGAGGTTGCGGGCGGTGCGTACCCGGATCGGCCTGCCGTCCGCGTCGAGCAGGTTGTGGACGATCGGCGCGGCCGTGGGGTCGTCCTCGATCAGCAGCAGGGTGAGGGCGGTGTGCGCGGTGCTCACGCCGGTGGCGCTCACGCTCGTGGTGCTCACGCTCGTGGTGCTCACGCCTTGGTGGACGCCGTCGGCGGGCGTGGCGTTGAGCGCGGTGTGGTGCGCGCCGTGGTCGTGCGCGGCGTTGTTCCGGTTCTCGGCCGTGGTCGCCTCGTTGCGAAGGGTTTCTTCCTTGGAGGGGCCGCCGACTGCGGGCGCGGCCTGCGCCTGACCACTTTCCACGGCCGGGATCGCTCTCTGCCGCGGTACGGGTACGGGCATCGTCTTGGGTTCCTTCCCTCCCCCCGAGGGCATGGCGGGGACGAGGGACCTCGACCCACCGACGGGGACCATAGCGGCAGAAGGCGCCGCAACGGAATGGTGTGCGGCAGGCCGCTTGATCTCTGGCCACTGTCATATGCCGCGTTCTGTACCGCATTTGGGCGGGGCGGGTGTGGTGCGGAGATGACGAACGTCACGTCCGCGTGGAGTTTGGCGACGGGACCGAGGTGGCCTGAGTCACGTGCCTGGGCACGCCCTGAGGAGCAGCCCGGCCGCCCGGCCGCCGGGCCTCACGCGTCCGGCCGGACCACCCCGAGTATCGGCATCGTGCCCGCCCCCGCGAGCGTGACCGTGCGGCCCGGGCGCGGGGCGTGGATGATCGCGCCGTCGCCCACGTACAACGCGACGTGGCTGGCGTCGTCGAAGTAGATGATCAGGTCGCCGGGGCGCATGTCCTCGACGGCGATGTGCGGCAGTTGCTTCCACTGCTCCTGCGAGGTGCGCGGTATCGCCTGTCCGGCGCTCCTCCAGGCCTCGGAGGTCAGTCCGGAGCAGTCGAAACTGTTCGGGCCCTCCGCGCCCCACACGTACGGCTTGCCGATCTGGGCGGTGGCGAACTGCACGGCCTTCTTGCCCTGGACGGAAGCCGCGCTGTTGATCTCGTCGAGGATGCCGGTGTCCAGCCAGGCGGTCTGCGCCTCCAGCGCGACCTGCGCCTCCAGTTGTTCGAGGCGCTCCTTCTCCTTCTTCTCGAGCTGGGACTCGAGCTTCTCGGCCGCCGAGATCTGCTTCTCGATCTTCTTCTGGGCCGCGGCCTTCGTCTTGCGGCCCGCCTCCAGCTTCTGCCACTGGGTGGAGGCGTCCTTGGAGTACTGCTCCAAGTCCTGCTGGGTCCGGGTGAGTTCGCCGATCAGGCCCTTGGTCGCGCGCTGGCCCTGGAGCACCCGGCCCGCGCCGTCGAGGAACTCCGACGGGTCGTCGGTCAGCATCAACTGCGCCTCGTCCGGCAGGCCGCCGGTGCGGTACTGGGCGCGGGCCGCGGCACCCGCGCGGTCCTTGAGGTCGTCCAGCTTCTCCTGGCCCGCGACGATCTTCTTGGCCAGCTCGACGATCTCCGCGGACTGCTTCTTCGCCGCTTCCTCGGCCGCGTTGTAGGCGTCGGTGGCGACCGCGGCGTCGTGGTAGAGCGCTTCGAGCTTGGTGCGGACGGCCTCGAGGTCCTTGTTGGACGCGGTGGAGGGGAGCGGCGGGGTCGTGGAGCTCGCCGACGGCGTGGGGCTCGGGCTGGCGAACGCGGTGCCGGGTGCGCCCAGCACGGTGACCGCGCAGACCACCGTCACAGCCACGGCGAGCAGGCCGCGCTTGCCCGTTCCCATACCCCGTCCCCCAACCCCTGATTAACCGTCAGTAACATACTGTGCCCGGGGGATCGTGCCACGTCACGGCCGAAAACGACAGAGGTGACGACGGAGCGCCGGAGCCGCACGGCGACCGAAACAGTCCCTCCCCTCTTCGCCGCCCCACCATGACGATCTCCCCGTCAGTGTGACGAACGACTCACGGAGATCGTTCCCAGCGCCCAGGGAGAAGCCGTGGTTCGGAAGCCGTGCTTCACAATCCGTGCCTCAGAAGCCGTAATTGAGAAGCCGTAGCCGTGGTTCAGAGCCGTGGTTCAGAGCCGTGGTTCAGCCGTGGTTCGGAAGCCGTGGTCCGGAAGCCGTGATGCAGCCCGGCGGGAGACCTGGCTCAGCTCCGGGGCGCCAACGCCCCCCACCGCAACGTCACTTCCCCCTGCCGCCAGCGCGCCGGCCCGTCCGTCACCGGCCAGTCGGCCGTCAGCTCCCGCACCGTGCGGATCCACCGCTGGCGGGCGCCGTACGACGCGTAGGGCGCGGCGGCCGCCCAGGCGCGGTCGAAGTCGCGCAGGAAGGCGTGCACCGGTTCACCCGGGACATTGCGGTGGATCAGCGCCTTGGGCAGCCGCTCCGCCAGGTCCGAGGGCCGCTCCAGCGACCCCAGCCGGGTCGCGAAGGTGACCGTGCGCGGCCCCTCCGGTCCGAGCGCGACCCATACGTGCCGGCGTCCGATCTCGTCGCAGGTCCCCTCGACGAGCAGACCACCGCGGGACCCGGTCGCCGGATCGGCCGGCGCGAGCCGCGCGCACAGCCGCTGCCAGACCGCGGCGACCTCGTCCTCGTCGTACTGCCGCAGCACGTTGGCGGCGCGCACGAGATGAGGCCGCCGGGGCACCGGGATCTCGAACCCGCCGTGCCGGAAGTCCAGCCCCTCGCGCTCGTACGGCTTGGCGGCGGCCACCCGGGCCGGTTCGATCTCGACGCCCACGACACGCGCGCGTGGCGCGACGGAACGCAGCCGCCGCAGCAACTCGACGGCCGTCCAGGGCGCCGCGCCGTACCCGAGGTCGACGGCGAGCGGCTCGGTCGCGCGGCGCAGCTCGGCGCCGTGCGTCGCGGCGATCCAGCGGTCCATGCGGCGCAGCCGGTTGGGGTTCGTCGTCCCGCGCGTGACCGTGCCCACGGGGCGGGCGGGGGCGCGGGATGTCATGCCTACGAGGGTAATGCGACCCCGCCTTCCGCCCACCGGAGCCTCACCCCGTCCGGAGCCTCAGCTGGTTCGGCGTCTCAGCCCGCCCGGAGTCTCGCCCCCGTCCGGCTTCTCGCCCCGGCTGGCGTCTCAGCCCGTCCGGCGTTTGAGGGCAAGGCCCTTTCGGGACCGGAAGCGGGGGTGCGGGGGCGGTGGCCCCCGGGTCGGGACGGGAAGGGGCGGCGGGGGTGAGACCCGCCTCGGGGTCGCCCCGCGACGCACACTGGTCTCGAACGGTTGAGCGATACGCGGTAATGACTGGGCAAAAACCGCCTCTTTCCGAAACCAGCCCGGAATGGGAACGCCTTCCTCCGGTGTTGCACCCCCTTGGAGGGTCCCCTGCCCCTCCTTCCGGCCTGCCCGCAGCAAGGAGGAACGCCCCGTGAGCCAGTACACCAACAGGCTCGGGCGTCGCTCTACGGTGGCACCCTCGCGGCTCAGGCTCCACCGCCGCCCCCGCCGCGTCGCGATGCTCTCCGTGCACACCTCTCCGCTCCACCAGCCCGGCACCGGCGACGCGGGCGGCATGAACGTCTACATCGTCGAGCTCGCGCAGCGCCTCGCCGCGATCAACATCGAGGTCGAGATCTTCACGCGCGCGACCACCGGCGGCCTCCCGCCGACCGTCGAGCTCGCCCCCGGAGTCCTCGTCCGGCATGTAGACGCCGGCCCTTACGAGGGCCTCGCCAAGGAGGACCTCCCGGCCCAGCTGTGCGCCTTCACGCACGGTGTGATGCAGGCCTGGGCCGGTCACCGCCCCGGCTACTACGACCTCGTGCACTCGCACTACTGGCTCTCCGGCCACGTCGGCTGGCTCGCCGCCCAGCGCTGGGGCGCCCCCCTGGTGCACGCCATGCACACCATGGCCAAGGTCAAGAACGCCAACCTGGCCGACGGCGACACCCCCGAGCCCGCCGCCCGCGTCATCGGCGAGACCCAGATCGTCGCCGCCGCCGACCGCCTCATCGCCAACACGGCGGAGGAGGCCGACGAACTCGTACGGCACTATCACGCGGGTCCCGGCAAGGTGGCCGTGGTGCATCCCGGCGTCAACCTCGACCGCTTCACCCCGGCGGACGGCCGGGCCGCCGCCCGCGCCCGCCTCGACCTGCCCCAGGACGCCCTGGTCCCCCTCTTCGCGGGCCGTATCCAGCCGCTGAAGGCTCCGGACGTGCTCCTGCGCGCGGTGGCCGTGCTGCTCGACGAGCGCCCGGAACTGCGTTCCCGCATCGTCGTCCCGGTCGTCGGCGGTCCCAGCGGCAGTGGCCTCGCCAAGCCGGAGGGCCTGCAGAAGCTGGCCGCGCGGCTCGGCATCGCGGACGTCGTACGGTTCCGTCCGCCGGTCGGCCAGGATCAGCTCGCGGACTGGTTCCGGGCGGCGTCGCTGCTGGTCGTGCCCTCCTACAGCGAGTCCTTCGGACTGGTCGCCATAGAGGCGCAGGCGGCCGGTACGCCGGTGCTCGCGGCCTCCGTCGGCGGGCTCCCGGTGGCCGTGCGGGACGGTGAGACGGGCTTCCTGGTGCAGGGCCACGATCCGGCCGCCTACGCGCGCGTGCTCGCGCGTTTCGCGGACACCCCCGACCTCACCGCCCGGATGGGCGCGGCCGCCACCGCGCACGCCCAGTCCTTCGGCTGGGACACCGCGGCGGCCGCCACCGCCGACGTCTACGCGGCCGCGGTCCAGTCCCACCGCCGTCGCGTACGCTCCGAGCATGGGTGACGTGGAGAAGACGGCCGCACAGGTCATCGAGGGTTTCCTGCAGGACGCGGAGCTGGAGTGGGAGAGCCCGGCCCCCGGCAACCACGTGGTCCAGCTGCCCGGCACCCGCAAACTCAAGACGACCGTCTCCCTCATCGTCGGCCGCCACTCCCTCTCCCTGAACGCCTTCGTCGTCCGGCACCCCGACGAGAACGAGTCCGGCGTGCACCGCTGGCTCCTGGAACGCAACCTCAAGCTGTACGGCGTGAGTTACGCCGTCGACCGGCTCGGCGACGTCTACGTCACCGCCCGCCTCCCCCTCGCCTCGGTCACCGCCGACGAGATCGACCGCCTCATGGGCCAGGTCCTGGAGGCCGCCGACGGCGCCTTCAACACGCTCCTGGAGCTGGGTTTCGCGAGCGCGATCCGCAAGGAGTACGAGTGGCGGGTCTCCCGGGGCGAACCGACGCGCAACCTGGACGCGTTCGCGCATCTGACCCGACGCCCGGCCGACTGACCCCGGAAGCAGAAGCAGAAGCGGAAGCGGAAGCGGAAGCAGAAGCAGAAGCAGAAGCAGAAGCGGAAACGGAAACGGAAACGGTCAGAAGGCGGTCGGAAGACGGTCAGGAAGCGTCCGGGAAGCGGTCAGGGAACGTCCGGGTCGTCGGGGTCCGGGGCGGGCGCGGTCGGAGTGGCCGGAGCGTCCAGCTGGTCGGCGAAGGCGCGCATCGCGTCGGCCAGTTCCTGCTTGGTGGGCAGCTGGTCCAGCTTGCGGTCGAGCTCGGTCAGACGCCGGTCGATCTCGTCCAGGCCGGCCGGGCCGGAGGGCGAGGGGGTGGGCGTGGACGGGGTGTCCGTCGCGTCGGGGCCGGTGCCGCCGGTCCCGCCGTCGGTGCCGCCGGTCCCCCCGTCGGCGCCGACGCTGGTCCCGCCGGAGACTCCGGAGCTGCTCCCGCCGGAGACGTCGCCCCCCGTGCCGCCCCCGGTGTCGGCGGGCTCCCCGGTGACCGGCGGCTGGGTGTACGACGCGCTCGGTACGGGAGTGGCGGGCTCCTCGTCCGAACCGGCCGCGAGGGCGATGCCGACGCTCAGTGCCACCAGGGCCGCCGCCCCCACGACGGCGACCGATATCCGTCTCGCGTGTAAGCCGCCCCGGGCGGAAGGTCCCTGGGACTCCTGAGGGTCGGGTGTACCGGAGGAGTGCTGTGTCTCGTCGATGTCCATGGAAGCGACGCTATGCGCCGGTCATCAGCGGACGATGGACTTCCGCCGATCTCTGTACCGCCCGGGCGTGACCCCCACCAACTTCCGGAAATGCCGGGTGAGATGAGCCTGGTCGTAGAAGCCGGCCGTTGCCGCGACCTCACCCGGCGGCCGCCCGTCGAGCAGGAGCCGGCGGGCGAGGTCGACCCGGCGGGCGGTGAGGTACCGGTGCGGCGCGATGCCGTACGCGGCGCTGAACGCCCGTACCAGGTGGGCAGGATGGGCCGACACGAGCCCGGCGGCCTCGTCCAGCGTCAGGCCCTGCACGACGTGTTCGTCGAGCAGCTCACGCAGGCGGCGCGCGAGGTCCGGGTCGCGGCGCGCGGCAGCGGTGGGCCGCCCTGCTCGCAGATGGGTCCGCAACCGCTCGCCGATCAGCGTCAGCCGGCTGTCGGCCTCCAGCTCGTCGCCCGGCCGGGCGAGCGCGGAGTGCAGCTGCCCGACCCGTCGGCGCAGCACGGGATCACGCAGGTCGGGCGCGTCGACGGCGGCCCCGATGAGGTCCTCGCCGAGCACCTCGGCGTCGAGGTACAGGACCCGCTTGCGGAAGCCGCCCGAGGTGGCCGGTGAGCCGTTGTGCGGCACGTGGGGCGGCAGCAGGGACACCGTGTCGTGCGGGGTGCCGTGCTCGTGCCGGTCGAGGTCGTACCGTACGGCGCCGTCGTCGACGATCAGCAGCGTCCACGCCTCGTGGACGTGCATCGGGTACGCGTACTCGGTGAAGTGGGCGTGGAAGACCTCCACGACGCCCGGGACGGCCGGACGCCAGGCGGAGACTTCCTGCCGGGGTGCCATGCAAAAAACGTACAAGACGAAGTCGTACGACGCCCGGCAGTCTCGCTGTATGACCACGAGCATGAACCCGAGCACGAGCACGAGCACGAACCCGAACGCGAGCACGAACCCGAGCACGGCCGCGGCCGCGGCCGCGAGCATGACAGCGGCCGAGAGCCCGAGCCCGGCCGAGAGCCCCAGCCCGGCCGCCGGCCCCGTCCGCTTCGACACGAAGATCGCCGTCCTGTTGCGCGAGGACCTGGAGACCTGGCAGCGCCTGAACGTCACCGCGTTCCTGGTCAGCGGCCTCGGTACGGCCTTCCCCGAGGTGATCGGGGAGCCGTACGAGGACGCGGACGGCGTGCGATACCTGTCGATGCTCCGCCAGCCGGTGCTGGTCTTCGCGGGCACGAAGGAGACGCTGACCGCCGCTCACGCGCGCGTGCTCTCCCGGTCCCTCCCGCGCGCGGTGTTCACGAGCGACCTCTTCGCCACCGGCAACGACCGCGACAACCGCGCCGCGGTGCGTGCCGTTCCGACGGCCGGGCTGGATGTCGTGGGCCTGGCGGTCCACGGCCCGAGGAACGCGGTGGACAAGGTGCTGAAGGGCGCACGGATGCACCCCTGACACCCGGGTCCTCCGGGCCCCCCTGACACCCGGGTCCCCTGGGTCCCCCTGACACCCGGGTCCCCTGGGTCCCCCTGACACCGGGGTCCCCTGGGTCCCCCTGACACCCGGGTCCCCTGGGTCCCCCAGACACCCGGGTCCCCTGGGTCCCCCGGGTCCCCAGCGTCCCCCGCGTCCGTCGCTCAGACGGCGCCGGCTGCCGCGGGCTCAGCGGCAGCGCCGGCCTTTCCGCCGAGGACGGTCCCCGAGACCTCGACCTGGCTCTCGACCTGGCTCTCGACCTGGCTCTCGATCTGGCCCTCGATCTGGCCCTCGACCTTGCCCTTGATCTCGCCTTCGGCCCGACCTTCGACCTTGCCCTCGACCTTGCCCTCGACCTTGCCCTCGACCTGGCCGTCTGCCTTGCCCTCGATCCCGCCCGGAAGGCGTCGCATCAGCACGGCGTATCCGACCCCCGCCGCCGTCCCCACGACCGCGCACATCCCCCACAGCCACGCGGCTCCGAACCGGTCGATGACGAAGCCGGACATCACCGGGGCGACCAGCGAGGCCACGGCCCAGGAGAGCGTGTACATGCCCTGGTAGCGCCCGCGCCCATGAGTGGGGGAGAGGCGGACGACGAGCCCGGTCTGGGTCGGCGCGTTGACGATCTCCGCCAGGGTCCACACGCAGACGGTGAGCGCGAAGACGCCGACCGACCCGGCGAAGGCGGTGAGCCCGAACCCGTACCCCGCGAGCACCGAGGAGACGACCAGCAGCCGCCGCGGGTCCCGGTGCTCGATGAACCGGGTGACGGGGATCTGCAACGCGACGATGAGCACGCCGTTGACGGCGATCGCCATGCCGTAGTCGGCCGGTGTGAACCCGGCCGCGCCCATCGCCACGGGCAGCCCCACGGACCCCTGCTGGAAGACGAGCGCGACGAGGAAGGACAGCCCGACGACGCTCATGAAGCGCCCGTCCCGCACCACGGCCCCCAGCCCGACGCTGTCCTCCCGTACGGCCTTCTCCTCCCGTACGGGCCGGGACTCGGGCAGCTTGAGGAAGACGACGACCGCGCAGACGAGGGTCATCCCCGCCTCGAGCAGGAACCCGGCGCGGTAGCTGACCTCGGCGATGAACCCGGCGGCCATGGAGGAGACGGCGAACCCGAGGTTGATGGCCCAGTAGTTGAGCGAGAAGGCGCGGACCCGGTCCTCGGGCCGCACGATGTCGGCCATCATCGCCTGCACGGCCGGCCGGGACGCGTTGGAGGCCATGCCGACCAGGAAGGCGACGCCGGCGATGGCGACGGGATGCTCCACGAACCCGAGCAGCGCCACGGAGGCGGCCGTCGAGGTCTGCGCGACGAGCAGGGTGGGCCGCCGCCCGAGCCGGTCCGCCATGACCCCGCCGCCGAGCGACGAGACGACCCCGCCCAGCCCGATCAGGGAGGCG
The DNA here is from genome assembly GCF_042737245.1 of Streptomyces sp. NPDC060002. Lineage (NCBI taxonomy): Bacteria > Bacillati > Actinomycetota > Actinomycetes > Kitasatosporales > Streptomycetaceae > Streptomyces > Streptomyces sp. NPDC060002. Next base: position 30,079 of record NZ_JBHWUW010000063.1, read on the forward strand.
ACGAGCCCGGCGTACGAGGCGGAGTACCCGCGGTCGAGTGTCAGGTACAGCGCCATGAAGGTGGCGACGAAGCCGCCGAGCCGGTTGACGAGGGTGCTGGTCCACAGCCACCAGAACTCGCGCGGCAGACCGGAGAGGGTCTCGCGGGCGGCACGTCTCAGGACGGCGACGGACATGACGGATCCCCCGGGATGCAGTGGCTGATGCGAGTCGCTGATGTAAGTGGCTCAGGTGGCGCTCAGAACTTACGAGAAGCGAAGCGCCGGCGGCCACTCGATTAACGGATTCCGTCAACCGTCAGGGGGCCTGTCCGCTGTACGAGCGGGCGCACAACGGATCGGAGCGGTGGATTACGCTCATACGCATGGCCGACGCACCGTACAAGCTGATCCTCCTCCGTCACGGCGAGAGCGAGTGGAACGCGAAGAACCTGTTCACCGGCTGGGTGGACGTCAACCTCAACGAGAAGGGCGAGAAGGAGGCGGTCCGCGGTGGCGAACTCCTGAAGGATGCCGACCTCCTCCCCGACGTGGTCCACACGTCGCTGCAGAAGCGCGCGATCCGCACGGCCCAGCTGGCCCTCGAATCCGCCGACCGCCACTGGATCCCGGTCCACCGCTCCTGGCGCCTGAACGAACGCCACTACGGCGCCCTCCAGGGCAAGGACAAGGCGCAGACACTCGCGGAGTTCGGCGAGGAGCAGTTCATGCTCTGGCGCCGTTCCTACGACACTCCGCCCCCGCCGCTGTCGGACGACTCCGAGTTCTCGCAGGCCGCCGACCCGCGTTACGCGTCCATCCCGCCGGAGATCCGCCCCCGCACGGAGTGCCTGAAGGACGTCGTCGTCCGCATGCTCCCGTACTGGTACGACGGCATCGTCCCGGACCTCCTGGCCGGCCGCACCGTCCTGGTCGCCGCCCACGGCAACTCGCTGCGAGCCCTCGTCAAGCACCTCGACGGCATCTCCGACGCCGACATCGCGGGCCTGAACATCCCGACGGGCATCCCGCTGGCCTACGAACTGGACGCCGACTTCAAGCCGGTCAACCCCGGCGGCACCTACCTCGACCCGGACGCGGCCGCAGCAGCGATCGAAGCAGTCAAGAACCAGGGCAAGAAGAAGTAACGCAACACCAGCAAGCCCCCGACCTGCGACTTCCTCGCGGGGCGGGGGCTTTTTGGTGGGCCTGGGCCGTCTGTGGGCCGTCAGGTGCGACGACGCCAGCGGCGGATGCGGACGTCCAGGACGATCAACAGCGCCACGGGGACGGCGATCTCGACCGGAGCGTCGGCCCAGAGGGCGAGTGCACCGCCGGCCGTGCCGATGAGTGCGATCGGCAGGTCGCGGGGATGGATGTCGACGGTCACGCCGACGCGTGGGACCATGAGGCTCTCCAGCTGTGCTCGGTTCACTTGGCAAGGTGATTTCTGGGACGTGGCAATGGAGACGAATGCCGCCCCTGATCGGGCGGCATTCGTATGCCGCTGAAACTTTCCCACAGCCTCACGCGCCAGCCAAACGCGCAGCTAAAAGCCACTCTGTTCGCTTGCGTAGACGGACTGTCCACGATGGTGGACAGTCAGAGCACTCCAAGAATGCTCGGAGACTTTGAAGACTCTCCAATCTTTCCAGGAGTCTCCTTGTCGCCCTGCGCCGCTTCGTGCTGGATCCACAGTGCTCGCGCCGCGTTGCTGGTGCTGACCTGCGTCACCGCGCCGTCTCGTTCCCCCCCCCACGTTGCTACAGGGCATGCTGGCGGGGGTTGGGGTGCTCGTGGACCAGTCGCGGTCTGGGTTCCCGGTTTCCCAAATCCGCTTTGCCAAATCCGTTTGGCCAAATCCGTTTGGCCAAGTCGGTTTGGCTAAGTCGGTTTGGCTCAGCCGATTTGATCCTAGATTTTGGAACCTAGATTTGGACTGCGAAACGGATCTCAAATGTGAGGATCCAAATCGGACACCGTTTGGGGTCGACTGCTGACAAGCTAGCTAGAGCTCCTGCGATCTGAAGATCGCACTGACTGCCTTGCGCGTGCGCTCCTGGCTGGACGGCATCAGATGCGCGTACACGCGCAGCGTCAGCCCCGGGTCCGAGTGGCCGAGGTACTCGGCGAGAGCCTTGATGTTCTCTCCGGCGTCCAGGAGCACCGAGGCGTAGAAGTGGCGGAGCGCGTGCATGCCGTTCTCTCGGGACTCGGCGTACGACTCGCCAGGCTTCCGCTCGGGGATCACCCCGGCCGAGGCCAGCGCCCGCTTCCACGCCTCCTCGTTGAGGGACGTCCGCCGGACGTGACCACTGCGCGGCCGGGTGAAGACCGGCCGCTTGGTCGCCGGAGGCCCGTCCGTCACCTTCCACGGCAAGGTGATGTCGACCGGCGGGAACCGCCTCATGTGGGCCCGCAGGGCATCAGCGACCGGCCTGGGAAGCGGCACGTCCCGGAGCTTGCCACCCTTGGGTGGGGCGAAGACTGCCTTGCTTCGGCTCAGCTTGAGTTGCTGGACCACGTGGAGCGTGTCCGACGCGAAGTCGATCGCGTCGACGGCCACACCGAGGATCTCACCCTGTCGCAGGCCGCAGCCGCCACCCAGGTCGACCATGGCCCGGAACCGCTCGGGCATGCCGGCCCGGACGGCGAAGACCCGTTCCGGCGTCCAGGGAGCGACGCGCCTGTCATCGACGGTCGGCGGCCGGACAGAGCGAGCGGCACATGGGTTCCGGGGACGGAGGTCAGGCCGCCGGCCGCAAGGGAGATGAGTATTTTCCACCACCTCCGCCATGCGCCGGATCCTCCTCGCCACGGTGCTCCGTTCGGTTACGGACTCGGCCCCATCGCCATCGTGTGTCTCCCCACCAGTCCCCGTGTCGGGTTCATCCCCAGGGCGTTGCGAAGTCCCCCACGACAACCGGACTGCGTGAAGCGACAGTTGGTCGCGGATGCGCTGCACCAGGGTCTGCCACTGCCACGTGAAGCCATGCCTCTCCTTCGGTGTGCCCCACAGGGGGCGAGTTCCTGGATCACTCGCGCACGCGGCATCCACAGGCGCAGCAACCGCTCCCCGCTCCCCGCTTCGGGCGCTCGGGCGCCGGGCCATCCCCGGGGGGCACGGGGACAGCCCGTCGCAGCCCTGGGGCGGTGAGGCGTCGTGTGGCGGGATCGCCGCCGTGGCATGCTGAAAACGAGTGGCATGAGGGGCTCACCGGCCTCGGTGCGCACAGCGCGGCCGTGGTCAGGGACTGCGGCCGGATCGTGTGGACACGGCGTTGACACATGCCCTCGCCGGACGTTGACTGGCAGCACGGCGCCGGGCCACGCCACTTCGGAACACACGTGATGCATTCAGCCTTCCCACCTCGCCCAGACCTCGCGGGGACCCACCTGACGGACCACAGCGAGGCGGCCATGACCGTTGCACGGCCCATCAGAAGCACGGCGCAGGCGATGGAGGGCACGGTCACCGAAGAGCTCGGCCACGTCACCCGGAACAGGCGACCGCAGCGCCGGGGCAGGATCGACCGGGTGGCCGGAAGTCTGAAGCAGGCAGTCGAGAAGACCAAGAGCGCCTTCGGGCGGGACGAGAGCGGCATCCGATGATGTACGACCAGACACGCGCCCAGCAGCCCGCGGGACAAACCCGTGTCCCCGCCGAGCGCCGCACCGCCGGCTCGGAGCCGCTGCTTCCGAAGTCCGACCGGGACGGGATCCTCCTGCGCCTCGGGCACGCCCTCAACACCTTCACCGACACCCCGCGTGAGGCCCTGGAAACGGCGGAGAGCGCCTATGACGAAGCCGTCGCCCAGCTCGTGAACGCCCTCGCGGAACAGCGGCGTGTCCTGCGCGCCGGCTGGGAGGACCAGGACCTCGAAACCCCGTCCGACGAACTCCGGCAGGCGATGAGGCAGTACCGGGAGATCACCCAACGACTGCTCCAGCTCCAGGGCTTGTCCGGAGCGTCATAGGCCGCTCCGAGGCGGAATGCGGGACGCGAGCAGCGCGGACAGTACCGAGAATATTTCGCACACCGGCTTCCTCGCCGGTTCGTTCTCGGCGAGAAACGAAAGCGGGCCGCCACAGAGGCGGCCCGGAGACGGGTCCGCGTCATGTCGGCGACCTCGCACCCGACCCTGCCGCACGTTCAGCCGGCCGGAGCCCCGGCCACGCGTCTCACACGGAAACCGACGGTACGTCCCGTGGACTCCTTGAACGGTGCGCGGTGGCCCCGTTCCCGGGCTCCGCTGCGGTCCGCTTCCGACCGGCCCGCGTAATGGTTGTTCTGCCACGTAGCTCCGACACCGTCGGCAGCCTCGGGCCCAGGCGGGTGCGGGGCTCCGGACCGGCTGGCTTGTGCGGGAGTTGCACTGGCGTGCACGGACTGCCGCACTCGGGTGCCCAGACCCTTCGCCTACCGGATACCGTGCGGTGCCCCGGACATGAGCGAGCCACGGTGTTTTTGCATCGTCCGCATCCTGGGACCCGGCGACTTCGGCCCGTCCGCCACCCGGCACGAGGGCTATGCTGCTGTGCAGACGTCCCAGACCCCGGCGGCATGCTGTTGCTGAACGCAGATGGCTGCGGGGTGCGGACTCTTCGTCTGTCACCCGGCGCATCCCTGGAGGGAACCGGGTGGGCCTACCGTCCTGCTACGCAGGTTGTCGGACCGGCCGTTGCTCTGTCTCCGCCGAACGTACGCCCTGTCGGCAGCGCGCCCAAAGGGCCGGGACCCCGGCGCCGCCGCGCCCGCTGCCGGATGGTCTTCCGAACCGAGGCGTCATGCTCCTTCCCCAGCTCACCGTGTACCGCCATGCCCGAAGGAATCGGGCGCTGATCACCCTGTCGGGTGACATCGACCTCGACTCCGCGCCGCTACTACGTGCTTCCCTGGAGCGGTGCCTGCGCGACGGCAGCCACACCATCGACGTCGACCTCACCTCCGTCCGCTTCTGCGACTGCAGCGGCCTCAACGCCTTCCTCCGCGCCGCGCAGCAAACCACCGCGGCCGGCGGGGCCCTGCGGTTGCACCACCCGCCGCCGATGCTGGCCCGGATGCTCGAGGTCACCGGCTGCGGCTTCCTCCTCGGCCCTGCGTTCGGCCCGCTGCCATCTCCTCCCGGAGACGCTCCTGCCGCGCCCGCCCCAGCCCCGCCGCACGGGCCGGTCCCACCGGCGCCTGTTCTCCTGGACGATGTCCGATGACGGTCCGCCCTCGGCAGCAGCAGTCCTGGAAGCCCGAAGGCGTCGAGGCGTCCGCCATCGTTCCGGTGCGATCACGTCGGCCTCCGGTACGCGGCGACGGCTCCTTGTGGCTCGGCCTCGACGGATCACTGCCACGTGGCATCAGACAACTCACAGTGCCGAGAGCGGCTTTCGCGCTCGGTGGCATTCCGATCCGGCCGCACCCGCGGGCCCGTGTCCTCGTCTCTCCCGCGCAGGAGGGGCCGTCGACCGGCCACCAGGCGTCACTCGACGCCACCTTGGCGGACCGGGCCGATCGTCCGCCCTCCGCTGTGCTCTTCTCCCCCGGGCGGCTGTACCTTGCACGGCTCCACAGTCCGGCTCGCCCCACCACGTTGCGTGCGCCGGCAGTCCCCCTCGGGGAAGGAACCACGGCGAGGCTGAAGCGCCTTGTCACGATGCCCGGAGGCGGTGGCCCGAGTGGGCGCTGACAGCCGGTCGGGCCGCATCCAGTTACTGGTGGCCGAGCAGGCCGCCCGGCGTGGTGCCCGGGTCGGTGTGGTGGACGTGTGCACCGCGGCCGTGGCCGCACTCCCGGTCGCAGGGGCCGGACTGTCGGCGATGTCCCGGACCGCGGCGAGCCACCCGCTGTGCAGCACCGACGACATCAGCCGACAACTGGAAGAGCTCCAGCTCACACTGGGCGAGGGGCCGTGCGTGGAGGCCTTCGCGCACGGCTCGGCCGTCCTGACACCCGATCTGCTCACCGTCGAACTGCAGGATCACTGGGCAGTGTTCGCCGATGCGGCCCTGGAGGCCGGAGCTCGCGCGGTCTTCTCGCTCCCCCTGCAGATGGGGGCGATCAGCCCGGGAGTTCTGGACCTGTACGCCGACACTCCGACCGTGCTCGACTCGGAGGAACTGGCCGACGCACTGGCGTTCGCCGATCTCGCGACCCTCCTCCTGCTCGATGCGAGGATCGACGAGACGGGCGCACCGCCCGACGGGCCGGTGCCGCACCGCGGTTTCGAGGATCTGGGCGCATACCGGGCGGAGATCGACCAGGCCGCTGGGATGCTGACGGTCCAGCTCGGAGCCGGCATCGATGAGGCCTTCGTCCGGCTCCGGGCCCACGCCTATGCGCGGGGACGGCGGCTCGCCGACGTGGCTGCGGACGTGGTGGCCCGCCGGGTTCGTTTCCCGCCGGACGCGGAGCCGGATCAGACCGAGGAGGCAACCTGACGTATCGGTGCCGGCCGTGGAACGTGCCGTACTTCCCGCCCCTTCGGGCAGGGACTGGTCTCAATCGAGGGTGCCCACGATGGATCAACAGCTTCTGGCCAAGACCTTTGTCGAGCTGGCCGACAATCTGGTTGCCGACTTCGACCTCATCGACTTCCTGCGCCTGCTGACCGACCGCTGCGTCAGCATGCTCGACGCGAGCGCCGCCGGGGTGCTGCTCGCCGACCGGGACGGCAAACTCCGCGTCATGGCCGCCTCCGACGAACAGGTGCGGGTGCTGGAGCTCTTCCAGCTCCAGAACGACGAAGGCCCCTGCCTGGAGTGCTTCCGCACCGGCGCACCGGTGATCGTCCACGACCTGACCAGGGAGATCGACCGCTGGCCGCGCTTCGTCACGATGGCCCACCGCAGCGGATTCGGGGCCGTCCAGGCCCTGCCCATGCGCCTGCGGGAGGAGACCGTGGGCGCCCTGAACCTCTTCCGCGCCGCCTCTGGCCCCTTCGACCCGCCCGCCACGCTCATCGCCCAGGCACTGGCCGACGTCGCCACCATCAGCCTGCTGCAACAACGCACCGCCCAGCGCAGCACCGTGCTCAACGAGCAGTTGCAGGCGGCGTTGCACAGCCGGGTACTGATCGAACAGGCCAAGGGGAAGCTCGCCGAACGCCAGGGCGTCGACATGGAGCGGGCGTTCAGCGCGTTGCGCGGCTACGCCCGCGCCCACAACCGGCGCCTGGCCGATGTGGCCCGTGCTTTCATCGACGACTCCGAACCCCTCGCCGGACTGGAGGCCTGACCCACGCCCCGGGCACGGGCCCGCTGCCCTCTGCGCCGTCCTCGACCAGACGGTGCGGTTCCGTGGTCATGACGTGGATCGGTCGCGTCAGCTCGGTGTCGGCTTGAGCTCCGACTCCTCGGGAAAGCGTGGTCGGCCTCGATGACCAGCATCCGGAAGAGGCCGGTCTGTTCAGCGGGCCGGGCGCCGGGTGGAGCGCCAGATGGAGCGGGCCGCCAGGTAGAGCAGATCGACGATGAGAAGCAGGACGCCGATGGACATCAGGTAGAGCATGCCGTCGACGGCCGCGCCGATGGCGACCAGCGCGATTCCGGCGATGATCAGGGTCAGGAAGAGGACCATGACGGGATGCCTCCTGGGAAGGAACCGACCGGTGTCCGCGTGGTCTCTCGGCGGCGGCGGGACCCGCTGTGCCTGCGCTCGACGTCGCGTCGGCCGAGGAGTGGTACGTGACGGCGTCGGCGCACAAGGCCGCTACCAGTGGTGGCGGCGTCCGCCGAGCGTGCCCCACCGGCCCCGGGGTTCTCGGAATGATGCCGACGACAACCAAGGCCGGTGTCTCCGAGGGTGCCGACAGCGATGCGAGTGCGCCGGACGACGGGCAGCTCGTCCGATCCTCCGCAATCCGGAACGCCCGGGTTTCGGGAATCCGGGACGCCTCGCAGCCGGTACCCCCATGTACCCCATGGGGCTTCGGCCCAGGGGATCTCAGGCGGTGCGCCGGGCGCGGTGGCGGGCTTCACGGAGTCGGACCTTCGAGGGAAGGCGGTCCAGGCCGGCCGAGTCTCGTGCGTGTGCGAGTGCTTCCCGGCTCAGCCGGCCCAGGGTCCGCGCGGGATCCGCGTAAGGCTCCAGCAACAGCCGCACGCGTGCGGTCGGAGCGGTACGCCGGCCCGTCAGCCGGACATGCGCCCGCGAGACCCCTTCCTGGGCCTGCGCCTCTTCCTCGATCGCGTCCTCCAGCGTCCGGCCGTCGAGTCGGGCCACGGCGCCGTCTTCGCCGTCGACGAGGATCCGGTCCAGGCGGTGTCTGCGTTGCGCAAGGAGCCACCACAGCAGCAGGGCCAGCAGCACGGCGAGCACCGCGATGACGGTCGGCCACCACCAGCCCTCTTCCCGCCACCGGGTACGTCCCTCGGCGCCCAGCACCACATCGTCCGGCCCACGGAAGGGCCACCAGCCCGGCATGCCGAAACCCCAGCGGCGCTGCAGATCCAGCCCGCCCAGCAGCACGCCGCTGCCCAGAGCGAAGAGTCCGAGGCCGAGAAGCCCCAGCAGCACCCGGTTCACCGTCTTGCGCATCAGGATCGCCTCAGCCCTTCTTCGGGCGCCGGACGCGCACGGTCAGCTTGGGTTGCCGGGCGAGACCCAAGAACGTCACGGCTTCGCCCAGCGTGGCGTCCAGGTCGGCGCGAACCTCCTGGAGGTCACGGAAATGTGCCCGTGCCCGGGCTGTGACCTTCCGGCGGCCGACATCGACCTGCGCCGACCGGACACCGGGCACCTGCATGGCCCGGTCGCGCAGAACCAGGGCGGCCGCGCGGCGGTCGAGCCCGGCGCGGACCTCCCCTGTCCCGGGGGTACCGGTGGGCTGCCGCATGGCCAGCAGTTTGCGCAGTCCCGGCGTCACGGCCAGCAGGAAAAGCCACAGGCCGAGGGCCATCGCCACTGCGGCCCCGACGATCATCCAGATGTCGTCCAAGGGCCGTGTGGCCAGTTCCTCGGCGAGCCGCCGCCGCCAGCGCATCGCGGACCGGCCTGCCCGCACCGAGACCACGTCGTACAGGAGCAGTCCGACGGCCGCGGCGGACAGCAGGGCCGCCAAGGCCGCGGGAATCCGCCGCGCCGACCAGAAGCGGCGCGCCGACCGGCCTGGTCCGTCGGTCGCCACCGTCGCGCCCGTGCCCGGGGCGCCATCGGCGGACGGAGCCGCCTCCGCGGAATCGGAGGGAAGGCCGCTGTCACCGGTCGGCTGCCGCCAGGTGTTCGCGCTCATCTCACCCTCCCCTGGTCCGAGTGCCGCGCCTGCACCGAGTGCAGCCTCTCGACCGACACCGCGAGGTCGGAGACCTCCATGCCGGCCCATGTCCTGAGCCGTTCCGTCACCTCCCGGCGCACCGCGGCGCACTGCGCCCCGATGTCGGACGGATAGCCGAGCTCGACGGCGATGCGCAGCCGCGCCCGGCCGAGCACTGCCTGCCGTCTCGCGGCGGGTTCGGCGTCTCGTCCTGCGGCATTCCGCTCCGGTGCCCACCGCACGGATGTGGTCACGCGTGGCGTGCGGCGGCCGGGTGGTACATGGCCGGCCGACGCGGTGAACCGGCTCAGCGCCTCGCGCGCCACGTGGGAAGCGATCTTCGCAACGACTTTGTCGGCGACGGTGATCGCACCGCGCTGCCCGCGGGGGATGCCCGGACGCCGATCTGCTTCACCGGTCACTGCCGCCAGTCTCCCCGAGTCCGTCGCCGGTCATCGCGGATCCGCTCCTGCCGGTCCCGGCGGCGGACGAAGTCGCCCGGTTCGAGATCACCTTCCGTGAACCGCCCGACCAGGAGACCGGCGACACCCAGCCCCAGCACCAGCAGGAAAGCCCAGAAGTCACCGAAATACGCCGCGAAACCCAGCGCCATTCCGGCCATCAAGCCCACCACGGCCCTGCTCATCACGCGCTCCTTCACTTCAAGCGGGCTGCCCCGCGCGCGCCCCGCCTACTGGATCCGCTGCCGCTCTTCCCCTTCGTCCTCCTCGTCGGGCAGCTTCACGTCGCCGACCATGATGTTGACTTCCACGACTTCCCGGCCCGCCATCCGCTCCACCGCGGAGATCACGTTCTCCCGCACCGCACCGGCCACGTCCGTGATCGAGACGCCGTAGTCGACGACGATCTCCAGATCGATGGCCGTCTGCAGCTCTCCGACCTCGACACTGACCCCGCGCGTTGGGGACCGGCCACTGCCGGCGCCGGGCATCCGCTCCCGCATGGACCCCATCGAGCGCGCGAATCCGCCGCCCAGGGCATAGACGCCGAGCACGTCGCGTGCCGCCATTCCGGCGATCTTCTCCACCACCACGTCGGCGAGGGTCGTCCGGCCGCGGGAACCGGGCGCACCGCCAAGCTTCACGCCGGTGTTCTCAGTCATCGGGACATTCCTCCCTACGACGCTCACATGGCACTCACCGTTGAAATCATAGTCGTCTTAATGCGTTTTGACCGACTTGCGCACCGTGAGGGGGGTGGCCCAGCGAGGGAGAGGCTGGTGGAAACCGAGGCGTGGACGCGGGCAGCACGGCACCAGCTCGACCTGGGCCGGCTCCTCCCGCTCGGCGGGCCCCATGACGGGACATGGATCACCGAGCAAGCGGCCGTCCGGGCTCTCGGGCACGCTGCCGCCGGGATTCCCGGTGTTCGGCTGGAGTCTCTGCGCGTCGGGTCGGCACCGTTCGAGCCCGTGTCCGAGCCGGCCGTCCGTCCGCCGGCCAGTGCCCTGCCGCCTGGCCCGCTCAGGATCGAAGCCGCGTTCGGTGTGGATTGCGACGTCTGCACCAACAGAAAGGCCCTCCTGCCCCGCCGTATTGCACCCCTGGCCGAGACCGGCCGTCTGCGACGGCGGCTCGGAAGCCGCACGGCAGAGCGTGATCACCCCCTGCCGGCGCAGCTCCGCGGCGGCGCTCAGCCCGACCGGGCCGGCTCCCGCGATCAGTACGTCGGTCGTTCCGGGGTGTGTCACGGGTGCCTCCCAGTGCGGTGCCCGGCCCCCGGAACGGTCCCGTCATCCATGGTCACCCGCGGCGGCCGACGGGCGAGCCGGGCAGGTCGCCGCCACGGTCGACCGTTTGTTCCGATGTGCGGGGTTCGGTCGATGTGGCCGGTTATCGTCACCGATGCGTCACAGATCGACCGTCGGAAGAACCCGATTGCCCGCCTGTTCTGTCTGTGTCGACGGATGGCACACGGGTGCCGAGGACCGACGCCCTCGGCGATTCGGATTCGGGGGCGCAGCATGCAGTACGGGAACACCAACGAGAACGCGAACACCGACGAGAACACCAACGCCGACGCGAACATGAACACGAACAGGAACGGGCACATGCGCTGGAACAGGTTCGGAATTCGGGCTTCCGTGATGGCGGCCGTCGTGGCCTCCACCGCTCTGATGGTGACGGGATGCGATGCGGGGGAGTCCTCCAGCACCTCCGTCGATCCCGCCTCCGCCGGCCCCGCCTCCGCGACACCCGCCCCCGTGACCTCACCTTCCGTGGCCTCCCCTTCCGCCTCGTCCCCCGAGAGCGACGCTGTCGTGACACCCGCCGTGGCCGGTTCCCCGGGCGGCGCCGCGCCGGTCTGTTCCGCGGGGAGCCTGAAGGTCGCCGCCCGGCAGGCCGCCGATCGGCCGGCCGGTACGGGGATCGGGGCGGCGGTGGTCGAGTTCACCAATGGCTCGGCCAAGGCCTGCGTCCTCAAGGGTCATCCGACCGTCGCGGGGGCCGGCAACGGCTCTCCCGGGAAGAACTCCCCGCTCTCCGTCACGACGACCGGATCCGCCTCGCCGGTGAAGCTGGCCCACGGCGGCAAGGCGTGGGTGAAGCTGACCTTCGTGCAGGTGCAGGGGGAGGCCGACGGGTTCTGCGAATCCGGTGCGGAGCCCGTGGTGTACCCCACGCTCGTCGTCGGACTGCCGGGCTCGGGCAAACACCAAGTCGCCCTGGACGACGGCCTGTTCGCGGAGTGCGACAACAAGGTGACCGTCACCGCCGTATCGGCGGTCAAGCCTTCCTGACCCGCCTCGGCGCCCTTCGGCGGACGCTCCCACGGTTCTCACACCGTCAGCGGCACCGGGTGGATCTCGTCCGCCATGTGGCCGGTGCGCTCGTGGACGCGGAGGACGGCCTCCGCCGAGGGCGCTTCGGAGAGGCAGTAGACCGTTCCGGACTCCGGGTCCGCCCAGGCTCGGTCGAAGTGCACACCCTCTTCGCCCTCGATGGCGAGGTCCGCCCGGTGGGCCTCGAGGAGCTGGTCGGCGGTGATGCCCTGCATGCCGTGGTGGACGTCCATGAAGCGGGTCATGACTGCCCGCCCCCTTCCGGTCATCGTCGTGCCTGTGCCTGTGCCTGTGCCTGTGCCTGTGCCTGTGCCTGTGTCGGCGCTTGCGCGCCGGCTCTTCCATGCTGCGCTCGCGCTCCCCGCGCGGCGACCGGACGAGGAGCGGCCCGGGCATGACGAGGGGCCCGGCGCCGATATCGGCGCCGGGC
>NZ_JBHWUW010000064.1:0-42226 GCF_042737245.1 Streptomyces sp. NPDC060002
CCTGGTATTTGTTTATACGACCATGGGTGGGCGCGGCCCCCGGGTGTGGGGGGGGGGGGGGCGGGGGGGCGGGGGGTCCGGCCCCGGTCCGGGCGGGGCCGGACACCCGGAGTGGGGAGGGCTCAGGCCTTGGCGAGTTCCTTCTCGCCGCCCTCGCGCTGCTCGGGCACGTCCGCCGGGGCGGTCTCAGCGCCGCCCTCGTTCTCGTCGAGCAGGGTCTTCTCGTCGAAGGGCAGTCCGCCGGCGAGCACCAGCTGGACGCGCTCCTTGTCGATCTCCTTGGTCCAGGTCCCGATCAGGACGGTCGCGACGGCGTTGCCGGCGAAGTTGGTGAGGGCGCGGGCCTCGCTCATGAAGCGGTCGATGCCCACGATGAGACCGATGCCGTCCACCAGGGCGGGCTTGTGCGACTGCAGACCGCCGGCCAGGGTCGCCAGACCCGCGCCGCTGACGCCGGCCGCGCCCTTGGAAGCAAGGAGCAGGAACAGCAGCAGCGGGATCTGCTCGCCGATCGACATCGGGGTGCCCATCGCGTCGGCGATGTAGAGCGACGCCATGGTCATGTAGATCATGGTGCCGTCGAGGTTGAAGGAGTAGCCGGTCGGGACGGTGATGCCGACGACCGGCTTGCTGACGCCCAGGTGCTCCATCTTCGCGATGAGCCGCGGCAGCGCGGACTCGGAGGAGGAGGTGGACAGGATCAGCAGGAACTCACGGGCCAGGTACTTGAAGAGCTTGAGGATGTTCAGGCCGGTGAAGACGCGCAGCAGGGCCGCGAGCACGACGAAGACGAACAGGAAGCAGGTCGCGTAGAAGCCGAGCATCAGTACGGCGAGGCTCTTCAGCGCGTCCATACCGGCCGAACCGACCACGGCGGCGATCGCACCGAAGGCGCCGATCGGGGCCGCCCACATGACCATGGCCAGGATGCGGAAGACGAGCCGCTGGATGTGCTCGATGCCGCGCAGGACCGGCTGGCCGACCGACCCCATCGCCTGCAGCGCGAACCCGGCGAGCAGCGCGACCAGCAGCGTCTGCAGTACCTGGCCCTCGGTGAACGCGGAGACGAACGTCTTCGGAATGATCGACAGCACGAAGTCGACCGGCGGCAGTGCGTCGGCGGACACCTGGTCGTGCCCGGTCGCCTTGATCGCGTCGGTCAGGTGCATCCCGTCGCCCGGGTGCAGGATGTTGCCGACGACGAGGCCGACCGTGAGCGCGACGAGCGACATCACCGTGAAGTAGCCCAGCGCGATACCGCCGACGGCACCGACCTTCGCGGCCTTTCGTACGGACCCGATCCCGAGGACGATCGTGCAGAAGATGATCGGCGAGATCATCATCTTGATCAGGTTCACGAAGCCCGTGCCGAGAGGCTTGAGCTCGACCCCGGCATCGGGCCAGATCAGGCCCACCGCGATGCCGAGCGCCACGGCGACGATCACCGCGATGTACAGGTAGTGGGTGCGGTCCCGCTTGACCGCGGGTGCGGTAGGTGCCGTATCGGGGGTGCTGCTGGCGGCCACGGCTGCCCTCCTTGACGTCTTCGTCGGCATCACCGGCGTGCGGCTCACGTCCGGGGTTTATGGGGGATTGCCGTGACTATCTCCCGCCCTGTGAGGGCGGTCACCCTTCCGTTCATTTAGTTCACACTTAACGCCGGGGGCACACTGACGACATGCGCATCCCCGCTCTGCCGAGACCCCGCAGCCTGGCCGGCCAGCTCTTCGCCATGCAGGCGGTGCTGATAGCGGTGCTCGTCGCGGGATACGCGCTGTTCACCTACGTCAGCGACCGCAACCAGGCCGAGGAGGCGGCGGGCCGCCAGGCCACGGCCGTGGCACGCTCGGTCGCCGACTCCCCCTCCGTGAGGGCGGCGATCCGGACCGCGAAGCCCACCGCCGAGCTCCAGCCGTACGCCCTGCGGGTCATGAAGGACACGGAGGTCGACTTCGTCACGATCATGAACCCGGAGGGCATCCGCTGGACCCACCCGGACAAGACCCAGATCGGCCAGCGCTTCCGCGGCAACACGGCGAAGGCCCTGAAGGGCGACACCTTCACCGAGACCTACACCGGCACCCTCGGCGCGTCCGTCCGCGCGGTCACCCCGATCGAGGACGACGGCACGATCATCGGCCTGGTCAGCGCGGGCATCAAGGTCGAGTCGATCAGCAAGCGGGTGCAGGACCAGGTGACGGCCCTGTTCGCGGTGGCCGGCGGCGCGCTCGCCCTCGGCGCGATCGGCACGTACGTCATCAACGCGTCCCTGCGCCGGCACACCCACGGCATGAACGCGGCCGAGCTGAGCCATATGCACGACTATCACCAGGCCGCGCTGCACGCGGTGCGCGAGGGGTTGCTGATGCTGGACGGACAGTACAAGGTGGCGCTGATCAACGACGGGGGCCGGGAGCTGCTGGGCGTCTCGGGGGAGGTGGTGGGTATGTCGGTGGCGGAGCTGGGTCTGCCCGCCCCGCTGACGGGTGCGCTGCTCTCCTCGGAGCCCCGGGTGGACGAGGTGCATCTGACGGCGGACCGGGTGCTCGTGGTGAACACCTCCCCGGTGTCGGGCGGTGAGCGCCGGGGCAGCGTGGTCACCCTGCGTGATGTGACCGAACTCCAGTCCTTGATGGGCGAGTTGGACTCCGAACGCGGCTTCACCCAGGCGCTGCGCTCACAGGCCCACGAGGCGGCGAACCGGCTGCACACCGTGGTGTCGCTGATCGAGCTGGGCCGGGCGGAGGAGGCGGTGGACTTCGCGACGGCGGAACTCGAACTGGCCCAGGCGCTGACGGACCAGGTGGTCGCGGCGGTCAGCGAGCCGGTCCTGGCGGCCCTGCTGCTGGGCAAGACGGCCCAGGCGAACGAGCGGGGCGTGGAGCTGGTGGTGTCGCAGGAGAGCACCCTGGACGACGGGCTGCTGCCGGAGTCGCTCCCCGCCAGGGACCTGGTGACGATCCTGGGCAACCTCATCGACAACGCGGTGGACGCGGCCCAGGGCAGCACCCGGGCGCAGGTGACGGTGACCGCCGCCACGGAGGGCGCCGAGCTGCTGCTGCGGGTGGCGGACACGGGAGCGGGCGTGGACCCCGCGCACGCCACCCTGGTCTTCGAACGCGGCTTCTCGACGAAGCCGGCCGGGCCGGGCGGACGCGGACTCGGGCTGGCACTGGTCCGGCAGGCGGTACAGCGGCACGACGGGACCCTGTCGGTGGCGGAGGCCTCGGGCGGCGGAGCGGAGTTCCTGGTACGCCTGCCGTTGCCGGCGACGGCCGCCTCCGGTGCGGCCGCCTCCGGTGGCGCCGGGTCCGGTGGCGCCGGGTCCGTGTCGGGGTCTGGAGGCAAGGGATGACGAACGAAGAGCCGATCAGAGTGCTGGTCGTGGAGGACGATCCGGTCGCCGCGGACGCCCATGTGATGTACGTGGGCCGGGTGCCGGGGTTCGTCGCGGTGGGCAAGGCGCACACCGGCGCGGAGGCCCGGCGGCTGCTGGACCGCACGCCGGTCGACCTGCTGCTGCTGGACCTGCACCTGCCCGACGCGCACGGGCTCCAGCTGGCCCGCTCGCTGCGGGCGGCGGGGTACCACGCGGACGTCATAGCGGTGACGTCGGCGCGGGACCTGACGGTGGTGCGGGAGGGCGTCTCACTCGGAGTCGTGCAGTACGTACTGAAGCCCTTCACCTTCGCCACGCTCCGGGACCGGCTCGTGCGGTACGCCGAGTTCCGGGGAGCCGCGGGCGAGGCGAGCGGTCAGGACGAGGTCGACCGCGCGCTGGCGACACTGCGCGCGCCGGGACCCGCCGCGCTGCCCAAGGGACTGAGCGCGCCCACGCTGGAGCGGGTGACGGAGACCGTACGGGAGGCGGAGCAGGGGCTGACCGCGGCGGGGGTCGCCGAGTCGGTGGGCATCTCGCGCATCACGGCCCGGCGGTATCTGGAACATCTCGTGGAGGCGGGGAGAGTCGAGCGGAAGCCGCTGTACGGGCAGGTGGGCAGGCCCGAACTGGTCTACCGGTGGGTACGGACAACGCGCGGAAAGTGACATCCGCCCCCTGACCACACGCCCCTGCCACCCGCCACCGCCCTCGCTCGCGGTCACGGCCCTGACTCACGGGCCACCGCCCTCACTGACGGTCCGGTTCCGACTCGCGGTCACGGTCCTGGCTCACGGGCCCCCGCCCTCGCTGACGGCCACGGCCACGGTCCCGACTCGCGGCCACCGCCCTCGCTCGCGGTTATGACTCGCGGCCACCGCCCTCACTCACCGCCGCCCCCGAACGGCAGCGCGTACCGCACGACGAACACCGCCAGCCCCGCCACCGCTCCCGCCTCGGCCACGGACAGCGCCAGCAGCCCCGCCGACACCTGTCCCCCGCTCCAGTACACGACCAGCGCGGCCGTCGGCACGACACAGAAAGCCAGCAGATCGACCACGCACTGCACGATCTTCCGGGACGTCCGCCCGGGGTCGCCCCGATGGTAGGTCTCCCACCGGAAGGCCACCTCGGTCCCGGCCAGTTCGGCGAGCCTCGGCCCCAACTCCTGCCGTACGTACCGCCCGACGGCCGAGATCTTCTCGTCGTTGACCAGGTAGGTCCACCCCAGCACCACGCACACCGGCGGCAACGCCAGCAACATCGACGTCTGTTCGGCCTGGGCCGCCGCGGCGATCACCGCCGCCACCACCGCCAGGGTCACGTACAGCAGGTTGTCCCGGAACCCGATCCGCGCCTTCTGCTCGTCCTTGACGCTCTGGTACTCGGCGAGCAGCAACTGCCCGGCGCTGACGTCTCGTTCGGCCACGGCGACCGCCCCCTCCCCCGATGGTCCTGGCAGTACCTTAAGGGTGTGCCCGAGACCGAACCCCTCGCCGTGGTCCTCACCGCGCTTCCCGTCGAGTACGACGCCGTGCGCGCGCTCCTCGGATCCCTGGACGAAGTCGTCCTCGACGACGGGACCCGTCTCGAACAGGGCCGGCTCTCCGGTACGGACTGGACGGTGGCGCTCGCCGAGCTCGGCGAGGGCGCCCTGACCACGGCCGCGCTCACCACCCGTGTCGTCGCCGAACTCGCCCCCGAGTGCCTGCTCTTCGTGGGCGTCGCGGGGGGCCTCAAGGACGACCTGCGGCTCGGTGACGTCGTCGTCGGCACCAAGGTCTACGCCGTCCACGGCGGCAAGCAGACCGCCGGGGGTCTCCTGGCCCGCCCCGAGGTCTGGCACGGCTCGCACCGCCTGGTCCAGGCGGCCCGCTCGGCGCTGCGGGACCTGGACGGGGTGCGGGCCCACCGCAAGCCGATCGCCTGCGGGGACGTCGTGCTGGCCGACGAGCGGTCCGCGCTGCGCGAACACATCCGGCGGACGTACAACGACGCGTACGCCATCGAGATGGAGGGCTCGGGGGCGTCCCACGCGGCACACCTCTGCGGCCGGCTGGACGCCCTCGTCGTCCGGGGCATCAGCGACCTCGCCGACGCCGGCAAGGGCGCGGCCGACGCGGAGGGCTCGCAGGAGCTGGCGGCGGGGCAGGCGGCCAAGGTCGCGGTGGCGGTCCTGCGCAAGCACGACCCGCGTCCACGGAGCACCTCCGGCACCCGGCAGGAGCCCCGACGCGGCACAGGCGCGGGCACGGACTCAGGCACGGGCACGGGCACGGGCTCAGGCGGCGACACCATCAACTTCCAGGGCGGCACCTACTACGGGCCGGTCGTCGGGAAGATCACGCGGCGCGACTGACCCGTACGACCGGCCGACCGGACCTCCGTAGGTTCCTACAACCGGTGACCATCCGAACACCGTGTAGTCATCGCACGCCGCGCCCCCTACCTTGTCCCCGGTGTCCAGGCCTCCAGCCCACACCCGCCAGCCAGGTCCCCCCTTCAACGCTCCCGCCACCCGCAGGCTCCGCGCGGCCCTCGGCATGACCCCGGACCACGTCGCCCACGGACTGCGCGCCTCCTACTCTCTCCCGCACGCGACCCCCGATCCCGTCCGCGCCTGGGAACGCGGGGCACGCCCCCCCTCGCACCCCGAACTCACCGCTCTCGCAGGCGTGTTGTGGTGTTCTCCGGGTAAGCTGATCGGCAGACCGTGGACCCTGCGCGAACACCGCGTAGCCCAGGGCTTCGCCCCCGAGGACGTCGCCCGGCCCGGGGGGCACGAGTTCCTGGCGTACACGCGCATGGAGGAGAGCGGGCGGTGGCGCGGCACGGACCGGCAGTCCGCGGTCCTCGCCGAGCTGCTCGACCTCTCGCTGCCCGACCTGGTCACCGTCACCGGCCTCGAGGCCGAGCTGGCGGACCTGCTGCGCACCGCCGCCCCGCACCCGCCGGCAGGCGTACGTCAGATCCGTGGGCATGATCTTGCCCCTGGACCGCCGGCTCCTGGAGGAGACCCTCCAAGAGCTGCGTCAGGACTACCAGGGGCAGGTGGTCGCCACGCTGAGCTGGGGCGACGGCAGCGCGGCCGGTGAGGCGAGCGACGCGGGCCGGGACTTCCTCGACCGGATCGTCGACACGTTCTGGACGAGCCTCGTGAACCGGACCGCCTAGAAGACCGACTCCGCCTCGACGATCCGGTCCTTCGGGACCGTCTTCAGCTCGGTCACCGCCTCCGCCAGCGGCACCATCACCACGTCCGTCCCGCGCAGCGCCGTCATCCGCCCGAACTGGCCCCGGTGCGCCGCCTCCACCGCGTGCCAGCCGAAGCGGGTCGCGAGGACACGGTCGTACGCCGTCGGGACACCGCCACGCTGGACGTGGCCGAGAATCACCGGTCGGGCCTCCTTGCCGAGCCGCTTCTCCAGCTCGTAGGCCAGCGCCGTGCCGATGCCCTGGAAGCGCTCGTGGCCGAACCGGTCGATCGCGCCCTTGGTGTAGTCCATGGTGCCGTCGGCCGGGTGCGCGCCTTCCGCGACGCAGATCACCGCGAACTTCTTGCCGCGGGCGAACCGCTCCTCGACCATCTTCACCAGGTCGGCGGGGTCGAAGGGCCGCTCCGGCAGACAGATCCCGTGCGCGCCCGCGGCCATGCCGGACTCCAGCGCGATCCAGCCGGCGTGGCGGCCCATGACCTCGACCACCATCACCCGCTGGTGGGACTCCGCCGTGGTCTTCAGGCGGTCCATCGCCTCCGTCGCGACGCCCACCGCCGTGTCGAAGCCGAAGGTGCGGTCCGTCGACGAGATGTCGTTGTCGATCGTCTTCGGGACGCCCACCACCGGCAGGCCGGCGTCCGACAGCATCCGCGCCGCCGTCAGCGTGCCCTCGCCGCCGATCGGGATCAGCGCGTCGATGCCGAAGTCGTGGATCATGTCGGAGGCGCTCTCGCAGGCCTCGCGCAGCCGGTCGCGCTCCAGGCGGGACGAGCCGAGAATGGTGCCGCCGCGGGCCAGGATGCCGCTCACCGCGTTGAGGTCGAGGCTGCGGTAACGGCCGTCCAGCAGACCCGCGTAACCGTCCTCGAAGCCGATCACCTCGTCGCCGTAGTTGTCGACGGCGCGGTGCACGACCGACCGGATCACTGCGTTCAGGCCGGGGCAGTCGCCACCTGCGGTGAGAACTCCGATGCGCATCGTGCTGTGTCTCCTGCTCGCTGTTGGTACCGGTGAGCCAGGTCCGATTGTTTCACGCCGCCGAGCGGGCTGTCTCTTGACGGGCGCCTTAACTACGGCCGGAGGTATTGTCAAGAGGGATCTGCTCACCTAGGTGGGCGATTTTTGTGCCCCGTGCCCCGTGCCCCCGTAGAGAGACGGAGAGCTCGCGTGACCCGCAGCGTGTACGTGACCGGAATCGACCGCGGCGACGGCCGTCAGGTCGTCGAGCTGGGAGTGATGGAACTCCTGACCCGGCAGGTCGACCGGGTGGGCGTGTTCCGTCCCCTCGTCCACGACGGGCCGGACCGGCTCTTCGAGCTGCTGCGTGCGCGCTACCGGCTGGCGCAGGATCCGGCCACCGTCTACGGCATGGACTACCACGAGGCGTCCGTCCTCCAGGCGGAACAGGGGACGGACGAGCTGGTCTCCACCCTCGTCGAACGGTTCCACCGCGTCGCCCGCGCCTACGACGTCGTCCTCGTCCTGGGAACGGACTACGCCGACACCCAGTTCCCGGACGAACTCGCCCTCAACGCGCGTCTCGCGAACGAGTTCGGCGCGTCCGTGATCCCGGTCGTCAGCGGCCGCAAGCAGCCGGTGGAGTCCGTGTTCGCGGAGACCCGCAACGCCTACCGGGCGTACGAGGTCCTCGGCTGCGACGTCCTCGCCATGGTGACCAACCGGGTGGCCCCGGACGACCGGGAGGAGATCGCCGCCCGGCTCGCGACCCGGCTGCCCGTGCCCTGTTACGTGCTGCCCGACGAGCCCGCGCTCTCCGCGCCGACCGTGGCGCAGATCGCCCACACGCTGGGCGCGAGGGTGCTGCTCGGCGACGACTCCGGGCTGGCCCGTGACGCGCTCGACTTCGTCTTCGGCGGGGCGATGCTGCCGAACTTCCTCAACGCGCTGACCCCGGGCTGTCTGGTCGTCACTCCGGGGGACCGGGCCGACCTGGTCATCGGCTCGCTTGCCGCGCACAGCGCCGGCACCCCGCCGATAGCCGGCCTGCTGCTCACCCTCGACGAGGTGCCGAGCGACGCGATCCTCACCCTCGCCGCCCGCCTCGCCCCCGGCACCCCCGTCGTCTCGGTGCCCGGCAACAGTTTCCCCACCGCCGAGCAGCTGTTCTCCCTCGAGGGCAAGCTGAACGCGGCCACCCCGCGCAAGGCCGAGACCGCTCTGGGTCTGTTCGAGCGGCACGTGGACACGAGCGGTCTGCTGGGGCGCGTCTCCGCGCCGAGCACCGACCGCCTCACGCCGATGATGTTCGAGCACAAGCTGCTGGAGCAGGCCCGCGTCGACAAGCGCAGGGTCGTCCTTCCGGAGGGGACCGAGGAGCGGGTGCTGCACGCGGCCGAGGTGCTGCTGCGCCGGGGCGTCTGCGACCTCACGCTCCTCGGGCCGGTCGACCAGATCCGCAAGAAGGCCGCCGACCTCGGCATCGACCTGGGCGACTGCTCGCTGATCGACCCGGCCACCTCCGAGCTGCGCGACTCCTTCGCCGAGAAGTACGCCCGGTTGCGGGCCCACAAGGGCGTCACGGTGGAGCTGGCGTACGACGTCGTCTCGGACGTGAACTACTTCGGGACGCTCATGGTCCAGGAGGGCCTCGCCGACGGCATGGTCTCCGGGTCGGTGCACTCCACGGCCGCGACCATCCGGCCCGCCTTCGAGATCATCAAGACCAAGCCGGACGCCGACATCGTCTCGTCCGTCTTCTTCATGTGCCTCGCCGACAAGGTCCTCGTGTACGGCGACTGCGCCGTGAACCCCGACCCGAACGCCGAGCAGCTCGCCGACATCGCCATCCAGGCGGCCGCGACCGCCGCCCAGTTCGGCGTGGAGCCGCGGATCGCGATGCTGTCGTACTCCACCGGTACGTCCGGCTCGGGCGCCGACGTCGACAAGGTGCGGGAGGCGACGAAGCTCGTCCGCGAGCGGCGTCCCGACCTGAAGATCGAGGGGCCGATCCAGTACGACGCCGCCGTGGAGCCCACCGTCGCGGCGACCAAGCTGCCGGGCTCCGAAGTCGCCGGGCAGGCAAGCGTGTTGATCTTCCCGGACCTCAACACCGGCAACAACACCTACAAGGCCGTGCAGCGTTCGGCCGGCGCGATCGCGGTCGGGCCGGTGCTCCAGGGCCTGCGCAAGCCGGTCAACGACCTGTCCCGGGGCGCCCTGGTCCAGGACATCGTCAACACCGTCGCCATCACGGCGATCCAGGCCCAGACCTCGACCCGGACCCCGCCTCCGGCCCCGTCCATCGACCAGAAGGCTCCCCAGCAGTGACCGCGACCCGTGTCCTCGTCCTCAACTCCGGCTCCTCGTCGGTGAAGTACCAGCTGCTCGACATGCGAGACAGCGGCCGGCTGGCGAACGGGCTCGTCGAGCGGATCGGTGAGCAGTCCTCCCGGCTCAGGCACACGCCCCTCGCGACCGGCGGGGAGAGCCGTGAGCGGACCGGGCCGATCGCCGACCACGACGCCGCGCTGAAGGCCGTCGCGGAGGAGCTCGCGAAGGACGGGCTCGGTCTCGACTCCCCCGAGCTCGCCGCCATCGGGCACCGTGTCGTGCACGGCGGCAGGCGGTTCACCGAGCCGACCGTGATCGACGACGCCGTCCTCGCCGAGATCGAGCGGCTGATCCCGGTCGCCCCGCTGCACAACCCGGCCAACCTCACCGGCATCCGCACCGCGACGGCCCTGCGCCCCGACCTGCCCCAGGTGGCCGTCTTCGACACCGCGTTCCACACGACGATGCCGGAGGCGGCGGCCCGCTACGCGATCGACGTCGAGACCGCCGACGCGCACCGCGTGCGGCGCTACGGCTTTCACGGGACCTCGCACGCGTACGTCTCCCGGGCGACGGCGAAGCTGCTGGGCAAGGCACCCGAAGAGGTGAACGTCATCGTGCTGCACCTCGGCAACGGGGCGTCCGCCTCGGCCGTCGAGAAGGGCCGGTGCGTGGACACCTCGATGGGGCTGACGCCCTTGGAGGGGCTCGTGATGGGTACGCGCTCCGGAGACACCGATCCGGCCGTCATCTTCCATTTGGCACGTGTTGGTGAAATGTCCATCGACGAAATCGACACTCTTCTCAACAAGAGGAGCGGGCTCATCGGGCTGTGCGGTGACAACGACATGCGGGAGATCCAACGCCGGATCGACGAGGGTGACGAGCGGGCGAAGCTCGCCTTCGACATCTACATTCACCGGCTGAAGAAGTACATCGGCGCCTATTACGCCGTGCTCGGGCACGTGGACGCGGTCGCGTTCACCGCCGGGGTCGGGGAGAACGCGGCGCCGGTGCGGGAGGCGGCCGTGGCGGGCCTGGATTCCCTGGGCCTGGCGGTGGACGACGAGCTGAACGCGGTACGCGGTGACGGGCCGCGGCTGATCTCGCCCGCCGGCGCGCGGGTGGCGGTCGCCGTGGTGCCGACGGACGAGGAACTGGAGATCGCCACACAGACCTACGCACTGGTGAAGCGGCATTGATATGCGACTCCGCCGCGTGGCAACTGAGCAGGAAAGCAACTGAGCACAAGGCCTCTCATTTGTATCTTCCACCAGACGGAATATTCCGTAGCGAAACAAACCGATAGGATCCCCCCATGCGCCGTTCGAAAATCGTCTGTACTCTCGGCCCCGCGGTCGACTCCCATGAAATGCTCGTGTCGCTGATCGAAGCCGGCATGAACGTGGCCCGCTTCAACTTCAGCCACGGCACGCACGCCGAGCACCAGGGCCGCTACGACCGGCTCCGGGCCGCCGCCAAGGAGACCGGCCGGGCCATCGGTGTCCTCGCCGACCTCCAGGGCCCGAAGATCCGCCTCGAGACCTTCGCCGAGGGTCCGGTCGAGCTGGTGCGGGGTGACGAGTTCGTCATCACCGCCGAGGACGTCCCCGGCGACAAGACGATCTGCGGCACGACGTACAAGGGCCTGCCGGGCGACGTCTCGCGCGGCGACCAGATCCTCATCAACGACGGCAACGTCGAGCTGAAGGTGCTGGACGTCGAGGGCCCGCGGGTGAGGACGATCGTCATCGAGGGCGGTGTCATCTCCGACCACAAGGGCATCAACCTGCCCGGCGCGGCCGTCAACGTGCCCGCGCTGAGCGAGAAGGACATCGAGGACCTGCGGTTCGCGCTGCGGATGGGCGCCGACCTGGTCGCGCTGTCCTTCGTCCGGGACGCCAAGGACGTCACCGACGTCCACAAGGTCATGGACGAGGAGGGCCGCCGGGTCCCCGTCATCGCCAAGGTGGAGAAGCCGCAGGCGGTGGAGAACATGGAGGACGTCGTCGCGGCGTTCGACGCCGTCATGGTGGCCCGTGGCGACCTGGCCGTCGAGTATCCGCTCGAGAAGGTCCCCATGGTGCAGAAGCGCCTCATCGAGCTGTGCCGGCGCAACGCCAAGCCGGTGATCGTGGCGACCCAGATGATGGAGTCGATGATCACCAACTCCCGTCCGACCCGCGCCGAGGCCTCCGACGTGGCCAACGCGATCCTGGACGGCGCGGACGCGGTCATGCTGTCCGCCGAGTCGAGCGTGGGTGCTTACCCGATCGAGACCGTGAAGACGATGTCGAAGATCGTCACCGCGGCCGAGCAGGAGCTGTTCAGCAAGGGCCTCCAGCCGCTGGTGCCGGGCAAGAAGCCCCGCACGCAGGGCGGTTCGATCGCGCGCGCCGCGTGCGAGATCGCCGACTTCCTCGGCGGCCGGGGCCTGGTGGCCTTCACCCAGTCCGGTGACACCGCCCGCCGGCTCTCCCGCTACCGCGCGGCCCAGCCGATCGTCGCCTTCACCACCGACGAGGGCACCCGCAACCAGCTCGCGCTCAGCTGGGGCGTCGAGTCGCACATCGTGCCGTTCGTGAACAGCACCGACGAGATGGTCGACATGGTCGACCAGCAGATCGCCAAGATCAACCGCTTCAGCCCCGGCGAGATCGTCATCATCACCGCCGGCTCGCCCCCCGGCGTGGCCGGCACCACCAACATGCTCCGCGTCCACCACCTGGGTGGCGTCTCCCGCGACTGAGCGGGCGGCCCCGGCCCGCTGACCGGGCTTGCACGGCGCTGAGGGCGCCCCCTGTGAACAGGGGGCGCCCTCAGCGTCTGTTGCGGCTCCCGGACGGGATCGGGGACGATCGGCCGGTGCTGCTCAGCCGGTCGTGTACTGGTGCAGGCCCGGAACGGTCAGCGTGCCGCCGAGCTGCCCCGCCTGCTGGACCTTCGCGTCGGTGAAGTAGATCAGCGGGATGTTCAGCGGCGGCGGGCTCTTCGGGCTGAACGTGATGGGTATCAGGCCGAACAGGTTGCCGGAGATGCTCTCCGTGTACATGATCGTGTCGCCGTCACGGATGGTGGACGTGGTGCCCTTGCCCGCCTGTACGTGGTACGTCTTGCCGGACTGCTTGTCGTCCACCGTCTGGTGCAGGTCGCCGATGTCGGTGCCGTCGGAGATGACGTACTTCAGCACCTCCTTGACCGTGCCGTTGGCGGTCTTCACCTTGACTATGCCCTGGTAGTCGGCGCCCTTGAGGAGCAGCGAACTGGCGTTCAGGTACCAGGGGTCGTCGGGCAGCCTGATCTTGTTGTCGATGCCGCCCTCGTCGTCCGTGGCGGCTGGGCAGTCGTCGGCGTCCGTGGTGGCGCTCTCCGAGGGGCTCGGCGAGGCCGTGGCGTCGTCGGCGGTCTCCTCGGTGTCCTTCGCCGTGTCCTCGGCCTCGTCGGCGGTGTCCTTGACGGTGTCCTTCGCCGTGTCGGTGACGGCGTCGGTGGCGTCCTTGGAGGTACCGGACGTGTCCTCGCCGGCCGAGCCGGAGTCGGAGGAGCCGGAGCTGTCCGAGGAGCCCGAGCCGGAGTCCGACGACGAGTCGCCGGTCGACGCCGATTCCGAGGCCGACGGGGACGGGCTCGAACTGGCCGTCGCGTCGGACTCGTTGCCGTCGAAGAGGTCCGTGATGGCGTCGCCGACGGTCTCCAGGACGTTCTTGCTCGTCTCGGAGGCCGAGGGGCTCGCCGTCGCGGTGTCGCCGGACGTCGACGACTTGTCGGGCTCGGCGGCCGCGGAGGACGCGGCGGGAGCGGGCTCGGCCGTGTCGTCGGAACCTGAATCCGACGAATCGGAGTCACCCGTGCCGCCCGAGCTGCCCGAAGTGTCCTTGGAGTCGTCCGCGGACTCGTCCTTCGAGTCGTCGGCCGATTCGCTCGCGCTCGCCGAGGCGGACGGCGACGGGGAGGCCGACGCGGAGGCGTCCGCGCCCTCCAGGGCCGCCACGCAGTCCTTGTACTCGTCGATGGTGAGGCTCTTGGACGCCGGCTGGTCCTCGGCGTTGGCCAGGGTCGGCGTGAACCCCATTCCCATGAGGACCGCCGTCGGCATGGCCGCCAGGGCTATCGCCTTGCCGGCCGGCATGTGGAACCTGGTGAAGATCGGCTTTTTGGGTGCCGCGTGCCGCGGCCCGGTGGTTCTCACGCGGGCAGCGTCCACATCGCTCCCGGTGGAAACCTCGTCAGCCGGCACTGTGCCTCCCGTTCGCCCCGTTGGCCGGGCTCGTTCCTGACAGATCGTGCAGATCGTGCGGCTCGCCCGCCCCGTGGTCGTCCTTCGTGAAGGACGGCCTCTCGGTGGGGGCCGGGCCCGTGCTGTACGGGTTCTCGGTGAGGTCGCCCGCATCGGCGGGACTTGCGGGGAACGCGCCCTCGGGGGCGTTTCCGGCGGTCGCGCCGGCCTCGGGGCCCGGAGCCGGGGCGGGCGGTGAGCCCGGCACCCAGGACACGGCCATCGCCCCGCCGATCAGCGCGAACAGGAAGCCGATGAGGAAACCGCCGAGGTTCGACACCGGGATGGACACCAGACCGAGCAGGATCGCCGCGACTCCCGCGAAGACCTGTACGTGCTTCTGGAACCACAGACTGATGCCCAGGACGCCCAGCAGCACGCCGATGATCAGCGACCCTGCGCCCGCGGTGGTAGCCATCGCCAAAGTCAGGTGGCCCACCTGGAGGTGCGCGTAAGGGAAGTAGGCGATGGGGAAGCCGGCAAGAAGGACGAACAGGCCCGCCCAGAACGGCCTGGTTTCCCGCCAGGCGCGGAACTGCTGCCTCCGGCGGGTGAACTGACCGGGGGCGACAGGGGTCTCGGCGCTCATGGAAACAGCTCCCTGGTGCGGCGTTTCTGTGGTGGTGAGTCGAACTGCTGGTGAAGCCGCGGGCTTCAGACTGGACGGGCGGGGGCGCCACCGGCCCCCCCGCCCGTCAGAGAGTGCTTAGTAGCACTCCTTGACACCCGTCGACAGCGACATCTTCAGGCCGCTGAGCTTGAAGGTTCCGGCAGTGGTGGCCCACGCCGTCTGCTTCACGTCGGACAGCGTGGCGGACTCCGCCTGCTGGGCGAACCCGTACGGGTTGGCCGCGTCACCACTCTTGAGGCCCGGACCCTTGGTGGCGTCCTTGGCGGCCACACCGATGTCGATGTTCTTGAACACGGCGTCCGCGCTCAAGTCCTCGACGTCGATGTACAGGTTCTCTGCCTCGACCGGCGTACCGCCGCCGCCCGCCTTCAGCGTGAGGCTGACGGAGCCGAGCAGCGGGATGTTCGGGGTGACCACGGACTGGCACATGTTCGTGATCGAGGCGCTCTTGAACGCCGAGACCGCAACGGCGTGAGCCGTCTTCTTGCCGTCGAGGGTGTAACCCGAGTCGATCGCGCCGTACTGCGAGAAGCCCGTGCCCTCCAGCTTGTCGGCCGTCACCTTGAACGACTGACCGGACACGCTGAACGACGCGGCCAGTGCACCCTGCGCGAGGGCGACACCTATACATGCCGTAGCGGCGACGCTGGGCACCATGACCACAGCGAAGCGCTTCCATCTGGTCCCGCCACGCACCTGGGACTCCATATTTCCTCCTTCTCGGACGTACATCTCCTGATCCCGGTTCGCCCCCTCGAACGGCGGCTCAGCCGGGCAGGGATGGGAGAAGTGCTACGTCCTCGGGAAGGGGAGCGCCTGTCTCGGAGGCGCGAACCGCGCACCGATCACCGGCGATCACCCCCGAGCGACAACCACTGGTCGCGCCTGACGCACATCACGCACAACCTTGCCGGACAGGCTTCGCCGCAGCGAAGACCCCCCTGTCCGAGAGCCGACTCCACTGCCTTCGGCTCTGCTCGGTGGGGACCCAGGAAAACCCGTTGACCCAACCGGCTGTCGGGGGAGGGGATTGGACCGAGCGTGGCCGATCGTGGTGCATTCTCGTCGCCCGCACAAGGGGGTTCGTTACTGGCTAGTAACGGCCGGATAACCGAACAACGACCCATAGGTCTCGACCGGCAACGCAGGGTGTCATCGACGCCGGGGACAAAGCTGTTGATCGCTGGACAGAATCCGACAGAACAACGCCCGAGTCTTACTTGAAGTAACAGCGGCCGCGATTACCAAGATTTGGTAAAGCGCGGCCGCGGGGGAACCACATCGGCCGAACTTTCACTCCGGCACCACGGGCTCTGACGTTTAGTGACTGGTCAGAACCCGGCTCGCGCCGGATCAGAAGAGGGCGCGCGCCAGCGCTCGCCTGGCCGCCGCGACCCGGGGGTCGTCCGGCCCTACCACCTCGAACAGTTCGAGCAGCCGCAGCCGTACGGCGTCCCGGTCGTCGCCGGCCGTGCGCCGCACGGTGTCGATGAGCCGTCCGAACGCGTCCTCGACATGACCGCCCACCAGATCCAGGTCGGCCGCGGCGATCTGCGCCCCGGCGTCCTCCGGCTTGTCGGCGGCGTCCTTGCGCACCTGCTGCGGGTCCATCTCACCCACCCGCTGGAGCAACTCGGCCTGCGCGAGCCCGAGCTTGGCCTCGCTGTTGCCCGGGTCGTCGGCGAGCACGTTGCGGTACGCCTGCACGGCGCCGCCGAAGTCGCCTGCGTCCAGCGCCCGCACGGCGGCTTCGAGCAACGTGTCGTACGGCCCGACGGGCTCGGCCGCGACCGCCTCCACGGCGCCCGGCTCGGCGTCGGCGTCGACGGTCAGGCCGGTGAGCCCGAACCGCTCCTCGGCGACCTGTACCAACTGATCGAGGGTCTGCCGGATCTGCGCCTCGCCGGCGGCCCCCTGGAAGAGCGGCAGCGCCTGCCCGGCGACGACCGCGAAGACGGCCGGGATGCCCTGCACCCCGAACTGCTGCATCAACATCTGGTTGGCGTCGACGTCGACCTTGGCGAGCAGGAAGCGGCCGCCGTACTCGACGGCGAGCCGCTCGAGGACGGGGCTCAGCTGCTTGCAGGGCTGGCACCACTCGGCCCAGAAGTCGATGACGACGGGCACCTCGGCGGACCGCTGCAGGACCTCCTGCTCGAAGCCCGCCTCATCGACGTCGATGACGAGATCGGCCGGGGAGACAGCTCCCGCGCCGCCCTGCCGTGCCGTTTCGGCGCGCGTCTGCTCCGCCTTCGCCTTGGCCTCCTGGGCCGCCTTCACCGCGGCGAGGTCGACGACTCCGCTCATGGACATGTTCCGTGGCTGCATGCGTCTATCCTCCCCCGTCCGCGCGCCTGCGTGAAAAGCGATCCGAATACGTCCCGAACATCCCGAACATGAGCACCGGGGTCCCCACCCCGCACCCTGCCGGGCCGGTCGGCCCGCGCACGTCCTGCGCGAGCTTTCGCTACGAGTCGTAGCGTAATGGCACCGAGTGCCTCCGCAACACCCCGCCTCGGTGATCTCCCTCACGGAAGCCCGTGACAAACCGCCGGTTATGGTCGGGGAATGCAGATCCGCACCCCCGCCTGCCGTACGGGCCGTTCGGGCCGTCCGCGCAACGCCGCCGCGGACACCGCGATCCTGGCCGCGACCCGGGAGGCGCTGGTCGAGCTGGGCTGGTCCAAGCTGACGCTGGGGGACGTGGCGACGCGCGCCGGGGTCGCCAAGACGACCCTCTACCGCCGCTGGGCCGGCAAGAACGAACTGGTCGTCGACGCGGTCGCGGAACTCTTCGGTGAACTCGAACTCCCCGACCGGGGCAGCCTCGCCGCCGACATCGAGGGTGTGGTCCTTCAGTTCGCGGCGATCCTGGCCCGGCCGGAGGCCAAGAGCGGCCTGATGGCGGCCGTCGCCGAGTCCACCCGCGACGACGCCCTGCGCGAGCGCATCCGGGCCTCCATCGTCGACCCGCAGAAGGACCTGGTCCTGGAGGGCCGCGCCCGTGCACAGGCGCGCGGTGAACTCCCCCCGCAGACCGACCCGGCCGAGGCCGCCCGCACGGTCGACCTCATCTTCGACGTCGTGGCGGGTGCGGTGGTCCACCGCACCCTGGTCAGCGCGGAACCCGCGGACGAGGAGTGGGTACGCGGCTTCACCCGGATCCTTCTCCTGGGCCTGACCGCGTCCACCGGCCCGTCCGGGGACCTCCCCGGCGAACGCGCCTGAGGCGGGGGCCACAGACTCGCCCCCGCCCCCGACCGGCGTCCCCTAGAAGCCCGCGGGCTCCGTGTACACCCCCCACTCCTCCCGCAGCACCTCGCAGATCTCGCCCAGCGTCGCCTCGGCCCGCACGGCGTCCAGCATCGGCCCGATCATGTTGGAGCCGTCACGGGCGGCGCCCAGCATGGCGGCGAGCGCGTCCCGCACCGCCGTATCGTCCCGAGCGGCCCTGCGTGCGCCCAGCGCCCGCACCTGCTCCCGCTCCACCTCGTGGCTGACCCGGAGGATCTCCAGGTCCCCGGTCACCGACCCGGTGTACGCGTTGACGCCGACGACCCGCTTCTCGCCCTTCTCCACGGCCTGTTGGTACCGGAACGCCGACTCCGCGATCTCCCCGGTGAACCAGCCGTCCTCGATCCCGCGCAGGATCCCGGAGGTGATCGGACCGATCGGGTGCCGCCCGTCGGGATGGGCCCGCAGCCCACGCTCCCTGATCTGCTCGAAGATCTTCTCGGCGTCGGCCTCGATCCGGTCCGTCAGTTGCTCGACGAACCAGGAACCGCCCAGCGGATCGGCGACGTTGGCGACGCCGGTCTCCTCCATCAGCACCTGCTGGGTGCGCAGCGCGATCTCCGCCGCCTGCTCGCTCGGCAGCGCGAGCGTCTCGTCCAGGGCGTTCGTGTGCAGCGAGTTGGTCCCGCCGAGCACCGCCGCGAGGGCCTCCACGGCCGTCCGCACCACGTTGTTGTACGGCTGCTGGGCGGTCAGCGAGACGCCGGCGGTCTGGGTGTGGAAGCGCAGCCACTGCGCCTTCTCGGACTTCGCCCCGTAGACGTCCCGCATCCAGCGCGCCCAGATCCTGCGCGCCGCGCGGAACTTGGCGATCTCCTCGAAGAAGTCGACGTGCGCGTCGAAGAAGAAGGACAGCCCGGGCGCGAACACGTCCACGTCGAGACCGCGGCTGAGCCCCAGCTCCACGTACCCGAAGCCGTCCGCCAGCGTGTAGGCCAGCTCCTGCGCGGCCGTCGCGCCGGCCTCGCGGATGTGGTACCCGGAGACGGACAGCGGCTTGTAGGCGGGGATGCCGGCCGCGCAGTACTCCATCAGGTCGCCGATGAGGCGCAGGTGCGGCTCGGGCTGGAAGAGCCACTCCTTCTGGGCGATGTACTCCTTGAAGATGTCCGTCTGGAGCGTGCCGTTCAGGACGCCCGGGTCGACGCCCTGCCGTTCGGCGGCGACGAGGTACATGCAGAAGACGGGGACGGCCGGCCCACTGATCGTCATGGAGGTCGTGACGTCACCCAGCGGGATGTCCTTGAAGAGGACCTCCATGTCGGCGGCCGAGTCGATGGCGACCCCGCAGTGCCCGACCTCGCCCAGCGAGTGCCGCTCGTCGGAGTCGCGCCCCATCAGCGTGGGCATGTCGAAGGCCACGGACAGACCCCCGCCGCCGTTGGCCAGGATCATCTTGTAGCGCTCGTTGGTCTGCTCGGCGTTGCCGAACCCGGCGAACTGCCGGATGGTCCACGTGCGCCCCCGGTAGCCGGTCGGGTACAGGCCGCGCGTGAAGGGGTACTCCCCGGGCCAGCCGATCCGCTCGAAGCCGTCGTACGCGTCACCGGGCCGGGGCCCGTACGCCGGCTCCACGGGGTCCCCGGAGAGCGTGGTGAAGTCGGCCTCGCGCTTGCGCGAAGCGTCGTACCGGGCCTGCCAGCGACGGCGGCCCTCCTCGATGGCGTCAGCGTCCATGCCTCAAATTTACTAGGACGTCCAAGTAAATGTCGATGGCTACTGGTAGGACATCCAAGTAACTGTGCGTGACCGTCCGCCGCACCCGCGTGGGTACGGCGTGGGCTCGGGCCCGCTGACAGGCGGTGGGGCTCGGCGCCGGAGCTAGGCCTTGGCGGCCACGGGAGCCTCGTCGGCGATCCGGCCCTCCAGCTCGCGGCTGATCCTGCGCTCCACGAAGAAGGCGGCCGTCGGGACGGTCCCGGCCAGCAGCACCCACAGCTGCTTGCCCACCGGCCACTTCGCCTTGGACCCCAGGTCGAAGGCGAAGACCAGGTAGAGGACGTAGAGCCAGCCGTGCGCGATGGCGACGACGCGGGTGAAGTCCGCGGCCCCGTCGACGTCCAGGCCGTACTTGGCGATCATGCCCAGGCACAGCAGGACCAGCAGCACACCGGTGACATAGGCCAGGACGCGGTAGCGGGTCAGCACGCTCTTCTTCATGCCGACGAGCGTAACGGCCCGTTCCGGGAGATCTTGCCCCGGGTCACTCCTCGTCGAAGTCGTGCGCGGCCACCCGCAGCGGCCTCAGCATCGCGAAGATCTCCCCGCACTCCTCCGCGTCGTACGCCCCGAGGCCGAAGTCCATCGCCATCAGGTCGCGGGTGGCCGCCTCGACGACCTCCCGCCCCTTGTCGGTGATGACGGCGAGGGTGCCGCGGCCGTCGTTGGGGTTGGGGCGCCGGGCGACCAGGCCCGATTTCACCAGGCGGTCGACGGTGTTCGTCACCGAGGTGGGGTGCACCTGGAGCCGCTCGCCGATCTTCGACATGGTCAGCTCGCCCTCCTTGGAGAAGGTGAGCAGCACCAGCGCCTCGAAGCGTGCGAACGTCAGGCCGTACGGCTTGACCACGGCGTCCACCCCGGCGAGCAGGATCTGGTGCGCGCGCATGATCGAGGTGATCGCGGCCATGGACGGCGTGTTCCCCCAGCGCTGTTTCCAGAGCTCGTCGGCGCGGGCGATGGGGTCGAAGGGAAGACTGGGCGGTTTCGGCACGCCTCGAGACCTTACCGGCCGGTCATATCGCGGTCAGCCCCGTCTCGGCCTTCGGTCCGCCGGACCTCCAGGGCGGACAGCACGCAGCAGACCGTCCCCAGCACGCCGGCCCCCGTGACCGCGGCCGCCACGCCCATCAGCTCCGCGGCCACCCCCGCCAGGGCCATGCCGACGCCCTGGAACGTCATCAGCCCGGCGGTGAGCAGCGTCATGGCCCGGCCGCGCAGCTCCTCGGGCACATCCCTGACGATCCACTGGTCGAGGCCGAGCGTGTACGCCGACCCGGCGCCCGAGACCACCAGCAGGAGCAGCGAGACGGCGAGGCCGGGGTGGAGGGCGTAGCCGAGATAGGGCAGCAGGGTCACACAGACGAGCGGCAGCGCGACGCGCTCCCGGGTGACCGGGCGCAGCCGGGCACCCGCGTACAGCTCGCCGGCGATCGCGCCGACCGGCAGCGCGCACATCAGCAGGCCGAGGCCGACGGAGCCGACGCCGAGACCGTCGGCGTAGGGCGCGGACAGCGCCTCCGGGGCGACCGTGAAGGTCGGCGGCACCCAGAAGAGCAGCAGCAGCGCCCGGACCCGCCGGTCGGCGAGGATCTGCCGGGCGCCCTTGAGGGAGTCCGTGACCAGGGCGCCGCCGGTCCTGGCCCGGGCGGGGCGGCGGCGGGTGCCGAGCCGCAGCAGCGCAGCGGAGGCCAGGAAGGTGACGACGGTGACGAGCAGGGCCTGGCGCGGGGAGGTGACGGTGAGCAGCAGCCCGCCGAGTCCGAAGCCGACGAGCAGCGCGCTCTGCGCGGTGATGCGCAGCAGGGAGCGTCCGAGGACGAACAGGTCGCCGTCGCCGAGGATGTCGGCGAGGGTGGCCATCCGGGTGCCCGCGAAGACCGGCGAGACGACGGCGAGGCAGCAGCGCAGGGCGAGCAGGACGGCGAGGGGTGCGCCCGGCGCCGTCATCGGCACCACGCACACCGCGCACACCAGGTCGCAGCCCACGAGCACCCGCCGGGCCGGGAAGCGGTCGGCGACCCCGGCGAGCAGGGTGCCGCCGACGACGTAGGGCAGGAAGCCGAGGGCCCAGGCCAGCGCGCTCATCAGCGGTGAGCCGGTCAGGTCGTAGACGAGGACGGACAGCGCGATCTCGGCGACGATCACGCCGAGCATGGACAGCAGGTGGGCGGCGAAGACGGCCCGGAACTCGCGGACGGCGAAGACGCGGAGGTAGCCGGCGGGTGGTGTGCCGGTCGGGGGTGCCGCCGGTGTCGCGGAGGTCGAGGGCGGCGTGACTTCTGACATGGCGGCAGCGTGCTCGGAACGGCGCGCGAGCCCTAGAGTTTCGTTCACCGCCGAATGTCCGAGAGGTGAGGTCGTGCCGTCACACCTGCATTTCGGGGAGGACGACTTCCTGCGCTGCCGCTTCGCCGTGTCCCCGCTCTGGGAGACGCAGGAGGTCGCGCGCACCCTCAAGCGGCCCGACCGGCACGGCTACCACGCGCCCTGGCTGCGCCGGATCCGTACGGCCGCCGCGGCGCTCGACCTGGCCGGGCTGTGGCTGCTGATGCCGCGCCGGGGCCACTCCCCCGACTGGCTGTGCCCGCCGCCTGTCGGGCCCGCGGCCACGTTCGAGGAGGAGCTCGCCGCGGTCCGGGCCGCCGACCCGGAGACCGCCCTCGCGGACACCGCCCGCTCGCTCGCGGACACCCCCGGCGCACCGGACTCGCCCCGGGGGCGGGCCTGGCTGGCGGATCCGGAGCGGATGATCCGGGAGCTGACCGGTGTACTGGAGGAGATCTGGCACACCCTCCTCGCGCCGGACTGGCCCCGGCTGCGCGCCCTGCTGGAGGCGGATGTCGCCTTCCACTCCCGACGGCTGGCCGAAGTGGGTCTGGGCGGGCTGCTGCCGGAGATCAACCGGCGGTGCGGCTGGCAGGCCGGGACCCTGACCGTGGCCTCGAACGGCGAGCACGAGCGGCACCTGGGCGGGCAGGGGCTGGTGCTGATGCCGAGCGTGTTCTCGTGGCCGGACGTCGTGAGCGGCTTCGACCCGCCCTGGCAGCCGACGCTGGTGTACCCGGCGCGCGGCATCGGCGGCCTGTGGACAGACACCACCGCCCTCTCTCCCGAGGCACTCGTCCGGCTGCTGGGCCGGGGCCGGGCAGGCGTGCTCGGCGCGCTCGACGATCCGGCGACCACCTCCGCCCTCGCCCACCGGCTCGGCCTCGCCCCGTCCTCGGTCTCCGCGCACCTGACGGTGCTGCGCGACGCCGGGCTGCTGGTGTCCCGGCGCTACGGCCACCAGGTGCTGTACGAGCGGACGCCGCTGGGGATGGCGCTGGTGTCGGGCGGCGCTCAGTAGAGGCTGCGCAGGCCGAGGACATCGCCCTTGCCGAGCGTGCGGGCGTCCGTGGAGCAGGCGAAGGAGTTCGCGTACATGGTGAGGTTCTCGTGTCCGGCGCCGGAGTGACCGAGGCCGAAGACGTGCCCGGCCTCGTGCGTGGCGACGCTGCGGATGTCGTAGGCGTGCGTGCAGGCGCCGGCCGGACGGTCCGTGAACGGGAAGCCACGGGTGTTGAAGCGGACGTCGGCCTCGAGCAGTTCCTCGGGCCCGCCGGGCACCGGCCGGCTCCAGGAGCAGGTCGTCGCGACGGCTTCGCCGCCGATGTCGCCCGCGTCCCACACGCTCAGACCGTCCCGGCGGGTGCAGCGGCCCTCGCGGTCGATGCCGGCCTCGTTGCCGGTGGCCGACAGGAACCTGGCCTTCGCCGTGACCCGGTCGTCGTAGCCGCAGTCGTTGCGGCTCGTGGTGATGGTGGCGATGGCGTCCTCGAAGGCCTGCCGGCCCTCGGCGTGGGACAGCCGACCCGGCAGGGGGCCGTCGCCGATGAACCACTCGTACGTGTCGTACTCCTTGCGGCCCTCGGTGGAGTAGGCGCTGTCGACGCAGGGGGCCGGGGCGTCGGCGCGGGCCCTGGCGGCGGCCTGCGTACGGGCCGCCTCGTAGGCGTACGAGACCGTTCCGTCGGCCGCGACCGTCAGGGTGAATCCGTGCGCCGAGCCGTCCACCGTGAGCGCGTCGACGCTGACCGTCGTGCCGGGTTCGGGCACCGCCACTCCGGCGCCTTCGTGGGTGACCACCCGGCCGACGGCGAGGCAGTCGAACACGGACGAGCCGGCGGGCAGATCGTCCACGGTCAGCTCGCCCCGGGCGAGCGCGCACGCCGGTGGCCGGGGCGCTTCCCCCACGCAGACCCCCGAAAGCGCCGCCGCCACCAGGAACGCGGTGACCACCCTGCCGACCAGCCCCGGTCCGCGCCGCCCTGCCACCGCACACTCCCCTTCGGTGCCACGCCAGCGCGCGGAACTTGATCGGCCTCGGGAGACATTAGCCAGGCGGCACCGGCCGTAACCCCATCCGATATGACCCGTTCGAGCGACTATTGCTCAAACGGGTGTCCCGTCGCTGTCCCTTCCGCTACTCCGAGCGCTCCCCCAGATGCCGTTCCACCGTCTCCACCTTCGAGGTCAGACCGTCCGTCACACCGGGGCGGATGTCCGCCTTCAGGACCAAGGAGACCCGGGGGGCTCGCTTCTCGACGGCGGCCACGGCGCGCTTGACGACGTCCATGACCTCGTCCCATTCGCCCTCGATGGAGGTGAACATGGCGTCGGTGCGGTTTGGGAGGCCGGACGCGCGGACGATCCGGACGGCGTCGGCGACGTATTCGCCGACGTCGTCGCCGACGCCCAGCGGCGTGACCGAGAACGCGACGATCATGCCTTCGCCACCGTCTCCTGGCGGGCGCGGGAGGCGATGACCGCGTCCTCGGCCTCCCGGCGCAGCCTGCGCTCGGCGAAGAAACCGCCGGTCGGCAGGACCGACAGGACGAAGTAGAGGGCCGCGGTCCTCAGGGACCACTTCGCGCGGTTCCAGGCGTCCGCCCAGAAGAGCACGTACAGGACGAACAGCACTCCGTGGACCATGCCCATCACGGGCACCGCGTTGAAGTCCGTGGTCCGCTTCAGCACCGAGCAGATCAGCAGCAGGAGGAAGGAAACGGCCTCGGGGGCGGAGACCAGGCGCAGGCGGCGGAGGGCGGAGGCTGTCTTCAGGTCCACGGGTCACCTTCGGGGGGGGAGGTACGGCGACGAACAGGTCGGTTTGTGAATGCACGCACAAGCGTCGCCCATTGTGGCAAACGGTCCACCTAAGGGTGCGTTCAGGGTCGTTCTCCACCCCCGGGTGCTGTTCGGCGCACCCGTCCGGCCGCTACCTTTCGCAGCGTGGCGATGTTTCGACTTCAAGGCAGCAAGGTGCTCGCCGTCGACATGACCGGGGACGCCGTGAAGGCGAAGAACGGCTCGATGGTCGCGTACGACGGGCAGATGGCGTTCAAGAAGCTCAGCGGCGGCGGTGAGGGCATCCGGGGGATGGTCACCCGGCGGCTCACCGGCGAGCAGATGACCATGATGGAGGTGAGGGGGCAGGGCACGTGCTGGCTGGCCGATCGTGCCTCCGAGATCAATCTCGTCCAGCTCCGGGGGGACAAGCTGTACGTCGAGTCGAGCAACCTGCTCGCGACCGACGCCGGGCTCAGGACCGGGACGAGTTTCACCGGCCTGCGCGGCGCGACCCAGGGCAACGGACTCTTCACGACGACCGTCGAGGGCTCCGGCCAGGCGGCCATCACCTCGGACGGGCCGGCCGTGGTGCTGCGCGTCAGTCCGCAGTACCCGCTGACCGTCGACCCCGGCGCCTATGTCGCGCACCAGGGCAACGTCCGGCAGACCTTCCAGTCCGGTGTGACCTTCCGCACGTTCATGGGCGAGGGCGGCGGCGAGGCCTTCCAGATCCGGTTCGAGGGGGACGGCCTGGTGTACGTCCAGCCGAGCGAGCGCAACACGATCGCGGGGGATGTGTGAGATGACCTTCCGCGAGATCAACTCCAAGATGGTCGAGGCGACCGTCGTCCCCGGCCAGCGGCTCTTCAGTCAGCGCGGCGCCATGCTCGCCTACCGCGGCGAGGTGGCCTTCACCCCCAACGTCCAGGGCGGCCAGGGCGGGGTGAGGTCCATGATCGGGCGGCGGCTCGCCAACGAGGACACCCCCCTGATGACCGTCGAGGGCAGCGGCACGGTCCTGTTCGGGCACGGCGGCCACCACGTCCAGGTCATCCGGCTCACCGGCGACACGCTGTACGTCGAGGCGGACCGCCTGCTCGCCTTCGAGGGCACCCTCCAGCAGGGCACGATGTTCCTGGGCTCCCAGGGCGGGGTCATGGGCATGGTCCGGGGCCAGGTCAGCGGACAGGGTCTGTTCACCACCACCCTGAAGGGGCACGGGGCCGTCGCCGTGATGGCCCACGGCGGTGTCTTCGAGGTGCCGATCACCCCGCAGCGCCCGGTCCATGTCGACCCCCAGGCCTATGTCGCCCACCACGGCGACGTCCGCAACAAGCTGTCGACGGCGCTGGGCTGGCGGGACATGGTGGGCCGGGGCTCAGGCGAGGCGTTCCAGCTGGAGCTGAGCGGCAGCGGTGCGGTGTTCGTCCAGGCGTCGGAGGAGAAGCTGTGAGCATGTACGGGGCTCCGGGCGGCGGCCCGACGGTGCACGACCCGATGACCCTGCCGGTCGACGACAACGTGAACAGCTACACCTTCTGCGTGGAGCTCAAGGGGAGCCAGTGGTTCCTCCAGAAGGGGAAGATGATCGCCTACTACGGGTCGATCGACTTCAACGGCATCGGACACGGCCGTCTGGAGCGTCTGGTCCGCACTTCGTTCCATTCGCCTCTGCACGCCAGCGACTGGGTCGTGGCGGAGGGTTCGGGCAAGATGCTCCTCGCCGACCGGGCCTTCGACGTGAATTCGTACGACCTGGAAGACGGCAACCTGACCATTCGCTCTGGCAATCTGCTCGCTTTTCAGCCAACTCTGTCGCTCAAGCAGTCGATCGTGCCGGGATTTCTCACGCTGATCGGAACCGGCAAGTTCGTCGCGGCATCTAACGGTCCGGTGGTGTTCATGGAACCCCCGATCCGGGTCGACCCGCAGGCGCTCGTCGGCTGGGCCGACTGCCCCTCTCCGTGCCATCACTACGACCACGGGTACATGACCGGCCTGATGGGCGGTCTACGTGCGCTGACAGGCCTCGGAGGGGCTTCCGGGGAGGAGCACCAGTTCGAGTTCGTGGGTGCCGGGACGGTGCTGCTCCAGTCGACCGAGCTGCTCATGGCCGAGCAGGCGACGGGGGCGGTCCCGCACGAGCCGGGAGTGCCCGGCGCAGGCGCCGGACCCGGTGGGCACGGTGGCCCCGGAGCACAAACCGGCGCACCGCGCCTTCCCGGACAGCTGGGGGACCTCCAGCGTCGCTTCGGGCTGTGAGCGGTAGTCTGCGGAGTGTGACATCGAACGCGTGCGCACCGTCACACCACCCTCACTAGTTCGCCTTTCAACATTTTAGGTAGACTTCATTTATGGAGACCGAAACGGCCACGCGCTGGCTGACCGATGCGGAGCAGTGCGCCTGGCGCACCCACCTGGAGGTCAACAGGCTGTTGACGTACCAGCTCGAAAAGGATCTCCAACCGTTCGGCCTGACCATGAACGACTACGAGATCCTGGTGAATCTCTCCGAGTCGGAGGGCGTCCGGATGCGGATGAGCGACCTCGCGTCCGCCACCCTCCAGTCCAAGAGCCGTCTCTCGCACCAGATCACCCGCATGGAGAGCGCCAACCTGGTGCGCCGTGAGAACTGCGAGTCCGACCGCCGCGGCCTGTACGCGGTCCTGACCGAGCACGGCCTGGAGACGATGCAGAAGGTCGCGCCCCATCATGTGGAGTCCGTGCGACGGCACTTCATCGACCACCTCCCCCCCGAGGCCACGACGGAACTGTCGAAGGCCCTGAAGCCCGTCGCGGAACACCTCCGCGGGCAGCGGGGACGCCCGTGAGGAACTCCCGCTAGACGGTCGGTTCAGGCGATCGGTCCAGTCGACCGGCAGGCGGAGCTCGAACAGGGCTCCGCCTGCCGGCGTCTGACGGACCGTGAGCGTGCCACCGTGCCGGACGGCCACGTCCCGGGCGATCGCCAGGCCGAGACCCGCCCCGCCGTCATCGCGGCCGCGTGCGTCGTCGAGCCGCACGAAGCGGCGATGCGGTAGTCGGCCGTGTCGCCGTCGACGGTCGCGGAGCCGTCGCCGAACCGGGTCTCGTCGCCGATCTCACCGGGGTCGAGCGAGTCCCGGGCCGAGTCGACGTCGCCGCCGACGCCCGCGAGGACCTCGCCGCGCTGAAGGGCTCGAGCCTCGACGCCCACGAGGCCGCGCCGGCCGTCGCCGTCAAGGGCGCGGTGACCGACGTCGGCCTGGACGACGACGAGCGCGCCGCGGTGTGGAGCGTGGACACCGCCACGGCCGGCGAGTGGCAGGTCGACGTGCGCACGGGCAAGGTCACCCAGGACTTGACGACTGACCGGGCGCCCGGCCGTCAGACGAGGGGTACGAGATCGCTCGTGCCCCTCCGGGCACCTCTGGCGACGGCCGCCGCCGTCATCAGCACCACCGCTCCGGTCAGCGCGAAGCACACCGCCACCGGCAGCCGTCCGGCCAGTGCCCCGGCGACCGCCGTACCGGCCGTACTGCCCGCGTTGACGGCCGTGTTGACCCAAGCCCCGGCCCGCACCCGGGCCTGGGGCGCGGCGATCTCGTCGGCGATGAGATACGCCGTGGTGATCGCCGGCGACACGAAGAACCCGGCGGCCGCGACGGCGACGGCCAGCGTGCCGAGCCCCGGCGCGAGTCCCGCACCGCACAGCGTCAGGCCGAGTCCCGCCGTGAGCAGGGGCAGCCGCGCCCCGGCCGACGCCCGCCAGGTGACGGCCCCGTTGAGCAGCCCGCCGACGGCACTGCCGGCCGACAGCGCGGCCAGCACCCAGGCGGCGCTCGCCCCGCCGGTCCCGTGCCCGTGGCGCTCGGCGAACGCCACGACCAGCAGATCGACCACGCCCAGCGCCAGCCCCACGCCCGCGATGGCGACCACCGGCCGCCCGAGCCCGCGCAGACCGCCGCCGCGCCGCGCGGCGGCCTTCCCCGGTCCCACCGCCCGCACGGCCGGCGACGACAGGAACCCGGCCGTGCCCCCGGCCATCAGGGCCGCCCCGACGACGATCCCCGCGGCCGGCGGTGCGAAGCCGACGAGGACTCCGACCAGCAACGGCCCGGTGACGAAGAGGAGTTCCTCGGCGACGCCGTCGAGGCTGTACGCGCGCTGGAGCAGGGCGCGGTCCGGGGTGAGCATCCCCCACACCGCCCGCATGGTGGGCCCCAGCGGCGGCACGCAGGCGCCCGCGGCGGCGGCGAGGGCGCCCAGCACGGGGGCCGGGGCGCCGGCCGGGCGCGCGAGGGCCAGGGTCAGCAGGACGAGCACCGCGAGGTAGGCGGCGGTCATCGGCAGGAGTGCCCGGCGTGGCCCGTGCCGGTCGATGAGGGCCGCCCTGGCGGGCGACAGGAAGACGGTGGTGGCCCCGAACAGGGCCATCACGGTGCCCGCCACCGCGTACGAGCCCGAGGAGCGGGTCACGGCGAGCATCAGGGACAGCGGGACGATCCCGTACGACAGCCGTCCGGTCAGGGCGGCGGCGAAGGTACGGCGGGCGTGCGGAACGCGCAGGACGACGGCGTACGAAGGCCGCACGGCAGGCGAAGCGGACATGAGGAGTTCCTCGACTCATGGCAGGAGAAAGGGGACGCCGGATCGCCGCGAGCCGGGCGGCCGGAGCCGCTCACCGGTCGCGGGCCGAGGCGGGCCCTATGCCAGGAGGAGGAACATGAACGCGACCGTATCAGCGCGGCCCGGGCGCCGACGACGCCTTTTGTGAACGGCTCGTCGGCGCGCCTCACGGCGCCGCGCATCGGACCGGGTCAGCCCTGGGTCAGCCCCGCCACCAGTTCGTCCGCCGCCCGGTAGGGGTCCAGTTCGCCGGCGACGATGCGCTCGGCGAGCGTGCTCAGCCGACGGTCGCCGTGCAGGTCCCCGATGCGTTCGCGCAGGGCCGTGACGGCGATCGTCTCGACCTCGCGGGCCGCGCGGGAGCGGCGCCGCTCGGAGAGGACGCCGTGCTCCTCCATCCACGCGCGGTGCTTCTCCAGCGCTTCGACGACCTCGTCGATGCCCTCGGCGCGGGCGGCGACCGTCTTCACGATCGGCGGGCGCCAGTCCCCGGGACCGCGGGCCTCCCCTAGGCCGAGCATGTGATTCAGCTCACGGGCGGTGGCGTCGGCGCCGTCCCGGTCGGCCTTGTTGACGACGTAGACGTCGCCGATCTCGAGGATCCCCGCCTTGGCGGCCTGGATGCCGTCACCCATGCCGGGGGCCAGCAGGACGACACTGGTGTCCGCCTGCGACGCGATCTCGACCTCCGACTGACCGACGCCGACCGTCTCGACCAGGACCACGTCGCAGCCCGCCGCGTCCAGTACCCGGATCGCCTGCGGGGCCGACCAGGCGAGGCCGCCCAGATGGCCGCGGGTGGCCATCGAGCGGATGTACACGCCGGGGTCGGAGGCGTGCTCCGACATCCGGACGCGGTCGCCGAGCAGAGCGCCGCCGGAGAACGGCGAGGACGGGTCGACGGCCAGCACCCCGACCCGTCTGCCCTGCTTGCGGTAGGCGGTGACCAGCGCCGACGTCGACGTGGACTTGCCCACGCCCGGTGAACCGGTCAGGCCCACCACATACGCGTTGCCCGTGAGCGGGGCCAGCGCCTCCATGACCTCCCTGAGCTGCGGGGACGCCCCCTCCACCAGGGAGATCAGCCGGGCCACGGCCCGCGGCCGGCCTTCCCTGGCCTGGGCGACCAGCGAGGAGACGTCCTGCATCACAGCTCCGTTCAGAT
The DNA here is from genome assembly GCF_042737245.1 of Streptomyces sp. NPDC060002. Taxonomy (NCBI): domain Bacteria; kingdom Bacillati; phylum Actinomycetota; class Actinomycetes; order Kitasatosporales; family Streptomycetaceae; genus Streptomyces; species Streptomyces sp. NPDC060002. The sequence continues at coordinate 30,694 of NZ_JBHWUW010000064.1, forward strand.
CCGTTCAGGGTGAGATGTGCACGAGGCGGGCGACGGGGCTCAGGCCCTGGGCACCCGCACGATCAGCGCGTCGCCCTGGCCGCCGCCGCCGCACAGCGCGGCCGCGCCCACGCCGCCGCCCCGGCGCCTGAGCTCCAGGGCCAGGTGCAGGACGAGGCGGGCGCCGGACATGCCGATCGGGTGACCCAGGGCGATGGCGCCACCGTTCACGTTCACCTTTTCCGTGGACACGCCGAGGTCCTTCATTGACTGCACCGCCACCGCGGCGAAGGCCTCGTTGATCTCGACCAGGTCGAGGTCGGAGACCTCCAGGCCGTCCTTCTTCAGGGCGTGCAGGATGGCGTTGGAGGGCTGGGACTGGAGCGAGTTGTCCGGCCCGGCCACGTTGCCGTGGGCGCCGATCTCGGCGATCCACGTCAGGCCCAGCTGCTCGGCCTTGGCCTTGCTCATCACGACCACGGCCGCCGCGCCGTCGGAGATCTGCGAGGAGGTGCCCGCGGTGATCGTGCCGTCCCTGGTGAACGCCGGGCGGAGCTTGCCCAGGGACTCCGCGGTGGTGTCGGCGCGGATGCCCTCGTCCTTGCTGAAGACGACCGGCTCACCCTTGCGCTGCGGGATCTCGACCGGGGTGATCTCGGCCTCGAAGATGCCGTTCTTCTGCGCGGCGGCGGCCCTCTGATGGCTCAGCGCGGCGATCTCGTCCTGCTCGGGACGCGCGATCCCGAGCCGCGTGTTGTGCTTCTCCGTGGACTCGCCCATGGCGATGTTCTCGAAGGCGTCGGTGAGACCGTCGTACGCCATCGCGTCGAGCATCTCGATCGCGCCGTACTTGAAGCCCTCGCGGGACTTCGGCAGCAGGTGCGGGGCGTTGGTCATGGACTCCTGGCCGCCGGCCACCACGATGTCGAACTCACCCGCGCGGATCAGCTGGTCGGCCAGCGCGATCGCGTCGAGGCCCGACAGACACACCTTGTTGATCGTGAGCGCCGGGACGTTCATCGGGATGCCGGCCTTGACCGCGGCCTGACGGGCCGGGATCTGCCCCGCCCCGGCCTGGAGCACCTGCCCCATGATCACGTACTGCACCTGGTCGCCACCGATCCCCGCACGGTCGAGGGCGGCCTTGATCGCGAAGCCGCCGAGGTCGGCTCCGGAGAAGGACTTCAATGAGCCCAGCAGCCGCCCCATGGGCGTCCGCGCGCCCGCGACGATCACCGAGGTCGTGCCGTTGGAACCAGTCGATTGAGTCATGAGCTGCGATTCCCCTTACCGGCCTGCACTGGCCGAGGAGTGAACGAGGGTTTACTTCGAATGTACTGAGCGGTAGTCCGCCCCGTCACCGGCCCTTCAGTGTGATCGCGCGCACGTTGCGTAACCACGTCCGGCGCGCTGCACTAACAGCATGCTGACGCGAATCGACCACATCGGGATCGCCTGCCACGACCTCGACGCGACCGTCGAGTTCTACCGTTCCACGTACGGCTTCGAGGTGTTCCACTCCGAGGTCAACGAGGAGCAGGGCGTGCGCGAGGCCATGCTCAAGATCAACGATACGTCCGACGGCGGGGCCTCCTACCTCCAGCTCCTGGAGCCGACCCGGCCGGATTCCACCGTCGCCAAGTGGCTCGACAAGAACGGCGAGGGCGTCCACCACATCGCTTTCGGTACGGCGGATGTGGACGCGGACTCCGCGGACATCAGGGACAAGGGCGTACGCGTTCTGTACGAAGAGCCGCGACGCGGCTCCATGGGGTCACGAATCACCTTCCTGCATCCAAAGGATTGCCACGGAGTACTGACAGAACTGGTCACTTCGGCGCCTGTTGAGTCACCTGAGCACTGACCCTCGTACATATGGGCCGGTAGGGTTGGGGGCGGTCGCCGCTCACACCGGGGCGACCCGGTCCTGCCGTACGGCGGCGGGACGCAGCCGGGGTCCGGGTGTCGGGGGACGAGCGTCGGGGCAGCAGCCCATGCTCCGTCGTTGATCTGACACCATTCCCCGGGAGCCCCGTTCGGCGGATGGACGGAGCTCGTACGGGAAGCTTGCGACCAGGGACGGATGGGACCGCGCAGTGCGGGGCTACGAGAGCCAGGAGCGGGAACCGGCGGCTGACGTCGACCACCTGACTCGGTTCGAAGCCGAGATGAAGCGGCTGAAGACCGAGCGGGAAAAGGCGATCCAGCATGCCGAGGACCTCGGCTACCAGGTCGAGGTGCTGCGCGCCAAGTTGCACGAGGCGCGCCGCACCATCATGTCCCGGCCCGCCTTCGACGGCGGCGACATCGGGTACCAGGCCGAGCAGATGCTGCGTAACGCGCAGATGCAGGCCGACCAGTTGCGGCAGGACGCCGAACGGGAGCTGAGCCAGGCCCGGGCGCAGACGCAGCGGATCCTCCAGGAGCACGCCGAACAGGCGGCCCGGCTCCAGGCGGAGCTGCACCAGGAGGCGGTGGCCCGTCGCCAGCAGCTCGACCAGGAGCTGGCGGAACGCCGGCAGAACGTCGAGTCGCACGTCAACGAGAACGTGGCGTGGGCCGAGCAGTTGCGGGCCCGCACCGAGGCACAGGCGCGCCGGCTGCTCGACGAGTCGCGGGCCGAGGCCGAGCAGTCCCTGGCGGCCGCGCGCGCCGAGGCCGAGCGAGTGGCCACCGAGGCCCGCCAGCGGCTCCAGGTGGACGCCGAGGCGACCCGCGCGGAGGCCGAGCAGCTGCTGCTGCGGGCCCGCACGGACGCCGAGCGGCTGCTGAACGCCGCCTCCAGCCAGGCCCAGGAGGCCAGCGACCACGCCGAGCAGCTGCGCACCTCCACCGTCACGGAGTCCGACGCGGCCCGCCGGCAGGCCGGTGAGCTCAGCCGCGCCGCCGAGCAGCGCATGTCCGAGGCCGAGGAGGCGCTGCGCAAGGCGCAGGCCGAGGCCGACAAGATGCTCGCGGAGGCGAAGGCCACCGCCGAGAAGGCGCTCGCCGGCGCGGAGGCGGCCAAGGAGCAGCGCACCCGCACGGCCAAGGAGCAGGTCGCCCGGCTGGTCAGCGAGGCCACCAAGGAGGCCGAGACCACCAAGGCGGACGCCGAGCAGCTCGTCGCCGACGCCCGCACCGAGGCCGAGAAGATCGTCGCGGAGGCCTCCGAGAAGGCCCGCACGCTCACCGCCGAGGAGAGCGCGACCCAGCTGTCGAAGGCGGCGAAGACCGCCGAGGACGTCCTCGTCAAGGCGCAGGAGGACGCGCAGAACACCACCAAGGCCGCCGCCGAGGAGGCCGAGCGGATCCGTCGCGAGGCGGAGACCGAGGCGGACCGGCTGCGCGCCGAGGCGCACGACATCGCCGAGCAGCTCAAGGGCTCCGCGAAGGACGACACCAAGGAGTACCGCGCCAAGACGGTCGAGCTCCAGGAGGAGGCCCGTCGGCTGCGCGGCGAGGCCGAGCAGCTGCGCGCCGACGCGGTCGCCGAGGGCGAGAAGATCCGCGCGGAGGCCCGCAAGGAGGCCGTCCAGCAGATCGAGGAGGCGGCCAGGACCGCCGAGGAGCTGCTGTCCAAGGCGAAGGCCGACGCGGACGAGCTGCGCCGTAAGGCCACCTCGGACAGCGAGAAGGTGCGCACCGAGGCCATCGAGCGCGCGACCACGCTGCGCCGGCAGGCCGAGGAGACCCTGGAGCGCACCCGCGCGGAGGCCGAGCGCCAGCGCGACGAGGCGGTGGAGCTGGCCGAGACCATCACCTTGAACGCCGAGCAGGCCGCGCGCGAACTGCGCGAGGAGACCGAACGCGGGGTCGAGGCCCGGCAGGCGGAAGCCGCCGACGAGCTGACCCGGCTGAACACCGAGGCGGAGTCCCGGCTCGCCTCCGCCGAGCAGGCGCTGACCGACGCCCGGGAGGAGGCCGCGCGGATCCGCCGCGAGGCCGGCGAGGAGACCGACCGGCTGCGCTCGGAGGCCGCGGAGCGGATCCGCACACTCCAGCAGCAGGCCGCCGCGGAGGTGGACCGGCTGCGCAACGAGGCCGCCGCCGACGCGTCCGCCTCGCGCGCCGAGGGCGAGGCCGTCGCCGTACGGCTGCGTTCCGAGGCCGCCGCCGAGGCGGAGCGGCTGAAGTCGGAGGCGCAGGACACCGCCGACCGCGTGCGCGCGGAGGCGCAGGCCGCCGCCGAGCGGCTGGCCGCCGAGGCGTCCGAGACGCTGGCCGCCGCCCAGGAGGAGGCGCTCCGGCGCCGCCGCGAGGCCGAGGAGCTCCTCGGTTCCGCCCGCCAGGAGGCGGACCAGGAGCGCGAGCAGGCCCGCCGGCAGAGCGAGGAACTGCTGGCCTCCGCGCGCAAGCGCGTGGAGGAGGCGCAGACCGAGGCCGTCCGGCTGGTCGAGGAGGCCGACCGGCGGGCCAACGAGATGGTGTCGGCTGCCGAGCAGCACGCGCAGCAGGTGCGGGAGTCCGTCGCCGGGCTGCACGAGCAGGCGCAGGACGAGATCAACGGGCTGCGTTCCGCCGCCGAGCACGCGGCGGAACGTACCCGGCGCGAGGCCGAGGAGGAGGCGGACCGGGTCCGTTCCGACGCCTACGCGGTGCAGGAGCGGGCGGCCGAGGACGCGAACCGGGTCCGGCGTGAGGCGAGCGAGGCGTCGGAGGCCGCGCAGGCGCTGGCCGAGCAGACCGTCGGCGAGGCGATCGCGGAGGCGGAGCGGATGCGCTCGGAGGCGTCCGCGCACGCCCAGCGGGTCCGCACCGAAGTCTCGGACGCCATCGCCCAGGCCGACCAGGACGCCTCGCGCACCCGCGCGGACGCCCGGGACGACGCCAACCGCATCCGCTCGGACGCGGCGACGCAGGCCGACACCCTCATCACCGAGGCCCGCAACGAGGCGGAGCGGCTCCAGACGGAGACCATCGCGGAGGCCGAGCGCCTCCAGTCCGAGACGATCGCGGAGGCCGACCGGCTGCGGGCCGAGTCGGTCGCCAAGGCGGAGAAGCTCATCTCGGACGCCGCCGGGGACGCGGAGCGGCTGCGCGCCGATGCCGCCGAGACGGTGGGTTCCGCGCAGCAGGCCGCCGAGCGGATCCGCAGCGAGTCCGAGCGCGTCAGGACGTCGGCGGCGGCGGAGGCCGACCGTCTGATGAGCGTCGCCCGCGAGGAGGCCGACTCGACGCTGGACGAGGCCCGCAAGGAGGCCAACAAGCGGCGCTCCGAGGCGGCCGAGCAGGTCGACACGCTCATCACGGAGACCGCGGCCGAGGCGGACAAGCTGCTCACGGAGGCTCAGCAGCAGGCGCAGCAGGTCACGGCGGACGCGGAGGCGCAGGCCGACTCGATGGTCGGCGCGGCCCGCAACGAGGCCGAGCGGCTGGTCTCCGAGGCGACGGTCGACGGCAACTCCCGGGTGGAGAGGGCCCGTACGGACGCCGACGAACTGCTGGTCGGCGCCCGCCGGGACGCGACCGCGATAAGGGAGCGGGCGGAGGAGCTGCGCGACCGCATCACGAGGGAGATCGAGGGGCTGCACGAGCGGGCCCGCCGCGAGGCCGCCGAGACGATGAAGTCGACCGGCGACCGCTGCGACGCGCTCATCAAGGCGTCCGAGGAGCAGCTCGCCAAGGCGCAGGCGAAGGCGAAGGAGCTGGTGTCGGACGCCAACTCCGAGGCGGGCAAGGTCCGTATCGCCGCCGTGAAGAAGGCCGAGGGGCTGCTCAAGGAGGCCGAGCAGAAGAAGGCGACGCTCGTACGGGAGGCCGAGGAGCTCAAGGCCGAGGCGATCCGCGAGGCGCGGCGCACGGTCGAGGAGGGCAAGCGCGAGCTGGAGGTCCTGGTGCGTCGGCGTGAGGACATCAACGCCGAGATCTCCCGGGTCCAGGACGTGCTGGAGGCGCTGGAGTCCTTCGAGGTCCCGACCGGCGGCAAGGACGGGGGCGTCAAGGCGGGCGCCGCCATCGGGGCGCCCCGGTCGGGTGGGAAGCCCTCGGACGGCCAGCGGAATGTGTGAATTGCGTTAAAGTCTGATGCCTTTGACCGGACCTTTGGCAAGTGGTGTGCCGCTCAGCCACCCAAAAGGGGTGTCATTCTCCAGATCAAACACGCATACGCTCGATGACACACCGTTCAGGCCCCTAGGATTCCACCTATCACCTCACCGGTCTCATTCGACAGGAACCCCATGAGCGACACTTCCCCCTACGGCTTCGAGCTTGTGCGGCGTGGGTACGACCGCGCTCAGGTGGACGAACGCATCTCGAAGCTCGTCTCCGACCGTGACAGCGCTCTGGCCCGTATCACTGCTCTGGAAAAGCGCATCGAGGAGCTCCACCTCGAGACGCAGAACGCCCAGGCTCAGGTAAGCGACGCGGAGCCGTCGTACGCCGGCCTCGGCGCGCGTGTCGAGAAGATCCTCCGCCTCGCCGAGGAAGAGGCCAAGGATCTGCGCGAGGAGGCCCGTCGCGCGGCCGAGCAGCACCGTGAGCTCGCCGAGTCGGCGGCCCAGCAGGTGCGCAACGACGCGGAATCGTTCGCTGCGGAGCGCAAGTCCAAGTCCGAGGACGAGGGCGTCCGGATCGTCGAGAAGGCCAAGAGCGACGCGTCGCAGCTGCGTTCCGAGGCGCAGAAGGACGCGCAGTCGAAGCGTGAGGAGGCGGACGCCCTCTTCGAGGAGACCCGTGCCAAGGCCGCGCAGGCCGCCGCCGACTTCGAGACCAACCTCGCCAAGCGCCGCGAGCAGTCGGAGCGCGACCTGGCGTCCCGTCAGCAGAAGGCGGAGAAGCGTCTCGCGGAGATCGAGCACCGCGCGGAGCAGCTGCGCCTGGAGGCCGAGAAGCTGCGCACCGACGCCGAGCGCCGGGCCCGTCAGACCGTCGAGACGGCGCAGCGCCAGGCCGAGGACATCGTGGCCGACGCCAACGCCAAGGCGGACCGGATCCGTTCCGAATCCGAGCGCGAGCTGGCGGCCCTCACCAACCGCCGCGACAGCATCAACGCCCAGCTGACGAACGTCCGCGAGATGCTCGCCACGCTGACCGGTGCCGCGGTGGCCGCGGCCACCACGCCGTCCACGGACGACGAGCCGATCTCCCGCGGGGTCCCCGCGCAGCAGTCCCGGTAACGTCCACGGGTACGGCCAACGAACATCGGCGAAGCCCTCCGCCACTCCGGTGGCAGAGGGCTTTGCCGCGCTTTAGCGTGGCCGCATGATCGAGCTGTCGGGCCTGACGAAGCGGTACGGCGAGAAGGTCGCGGTGAACAACCTGACCTTCACCGTCAGACCGGGCATCGTCACGGGCTTCCTCGGTCCCAACGGCGCCGGCAAGTCCACCACCATGCGGATGCTGCTGGGCCTCGACCGGCCGACCGCCGGGGACGTCCGGATCGACGGGCAGCACTACGACCGGCTGAAGGACCCCCTCAAGTACATCGGCGCCCTGCTGGACGCGAAGGCCATGCACGGCGGGCGCAGCGCCTTCAACCATCTGCTGTGCCTGGCGCAGAGCAACGGCATTCCGAAGAGCCGGGTGCACGAGGTGCTGGACACCGTCGGTCTCACCTCCGTGGCGAAGAAGAAGGCCAAGGGGTTCTCGCTGGGCATGGGGCAGCGGCTGGGCATCGCGGGCGCGCTCCTCGGTGACCCGCGGATCCTGATGTTCGACGAACCGGTCAACGGCCTCGACCCCGAGGGCATCCACTGGATCCGCAACCTGATGAAGTCGCTCGCCGCGCAGGGGCGGACCGTGTTCGTCTCCTCCCACCTCATGAGCGAGATGGCGCTGACCGCCGATCACCTCGTCGTCATCGGGCAGGGCCGGCTGCTCGCCGACACCTCGATGGCCGACTTCATCGCGCAGAACTCGCGCTCGTTCGTCCGTATCCGTACCCCGCAGCGGGAGCGGCTGCTGGACGTGCTGCACGGTGCCGGGGTCCTGGTCGTCGAGTCCGGCAGCGGGGTGCTGGAGGTCGACGGCGGCAAGTCCGAGCACCTCGGGGAGCTGGCCGCGCGGCATCAGATCGTGCTGCACGAGCTGAGCCCCCAGCGGGCCTCCCTGGAGGAGGCGTTCATGCAGCTGACCGCGGAGTCGGTGGAGTACCACGCGCACTCGGACCCGCCCCCCGGACCGCTCGAGCGGTTCGAACCGCCCGGACCGCAGTGGGGCGACGACTGGACGAGGAGCTGATGATGGCGGCGACCCAGGTCATCCGGTCCGAGTGGACCAAGATCCGGTCGGTGGCCTCCACCGTGTGGACGCTCTCTCTCGCCGTGGTGGTCACCATCGCCCTCGGCATGCTGATCGCGGCGCTGTCGAGGAACGAGTTCGACAACATGAGCCGCGACGACCGGCTCTCCTTCGACCCCACCTTCATCAGCTTCGCCGGGATGAGCCTGGGCCAGCTCGCGATGATCGTGTTCGGGGTGCTGGTGGTGTCGAACGAGTACAGCACCGGCATGATCCGCACCTCGCTGGCCGCCGTGCCGCAGCGCGGCACCTTCCTGTTCAGCAAGATCGCGGTGGCCACCGGGCTCGCGCTGGCCGTGGGGCTGGCCACCAGCTTCGTCACGTTCTTCCTGGGGCAGGCCATGCTCGGCTCCCACAAGGCGTCGATCGGGGACAGCGGAGTCCTGCGCGCGGTCATCGGCGGCGGTCTGTACATGACGCTCATCGCCGTGTTCTCGATGGGCGTGGCCACGATGCTGCGCTCGCCGATGCTGTCGCTGGGCATCCTGATGCCGTTCTTCTTCCTGATCTCCAACATCCTCGGCAACGTCTCCGCGACGAAGAAGATCGGCCGGTATCTGCCCGACCAGGCCGGCAGCAAGATCATGCAGGTGGTCACGCCGATCGACGACGACACTCCGTACGGGCCCTGGGGCGGGTTCGGAATCATGGCGCTGTGGGCCCTCGCCGCGCTCGCGGGCGGCTACCTCCTGCTGAAGAAACGCGACGCGTAACGCTTTGGGCTTTGCTTTCATTTGAGCGGAACCGTCAGCGCCCCGATAGTCTCCTAACCCTTACGGGGGCGTGTGCCCTGCTGTCCTGAACCTTTCGATGGGTGCGGAGCATGATCGAAGCAGTCGGCCTGACCAAGCGCTATGGCGACAAGACCGCTGTGTACAACCTTTCCTTCCAGGTGCGGCCCGGTGCCGTCACCGGCTTCCTCGGGCCCAACGGCTCGGGCAAGTCGACGACCATGCGGATGATCCTCGGCCTGGACAACCCGACCTCCGGGACGGTGACGATCGGCGGCTACCCGTACCGCAGGCTGCCGAACGCCGCCCGCCAGGTGGGCGCCCTGCTGGACGCCAAAGCCGTGCACGGCGGCCGGCACGCCCGCAACCACCTGCTGAGCCTGGCCCAGCTGTCCGGCATCCCGGCCCGGCGGGTCGACGAGGTGCTCGGCGTGGTCGGCCTCCAGGACGTGGCGCGCAAGCGCTCCAAGGGCTTCTCCCTGGGCATGGGCCAGCGGCTCGGCATCGCGGCCGCGCTGCTCGGCGACCCGCAGGTGCTGCTCTTCGACGAGCCGGTCAACGGCCTCGACCCCGAGGGCATCCTCTGGGTGCGCAACCTGATGAAGTCGCTGGCCGCCGAGGGCCGCACGGTGTTCGTCTCCTCCCACCTCATGAGCGAGATGGCGGTGACCGCCGATCACCTGATCGTCATCGGGCGCGGGCAGCTGCTCTCCGACATGAGCGTGACGGACTTCATTTCGGCCAACTCCGCGGACTTCGCGCGCGTCCGCACCCCACACCCCGAACCCCAGCTGCGCGAGAAGCTGGCCTCCGCGCTCACCGAGGCGGGCGGCCATGTGCTGCCCGAGCAGGACGGCGCGCTGCGGGTGACCGGGCTGCCGCTGCCGCGCATCAGCGACATCGCCCACGACGCCGACGTACGCCTGTGGGAGCTGTCGCCGCACCAGGCCTCGCTGGAGGAGGCGTACATGCGGATGACGCAGGGCGCCGTCGACTACCGGTCGACCATCGACCAGAAGGCCGGCCTCCAGCAGCAGCTGCCGCCCGGCGCGCAGCCGCCGATGCCGGTGCCGGGCCAGGGCCAGCCGGGCTGGTACGCCCCGCCGCCCCCGCAGCACCCCGGCTACGCGCCTCCGCAGCCGGCCCAGACGCCTCCGGCGGCGTCCTACGGGTCGTACGGCGCCCCGGCGGCACCCGGCACGGCATCCGGCCCGAGCGGGGCACCCGGCCCGAGCGGGGCCAACCCGTACGCCCAGGCGCCCGCACAAGCCCCGGCCCAGCCGCCTGCCCCGGCCGCGTCGCCGGCGTCGGCACCGCCCGCGCCCGCCCCGGTGGCCGCCGCGCCCGCGCCTGCCCCCGCAGCTCCCGCCGCACCCGCCCCCGACGCCGCCCCGACCAAGTCCGAGGACGCCCGATGAGCACCCCGCAGCACCCGTCGCCGCAGGCCGCGCCCGCCTGGCAGGGGGCGCCCGGTCCCGCGTACGCCGCGGCCGGCCCCGCCTACACCTCGCCGATCCCGATCGTGCGCACCCACCTCGGACACGCCGTCGCCTCGGAGTGGACGAAGATCCGGTCGGTGCGCTCCACGATGTGGACGCTGGGCGTGTTCGTGCTGCTCGTCGTCGGCATCGGACTGCTGGCCGGCGCGATCGTCGCCGCGAACGCGACCGAGAGCGACCTCGCGGGCGACACCGCCCTGTCGTTCGGCTTCTTCGGACTGCTCCTGGGCAGCATGTGCATCATCACGCTCGGCGTGCTGACCACGGCCTCGGAGTACGGCACCGGCATGATCCGGACGACGATGGTGGCCTGCCCGACCCGCGGCCGGGTGCTCGCCGCGAAGGCGGTCGTGTTCTTCGCCGTCGCGTTCGTCGTGACGCTCGTGTCCTCGGGCTTCGTCGCCATGGTGGACGTGGGCATGCTGGGCGACGCCCGGCAGCCGACCGGCTCGGAGTGGCTCAAGGCCACCTTCGGTGTGTCCCTCTACATCGCGCTGCTCGGGCTGATCTCGCTGGCCGTCGGCTCGATCATCCGGCACTCGGCCGGCGCCATCACCATCATGATCGGCGTCCTGCTGGCCCCGCTGGTCATCGCGATCTTCATGTTCTCGTCCTCGCTGGAGGACCTGCGCCAGGCCCTGTTCGAGTACTCGATCCCGAACCAGCTGAGCGTCTTCTACTCGACCTCGCTCAGCGACAGCGGCCCGAGCGGCTGGGACCCGCTGTGGATCGCGCTCGGCGTGACCGCCGCCGTGCTCGGCGGCGCCTTCGCCCTGCTGGAGAAGCGCGACGTCTGACGGCTAGGGCCTGTCCGGCGGATCAGCGCGGAGGAAAGCCACGGCACCTCGTCACTGCGGGTGAGCGGGGTCTGGTGCGTTGAACGCAAGGCGGAGGAGGGAGTCGACGCGGAGCGTCGGCAACCGACGGCAACGCCGCAGATCGGCGTGCCAGACCCCGCGTCTCCGGCATGATCCGCCGGACAGGCCTTAAAACTTCGGCGCGTTACGGGACCGCCGCACCCCCGGGGGGCGGCGGTCCCGGGCGTTGCAGCACGCCGTGTGCCAGTGGCGGCGGGCGGCGACGCCCCCGTGGGAGGGCCAG
>NZ_JBHWUW010000065.1:0-42075 GCF_042737245.1 Streptomyces sp. NPDC060002
CGCCGGGGGCCTCTTCCCATGTCACCGCTGTCCTGTCAGACGGTGGTGACGACCTCGTCGTACGCCAGGCGCGGGGAGCGCGGGTAGGAGGCGCCCTCGCCCGGCTTGCCGATGTTGACGACCATCAGCGGGGTGTGGTCGTCGTCCAGGAACTCCTTGCGGACGCCCTCGAGGTCCACGCCGGTCATCGGGCCTGCGGCCAGGCCGGCGGCGCGGACGCCGATGATGAAGTACGCGGCCTGGAGGGCGGCGTTCAGCGCCGCGGCGCCCTCGCGGGCCGGGCGCGTGCTGAAGAACAGGTCCTTGGCCTGCGGGAAGGCCGGGAACAGGGTCGGCAGCTCCTCGTGGAACTCGTTGTCCGCGGAGAGGATCGCGACCAGCGGGGCGGTGGCGGTCTTGGCCTGGTTGCCCTCGGCCATGTGCCGCACCAGGCGCTCGCGGGCCTCGGCGGAGCGGACCAGGGTGATGCGCAGCGGGGTCTGGTTGAACGCCGTCGGCCCGTACTTGACCAGGTCGTAGATCGCCTGGACCTGCTCGTCGGTCACCGGCTCGTCGGTGAAGGTGTTCGCGGTGCGGGCCTCGCGGAACAGCAGGTCCTGGGCGGTGGCGTCAAGAACGAGAGACATGCGGGAACTTCCTCGGGGGTGGCGTCCGGATCCAGTACCGGACCGCGGTCCGGATAGGCTGACGGCACTGACAGTACGCGGGGAAGGTTCAAAGTTCAACAAAGGCCGGAGTGGCGTGATCCGCTTCACAGTCCCGGTGCACGGCCACCCCGGCTGCACGGCCACCCCCGGCCGGGGCACTCGGCTCACTCCCCCTCTTCCGCTTCCTCCCCCTCGGCCAGCGCCGCGTCCAGCCGCGCCCGGGCCCCCTCCAGCCAGCGCCGGCACACCTTGGCCAGCTCCTCGCCGCGCTCCCAGAGGGCGAGGGACTCCTCCAGCGTCGTACCCCCCGCCTCCAGACGCCGTACGACCTCGATCAGCTCGTCGCGGGCCTGCTCGTACCCGAGCGCCTCGTCCGTCTTGCTCGTCATGCACCCATTCCCGGTGGTCGTTGTGGTCGTTGCTGTCTAGTTGTCGACGTCGTCGACCCGGACGGTGAACTCGCCCTCGGCGACCCGCGCGCGCAGTGTCTCGGCGGCCGTCACCTCGGCCGGATCCCGGACCACGTGTCCGTCCGCCTTCTGCAGCACCGCGTACCCCCGCTTCAGCGTCGCGGCCGGCGAGAGCGCCACCACGCGCGCGTGCGTGTGGCTCAGCTCGGAGTCGGCGCGGTCCAGGAGGTGCCCGAGCGTGCGGCGTGAACGGTCGACGAGCGAGGAGACGTGATCGGCCCGCTCGTCGATCATCCGGTGCGGATCCTGTATCGCGGGCCGCGCGAGGGCGTGGGCGAGCCCGCGTTCCTCCCGCTCCAGGAACCCCTGCACGCATCGCAGCGCCCGCCCGCGCAGCATCCGCACCCGCTCCAGTTCCTCGCCGACGTCCGGTACGACCTTCTTCGCGGCGTCGGTCGGCGTCGAGGCGCGCAGGTCGGCCACATGGTCGAGCAGCGGATTGTCCGGCTCGTGCCCGATCGCCGAGACGACCGGCGTACGGCAGGCCGCGACCGCCCTGACCAACTGCTCGTCGGAGAACGGCAGCAGATCCTCCACGCTTCCACCGCCCCGCGCGACGATGATCACGTCCACGTCGTCCCTGCCGTCCAGCTCCTTCACCGCCTGGACGACCTGCGTCACCGCGTGCACGCCCTGGACGGCGACGTTGCGCACCTCGAAGCGGACGGCGGGCCAGCGGTGCCGGGCGTTCTCGAGGACGTCCCGCTCGGCCGCCGAGGCCCGCCCGCACACCAGCCCGATGAGCTGCGGCAGGAAGGGCAGCGGCTTCTTCCGGGCGGGCGCGAAGAGCCCCTCCGCGGCCAGGGACTTCTTCAGCTGCTCCAGTCGCGCCAGCAGCTCACCGACCCCCACCGGCCGGATCTCGACAGCCCGCAGCGACAACTGGCCGCGGGGCGCGTACCACTCCGGCTTCGCGTGGACGACGACCCGCGCGCCCTCGCCGACGACGTCCGCGACCGCGTCGAAGACCTGCCGGTAGCAGGTCACGCTCACCGAGATGTCGTGCGACGGATCCCGCAGCGTCAGAAACACCACGCCGGCACCCGGGCGCCGCGACAGCTGGGTGATCTGCCCCTCGACCCACACCGCGCCGAGCCGGTCGATCCAGCTTCCGATGAGCCGCGAGATCTCGCCGACGGGCAGCGGGGCGTCCGCGGACGTGTTCACAGCCATGCGCCCGAGCGTATCGGCCACGACCGACAACCCCGGTCAGGGTTCACCTGCCGACACCGGTGAGTGGTGAACAGCCCGTCCGGCGCTTGAGGGCGAGGCCCGTCCAGGGCCGAAGCGGGGTGTGGGGGCGGTAGCCCCCGGGTACGCCGACGGCGGCCGGACACGGCCTTACGATGGGACGCATGACTGCTTCGCCTGGCCGCCGCCGTGTCCTGCTCGCCGCTCCCCGGGGCTACTGCGCGGGCGTCGACCGTGCCGTGATCGCCGTCGAGAAGGCCCTGGAGCAGTACGGGGCGCCGGTCTACGTCCGGCACGAGATCGTCCACAACAAGTACGTCGTGCAGACCCTGGAGCGTAAGGGCGCCGTCTTCGTCGAGCGGACCGAGGAGGTCCCGCCGGGCAACATCGTCATGTTCTCCGCGCACGGTGTCGCCCCCGTCGTCCACGAGGAGGCCGCGCGCGGGCGGCTCGCCACCATCGACGCGACCTGCCCCCTGGTCACCAAGGTCCACAAGGAAGCCGTCCGCTTCGCCAACGACGACTACGACATCCTCCTGATCGGGCACGAGGGCCACGAGGAGGTCATCGGCACCTCCGGCGAGGCCCCCGATCACATCCAGCTCGTCGACGGTCCCGAGGACGTCGCCAAGGTGGAGGTCCGCGACCCGTCGAAGATCGTGTGGCTCTCCCAGACGACCCTCTCGGTCGACGAGACCATGGAGACGGTCGACGCCCTCAAGGAGAAGTTCCCGCAGCTCATCTCCCCGCCCAGCGACGACATCTGCTACGCCACGCAGAACCGTCAGCTCGCGGTGAAGCAGATGGGCGCGGAGGCGGAGCTGGTGATCGTGGTCGGCTCCCGCAACTCCTCGAACTCCGTGCGGCTGGTCGAGGTCGCCAAGCTCGCCGGCTCCCGCGAGGCCTACCTGGTGGACTTCGCGAGCGAGATCGACGAGGCGTGGCTGGAGGGCGTGACCACGGTGGGCGTCACCTCCGGCGCCTCCGTCCCGGAGGTCCTGGTCGAGGAGGTCCTGGCCTGGCTCACCGAGCGCGGCTACGGGGACGTCGAACTGGTCAAGGCGGCCGAGGAGCACATCACCTTCTCGCTGCCCAAGGAGCTCCGTCGTGACCTGCGCGAGGAGGCGGCGGCGCTGGCGGCCGAGCGGGGCGGCAGCGGTACGGCGTCCGAGGCTGCGTCCGAGGTCGCGTCCGACGCGGTGTCCGGTCCGGCGGACAGCTGACCGACACCTCGGCCGAGTGACTGTCAGTCGACCGTCGTAACGTAGGGCCATGCAGATCTTCGGCGTGGACATCGGCGGCTCCGGGATCAAGGGCGCCCCGGTGGATTTGGACAAGGGCGACCTGGCTCAGGAGCGCCACAAAGTGCTCACTCCGCACCCGGCCACGCCCGAGAGCGTGGCCGACGGCGTGCGGGAGGTCGTCGAGCACTTCGAGTGGACGGGACCGGTGGGCCTGACCTTCCCGGGCGTGGTCACCGGCGGCTCCACGATCCGTACGGCGGCCAACGTCGACAAGAGCTGGATCGACAAGGACGCGCGTTCCCTCTTCAGTGAGCGGCTGGGCGGTCTGCCGGTGACGGTGGTCAACGACGCGGACGCGGCGGGCGTAGCGGAGGTGTCCTTCGGCGCCGGCCGCGACCGCAGCGGCACGGTGATCCTGCTGACGTTCGGCACGGGCATCGGCAGCGCCCTCTTCGTCGACGGCGTCCTCGTCCCCAACACCGAGCTCGGCCACCTGGAGCTGCACGGGCACGACGCCGAGAAGCGCGCCTCCAGCAAGGCCAAGGAGGACGGCGAGCTGACCTGGGAACACTGGGCCCGCCGGGTCACCAAGTACCTCGCCCACGTCGAGATGCTCTTCTCGCCCGAGCTGTTCATCATCGGCGGCGGCGTCAGCCGCAAGGCCGACAAGTTCCTGCACCTCATCGAGGGCATCCGGGCGGACATCGTGCCGGCCGAGCTGCAGAACAACGCGGGCATCGTGGGAGCGGCGATGCGGGCCGCGAAGGGGGACTAACCCCCGGCCCGCCCGCCCGGCTGCCACGACGACGGCGGCGGTGCCTGGCGACCTGCCTTCGGCGACGGCGGGTCGCGGCCGGCGGTGGCTGGGTCGGCCCGACCGTCCGGCTGCCCGGTAGCCCGGCGGCCGGCGGCGGCGATGGTGCTCGGCGGTGGTGTCCGGCGACCTGCCGTCGGCGACGGCGGGTCGCGGTGACTGGGTCGGAGCGGCCGCTCGGCCGCTCGGCTGCCCGGTAGCCCGGTAGCCCGGTAGCCCGGCGGCCGGCGGCGGCGATGGTGCTCGGCGGTGGTGTCCGGCGACCTGCCGTCGGCGACGGCGGGTCGCGGCTAGTGGCGGTTCGTGGTCTGTCGGCGGGCCGCCGCCCGGTGCAGTCCGCGCGCAAGGACGGCCGCTGCCGCCACGAGCGTCCCGGTGTACAGCCAGCCGACCTGCGTGGCCAGCGCCGTCACCAGCCCCATCAGCCGCGCCCCGATGCCGTTCCCGCTCTCGGACACGGGCAGCAGTCCGACGGCGAAGGCGATCGGCACGACCACCGGCGCGGACAGCAGATCGCCCCCGCGCACCCACAGGGCGGTCAGCAGGCACACCGGCGGGAACAGCACGCTGTACACCGTCAGCGAGGCGCCGAACAGCAACTGGTCCAGGCAGCCGATCCCGAACATCAGCACCCCGCTGAACAGCCCGCCGCCGAGCCCGGTGAGCCGGGGGTTCGGCACCCGGCGCATCGTCCGCACGGCCCGCACCGCCCGCACCGCCCGCACGGTCCCCACGGTCCGCACCAAGGGCGGCCCGGGCCGTCGCCCGGCGGGGGCGGGGGCGGGACGAGGGCCGCCGGAGCGCGGGGCGTCGGCTCGGGCGGGCCCGCTCGCCTGGCGCGGCTGCCTGCGGCCCGGCTCCCGGCTCGCTTCCCGGCCCGCCTGAGGTGGCAAGGGCGGCAGGGGTGGCGTGTCGCGGCGGGTGCCTTGGGCCGGGGGGCGCGTCCTGTGTTGCTCCACTGGACCAACTTAGGTCGGTTTATGTGCCGAATCGGGTGTCGGACACGCCGTGGGGCGGAGCTTGGCCATGCGTTCGACAGGTCCGCCGGTGCGGCGCCGGGCACGCCGTAAACTGGTGGACCGGTCAGCTCTCTGGCCCCTGGCCCTTTCACTTCGGGACTGGCCCTCCGGCCCTCTCACCACGGGAAGTCGCAACGTGTCGCTCACGATCGGAATCGTCGGTCTGCCGAATGTCGGCAAGTCGACCCTGTTCAACGCCCTGACCAAGAACGACGTGCTGGCGGCCAACTACCCGTTCGCCACGATCGAGCCGAACGTCGGCGTGGTCGGCGTCCCGGACGCCCGCCTCACGAAGCTGGCCGAGATCTTCTCCTCGCAGCGGATCATCCCGGCGACGGTGGACTTCGTCGACATCGCCGGCATCGTGAAGGGTGCTTCGGAGGGCGAGGGCCTCGGCAACAAGTTCCTCGCGAACATCCGCGAGTCCGACGCGATCTGCCAGGTCATCCGCGCCTTCAAGGACGAGAACGTCGTCCATGTCGACGGCAAGGTCTCGCCCAAGGACGACATCGAGACGATCAACACCGAGCTGATCCTCGCGGACCTCCAGACGATCGAGAAGGTCCTGCCGCGCCTCCAGAAGGAGGCGCGGATCAAGAAGGAGGTCGCGGCGAAGGTCGCGGCGGTCGAGGGGGCGAAGGAGATCCTGGAGAAGGGCGACACCCTCTTCTCCGCGGGCATCGCCCAGGGCTCCGGGCGCGAGGAGCTCCTGCACGACCTGCACCTGCTCACCACCAAGCCCTTCCTCTACGTCTTCAACGTCGACGAGGACGAGCTGGTCGACGACGACTTCAAGGCCGAGCAGCGCGCCCTGGTGGCCCCCGCCGAGGCGATCTTCCTCAACGCCAAGCTGGAGCAGGACCTCGCCGAGCTCGACGAGGAGGAAGCCCTGGAGCTCCTCCAGTCCGTCGGCGTCGAGGAGCCCGGCCTCGCCACCCTCGCCCACGTCGGCTTCACCACTCTGGGCCTCCAGACCTACCTGACCGCCGGCCCCAAGGAGTCCCGCGCCTGGACCATCAAGAAGGGCGCCACCGCACCCGAGGCCGCCGGTGTCATCCACACCGACTTCCAGAAGGGCTTCATCAAGGCGGAGGTCATCTCCTTCGCCGACCTGGTGGAGACCGGCTCGGTCGCCGAGGCCCGAGCCAAGGGCAAGGCCCGCATGGAAGGCAAGGACTACGTCATGCAGGACGGCGACGTGGTGGAGTTCCGCTTCAACGTGTAGCGGGTTGGTTACTGCAAGCTAGCCAGTTCGTCAAGAATGCTAGTCGGCGGGGCCGGACTTGGGTGAGTCCGGCCCCTACCGCATTTCCGTGCTGACTTGGTGCTGACTCAGCCGTGGCGGGGTGGAGCGAGCTTCTCCAGGTCGAGGTTGATCTCGAAGGGCACCGGACGGTTGAGCGAGCCCCTGAAGATGCCGACGGGTACATAGGTGGCGGTTGGTTCGTCAAGTTCGTAGACGTGGACGATGGGTGCTCCGTCCTCGTCCTCGATGCGCCAGTAGTGCGGGATGCCGGCCTCTGCGTATTTGTGGAGCTTTACCGTGCGGTCCCGGTGTGCGGACTCGGGGGAGACCACCTCGACGGCGAGTCGTACTTCATCCGGTGCGAACCAGGTGCGGTCACCGTCGAAGTCGGCCGTCGTCACCAGCAGATCCGTCTCGGGCCGATTGCGCTGATCGAGTTTGATGGTCATCTCCCGTCCGACCCTTACGTCGGCCGGAGCCTGCTCCATGAGAGCCACGGTGAGCATCGTGACGAGATGGCCGTGCCACCACCGCTGCGGGGACATCATGAATACGAGGGCTCCGTCGATCAGCTCGGTGTGGCGCGGTGCTTCCGGGAGGCGGTCCAGGTCTTCCGCGAACCAGCCTTCCGCGCGGGGCGGGCGCATCCAGTCGGGCAGTGCGGTCATGGCTCAACCGTAGCGACTCAGCGAGGTCCGGGCCACGAGGTCTCGACGACGGCCGAAACGAGAACCGCCCTCGTCACCCACACGCGGGCCGTCTGCCCGCGCCTGCGCTGCACGCTCATCAGGGACTCGCCTCGTTTGAGAACATCGGGAGCGCGGCGAGTCGGGCGAGTAGTCGACCGGCACGTGGGCGGGCTGGTCGGGGGCCTTCGTGCCCCGCGCGGAAGCCCCCACCGAAGTGATGCCGCGCTTCCGGCCGGCGAGCTCCTCGAGGAGCCAGGTCTCCTGGCGCGTGAAGCGGGCACTCTTCGCGTCCCGGCCGTGCGCATCCGACCAGGCGAGCGTTGGGGTACGTAGGTACCGGGACGCCGACTTCCGAACGAGCGTCCTTATCAGGCGGGTCGCCGTAGCGTCGGGCCAGTCACGGCCGTAGGTGGCCGCAAGATCCGAAGCATCGTCCAGCGCCCCCGCTGCGATGCGCAGTTCGTCCGCGTCCGGCTCCCAGTCGAGACGGCCCTTCAGCTCGTCGAGGGATGCCTAGCAGAATCCTTGAACTGTGATCACAGAATCCTCCAACTCACCACACAGCACGCCTATCTCCGTAGACGGTGACGGTCATGACCAACAACGTGTTCGGCAGGGAAGTACTCCGGCGTATCGGTGAAGGAATGACCTACGGCCAGATGGAGGCGAAGACTCGGGAGACAGGGGGCAAGGAGGGAACCTTGTCCTCGGCATGGTGGAACAAGGTGGCCATCGGCGAGATGCCCCCTCCGCCTGAGCCGAAGTACATCGCTGGCATCGCCACAGTGCTAGAGCTCCCCGAGCGACACGTGAGGCAGCTCATCTGCGACCAGTGGTACGGGGTCAGTCTCATTGGGGAGCGAAACGAGTACATGCGAGCCCTGGTGGACCAGGGCGTGGACAACCTGGTGTCATGGCTGAGGGGCCGCGTCGCTTCCCTGCGCGAGAATCGTGGGCTGGCGGCGACAAAGGCGGAGGGCCAGGAGAGGACAGCGAAAATTCCGCATCCGAACTCAACCGGTCCGCAAGGTAGTTGACGGTCATTGACCGCGGCTGGGTCCAGCCGAGTGAGGGAATGATCGCCTGATGTCGACCAGAGAGCTCGTTCTGCGTGATGTCATCGCCGTGAAGGACGAGGTCCACGCGGGCAATTTCAAGATCGCTCTCTCTCAGGGCTTCAGTGAGACCGATGCGCGGGTGGCGGAGTACGTCGTGGTCGACGGACACCGGCTGGTCACCGTACGGACGTCAGCAACCTGGTCATCGCGACCTACGCCCTGCTCGACGACCGCACCTGGTGCCCGTGCGGTGCGTGAGGTGCTGCTCGGCATCGACCCGCCGGTGAATCCGACGAGGAGAGCGCAGGGTTGTCTGAAGAAGCACGGAAGCGCTTCATGGAGCGAGTACGCCCCGGGGGAACCCTGATCGTGCGAGAAAACGGGAAAGCAGACCAACTGCGCTGGTGGACCTGGGCCGGGCACCGGGCGAACGCCACCCTGGCAGCGACTCTCGGCGGCGTCGCGGTGCCAGGACAGCGAATCAACGATCACTGGGTGGGCCTACGGGACGAGCTCACTCCGGCGGACTGGAGACTGGCCCGGCAGGACGTGACGGAGCGCCTGGCCTTGCCCGACATCGATGAAAAGGCCGTAAGGGGTCTGAAATTCGGGGATGCGCTTCCCCCTCGGCTGGCAGAGGCCACACTGTCGATCAGGCTTGCGGACCTCGAGTCCGCAACTGCTGCGCTGTCCGAGCAGGTCCGCTTCATGGGGGGGCGTCTGACCTGCATGGTGCCGGGATTGAGCCTCCGTGCCGGGATGACCCCCTCTGAAATCGCATTTCCGCAGGTGGGAACTCTGTACTAGATATTCGGGTTCAACGTGTAGCAGGCGCCGTACCGGCACGTCGCTGATCTTGCAAGCATGCCGGTCAGATGGGGCCCGATTCCAGCCTCCAGCCGTCCGCCTCCTACGACATCCCTCACGCGGCCTTCGTCACAGGTCTGGCGGCCCGGGACGTGGAGCACCACTTCGACGCGCTGATCGAGAACAACCTGATCCGGGAGGGCACCCCGGCCCGGTTCCCCTGCCACAGCCTGATCCGGGACTGCACAGGAGCTGCTCGTCGAGGAGGCGGGCGCGGCCGCCTGAACGGAATCTCCGTTCCGTCCCTGCTGGTGGGGCGCTTACGATGCGCGCAGTCGTACAACTGCCTGAACCGTCTGAACCAGGAGCACGGTACTCGTGTCCATACCCCCGCCTCCCGGGCCGCACCAGCCCCAGGACCCGTACCAGCCTCCGCAGCCGCAGGGCCCGTACCCGCAGGACCCGTTCGCCGCGCCCCCGCAGGACCCGTACGCGCAGGGGCCGTACGGCCCGCAGGGTCCGCAAGGCCCGCAGGGTCCGGGCCCGATGGGGCCCTACCCGCAGGCTCCTTATCCGCAGGCCCCGTACCCGCAGGCGCCGTACGGCGCGGTGCCCTACCCCGTCTGGGGGCAGGGGTACAGCCCCTACGGCCGGTCCTCGCCGGTCAACGGCGTGGCCATCGCCGCCCTCGTCCTCGGCCTCCTCTGCTTCCTGCCGGGCGTCGGGCTGCTCCTCGGGATCATCGCGCTGGTGCAGATCAGGAAGCGGGGGGAGCGCGGCAAGGCGATGGCGATCGTGGGCACGGTCCTCTCCTCGGTCGGACTCGCGGTGTGGGTCCTCGCGCTGTCCACGGGCGGCGCCTCCGACTTCTGGGACGGCTTCAAGGAGGGCGCGGCCGGCAACTCCACTTTCGCGCTGGCCAAGGGCGACTGCTTCGACGTGCCGGGGGAGACCTTCGACGAGGACGTCTACGACGTCGACGAGGTGGACTGCTCCGGTGAGCACGACGCCGAGGTGTTCGCCACGGTCCCGCTGTCCGGCGACAGCTTCCCGGGCGACGACCACGTCACGGACGTGGCCGACGACAAGTGCTACACGCTCCAGGACGCCTACGCGATGGACCCCTGGGCGCTGACCGACGAGGTCGACATCTACTACCTCACGCCCACCGCCGACAGCTGGAGCTGGGGCGACCGCGAGATCACCTGTGTCTTCGCCAACGTGGACGAGAAGGGCACCCTGACCGGTTCGCTGCGCGCCGACGCGTCGACGCTCGACGCCGACCAGTTCGCCTTCCTCAAGGCGATGGCCGCCGTCGACGAGGTGCTCTTCGAGGAGCCCGAGGAGTACGCCGAGGAGGACCTCGCGAGCAACCGCACCTGGGCCGGTGACACCGGCGATGTGACCGGCAATCAGGCAGACCAGCTGGGCTCACACCTCTGGGAGATGGAGACCCGGGAAGCGCCCATGGCCGCCCTGGTGAAGGACATGCGGGACGCGGCGAAGGAGTGGGCGGCGGCGGAGAAGGCCACCGACGCCGACGGCTTCTACGAGCACTACGACAAGGCCTACGCGCACATCGACGGCGCCACCACCGTCACCGCCCGCATGGCTCTGGGCCTGGCCACCACCCCGCCGACCTACGACGAGGACTCCGGCAGCGGGAGCGGCGGCACGGGCGGGGGCGACAGCGACAGCGGCCTGGATGTGTGATCACGTCCATAGCGGGGAGAAAGTGCCTGGGTAAAGGGTTTCCCGGGCACATGTCATCACATCGAGTGATTCTCTGGCCTTTGCTTGCATGGTACAACCCACCGTTGCCAGGCTGTAGCTGTCTGTACAACCTGATGGGAGTGGCCAGTGACATTCGGTGAGCAGCCGGCGTATCTGCGCGTCGCGGGTGATCTCCGCAAGAAGATCTCCGACGGATCACTGCCACCGCACACCCGGCTCCCCTCCCAGGCGAGAATCCGCGAGGAGTACGGGGTCTCCGACACCGTCGCCCTCGAGGCGCGCAAGGTGCTGATGGCCGAGGGGCTGGTCGAGGGGCGCTCCGGTTCGGGCACGTATGTGCGCGAGCGGCCCGTCCCGCGCCGGATCGCCCGCTCCGGCTACCGCCCCGTCAGCGGCGCCACACCGTTCCGGCAGGAGCAGGCCGAGGCGCACACGCGGGGGACGTGGGAGTCCAGCAGCGAGCAGGTCGAGGCGGGCGTCTCCGTCGCCGAGCGGCTCGGCATCGCGTCCGGCGACCGCGTGATGTGCACCAGGTACGTCTTCCGGGAGGCCGGCGAGGCGATGATGCTCTCCACCTCGTGGGAGCCCCTCGCCGTCACCGGCCGCACCCCCGTGATGCTGCCCGAGGAGGGCCCGCTCGGCGGCATGGGCGTCGTCGAGCGGATGCGCGCCATCGACGTGATCGTCGACAACGTCACGGAGGAGGTCGGCGCCCGTCCAGGGCTCGCCGAGGAACTCCTCGCCCTCGGCGGCGTTCCGGGGCATGTCGTCCTGGTCGTCCAGCGCACGTACTACGCCTCGGGCCGTCCGGTCGAGACGGCCGACGTGGTGATCCCGGCCGACCGTTACCGGGTCGCCTACCACCTGCCGGTGAAGTAGCCGCCTGAGTGCGCCGGGAGCGTCTCCCGGCGCACGGGGCGAGGGCCGCTCTGCGGTGGCGTGGGTGAAGGGGTGGGGTGGGGCGCCGTCCGGGGTGCTAGCGCATTCGCCCGGGCGGCGCACACCCTTCCGGCAGTTGCCCCCGGTATCCCCCTGCTGTGGAGCCGTCCGCGCGCCGTCGGAATCCGGTCGTTTCCGGTTGTTCCCGCAGGTCGTCCCGTAGGTGCCCGGAACCTCGCCGACCGGACGCATCGCGGCGCGCGCACGGCGCGTTCGGTCTCGTGCGCCCCCTGCGTCTTGGCTGGTTGCGTACCTCTTTGTGCAAAGTCGTGTTCGGTGCGTAAAGGTAAGGCGTACGCTCGGGCATATGCGGATTGCGGTTTCCTTAGAGGGCGGGGCGCGAGGCGTTTCGCGGACGGGATCCGAGCGGGCCGGGGCGAGAAGGGGGCGTGGGGCGTGATGAACGACAGCACCGTCTCCCTGCCCTGGCTCGTCATACGGCAGGACGACAACGGCAATCGCTACCGCGTGGGCAGGTACGCGACCCGGGCCGAGGCCCAGAAGATCGCGGACAGCCTCGACAGTCGCGGCCACAAGCAGATCTATTGGGTCGAGCACATCGGCCAGGGGCAGACGCAGACGCAGGGGCGGAGTCAGGGCCAGGCGCAGGCCCAGGCGCAGAACGGGGAAGGCACCCGGAACTGACGTTCCGTGCGGTCCCGTAGGCTCCGGCGCATGACGGAACGGACCGTGGTGGTGGGAGCCGCCCTGCTCGACGCCGGCCGCCTGCTCGCCGCGCGCCGCAGCGCACCCCCGGAACTCGCCGGGCGCTGGGAGCTGCCCGGCGGCAAGGTCGAGGAGGGGGAGGCGCCCGAGGCGGCCCTCGTGCGCGAACTGCGCGAGGAACTCGGCGTCGAGGCCGAGACCGTCGAGCGCGTCCCGGGTGAGTGGCCGCTCAGGCCGCCCTACGTCCTCCAGGTGTGGACCGCCCGCCTGCGCCCCGGCTCCGCCGCTCCCGAGCCCCTCCAGGACCATGACGCCCTGCGCTGGCTCACCCCGGCCGAGATCTGGGACGTCGACTGGCTGGACCAGGACGTGCCCGCGGTCCGCGAAGCACTCTCGAAGCTCGGCACCGGAGCCCGCTGTACCGGAGCCCGCTGTACCGGAGCCCGCTCTACCGGAGCCCGCTGAACCGGAGCCCGCTGTACCGGAGCCCGCTGTACCGGAGCCCGCTGTACCGGGGTCCGCTGTACGGGGGTCCGCTGTACGGGGGTCCGCTGCAGCGGAGCCCGCAGTACGGGGGTCCGCTGTACGGGGGTCCGCTGTACCGGGGTCCGCTGTACCGGAGCCCGCTGAACCGGGTCCGCTGAACCGGGTCCGCTGTACCGGGGGCGCGCCGAGTGTCGGCGGGTCGATCAGGGGGCGCTTCGGCCGGGGGGCGGGCCGTCGCGTACGCCGTTTGTGCCACAGTGCGCTCTGCTGCGCGGTACTGCCTCCCGAATATCGGGTATGTGGCAATTAACCCCACGAAACCGGACATGGGTGTACTCGCTGGCCCGGGAAGTGATCGGCGTGATCGACACCGACGGAGACTGCGTCGAGTGGACGTTCCCCGCGGACCCCGGTGCGGTGCGCACCGCCCGCGGCTCCGTGCGCGGCCAGCTGCACCGCTGGGGTCTGGACAGTCTGAGCGACATCGCGGCGCTGCTGGTCAGCGAGCTGGTCACCAACGCCCTGCGGCACGCGACCGGCCCCATCGGCCTCCGTCTGGTCCGCCCCGCCGGACTGGCGGGCGTCCTGCTGGTCGAGGTCTCCGACCCGCTGCCCGACCCGCCCCGCGAACGGGTCGCCCGGCCCGAGGACGAGAGCGGGCGCGGACTGCAGCTGGTGGCCTCCTCCTCGCGCCGCTGGGGTACCCGGCCCGGGAGCACCGGCAAGACGGTGTGGTTCGAACTGGCGGTGCCGGGTTGACGGGGCGTCTCGCGGGGATGAGCCGGTGTACAGCGGGCCTCGCGGTGTCGCCCGTACGGTTCCGGTCTCCGAACGGTCCCGGAAGAGGTGATTCGACGACGTGTCCGCTGGTTAGAAGACTGGAAGTGTTGTCGCGGGACGGTCCAAAAAACACCTGGACCGTGCTGTGATCGTGAACACCGTGTCGTGCGGACCCGTAGTGCTGGATACTGCGGGCAGCCGCCGCCGGTGACCGGTGCCGGACGCGGTGAGCTGGAGGGGACGGTTCGCGTGAGCGAGATACCAGCGAAGGCCACGGAGTCCGAGGACCCGTCGGGCGGCGCGAGGGCGAAGGCCGCGAGGGCGCTCGCCGCCGATGCCGCGCACGGCCTCGCCGACGGCCCGGGCGAGGCGGCGACGCCCGGTGACGCCATGTGGCAGAGCAGTCCGCCCGGCTCGATCTACGACTACATCAAGGTCGCCTCGTTCTCGATCGGCCCCGACGGCCTCGTCGACCAGTGGAGCCTGCGCGCCGAGCAGATCTTCGGCATCCCCGCCGACCGGGCCGTCGGCATGGACCCGATCGACGCGTTCATCGACCCTGAACTGCGCGAACGCGGCCAGCGCAAGATGGCCGAGATCCTCGACGGGCGGGAGTGGACCGGTGTGGTCCCCTTCCGGATGCCGGACCCGGTGCCCGGCGGCGGACGCGGCGAGAAGGGCCTCGCCGAGGTCTACGTCATGCCGACGCGCAGCATGGACGGCGAGAAGGCCGCCGTGTGCATCGTCGTCGACGTCCGCACGCTCCGCAGCATCGAGACCGACCTCGCCGCCTCGCAGGCCATTTTCGGCCAATCCCCGTTCGGGTTTCTGCTGATCGACCCCGACCTGCGGGTCCGCCGCGCCAACCAGCGGTTCGCCTCGATCTTCGGCGGCACCCCCGACGACCACCGCGGCAAGGGCGTCCACGACTACCTGCCCCGGCCCGAGGCCGACCGGGTCAGCGCGACCCTGCGCAGGGTCCTCGAGACCGGCGACTCCATCACGGACATGCACGTCACCGGATACGTGCCGGGTTCCGACGAGCGCCGGCACTGGTCGATCAACCTCTACCGCGTGCACAGCGGCACCGGCCGGCCCATCGGTATCGCCTGGCTCGGCACCGACATCACCGCCCGCCGCGCAGCCGCCCGCGAGGCCGCCGCGGCCCGGCGCAACCTCGCCCTGCTGAACGAGGCGGGCGCCCGCATAGGGAACTCCCTCGACCTGGAGACGACCGCGCGCGAACTCCTCGACGTCGTCGTGCCCGGCTTCTGCGATCTCGCCACCGTGGACCTCTACCAGGGCCTCCTGGCCGGCGACGAGACACCGCCCGGCCTCGCCGACGGCAGCGCCGAACTGCGCCGGGTCGCCTTCTCCTCCGCTGTCTCCGACGCCCCCTTCCCCGGCGCCGGCGCGCCCGTCGCGGTCGGCGCGGTCCACCACTTCCCGTTCAACTCGCCCTGCGCGGACGCCCTGCGCACCGCCCGCCCACAGGCCGTCCCCGGCGAGGAGGGCGGCCTCGTGCAGTCCACCCTCGCCGTCCCGATGGTCGCCCACGACACCGTCGTCGGCCTCGCGCAGTTCTCCCGGACGAAGGGCAGCGAGCCGTTCGGCGACCGGGACCGCGATCTGGCCGTGGAGCTGGCGGCGCGGGCCGCGGTCTGTATCGACAACGCGCGCCTGTACCGGCGGGAGCACGAACGGGCGCTGATACTGCAACGGTCGCTGCTGCCGCCCGGGGACCCGGTGGCCTCGGGTCTGGACATCGCCTGCCGGTACCTCCCCGGCAACGCCTCCACCGGACGCCCGAGCGAGGTCGGCGGCGACTGGTTCGACGTCATCGAACTGCCCGGCCACCGCACGGCGCTGGTGGTGGGCGACGTGATGGGCCGCGGTCTGCGGGCGGCGGTCGCGATGGGCGAACTGCGCACGGCCGTCCGGACGCTGGCGCTGCTGGACCTGGAACCGGCCGAGGTCCTCTCCGCGCTGGACGAGATCGCGCGCGGCCTCGGCACCCCGGGAGGCGTCCAGCAGGCCACCCGGGCCGCCCGCCGCCCCCGTGAGGCCGACCTGTCCGAGGTGTACCTCGCGACCTGTGTGTACGCGGTCTACGACTCGGTGACCCGGCGCTGCACGTTCGCCAACGCGGGCCATCTGCCCCCGGTGCTCGTCGAACCCGGGGAACCGGCCCTGATGCTCGACGTGCCGCCCGGCATGCCGCTGGGCGTGGGCGGCGAGCCCTTCGAGGAGGTGGAGGTCGAACTCCCCGAAGGCGCTCTGCTGGCGCTCTACACGGATGGACTGGTCGAATCGCGTGAACATCCGCTGGACGAGGGCCTCAACGCGTTCGTGGGGGCTCTCACCGATCCCTCCGCGCCTCTCGAGGACGTCTGTGACCACGTCCTCAACACTCTCGATTCGCACCACGCCGAGGACGACATCGCGCTGCTGATGGCACGCGTGCAGGGCCTGCCCGTCGACTCGGTCGGCGACTGGACCATGCCGCGCGAACCGCGCAGTGTGGGCCGGGCCCGGGAGCACGCCCGCGGCCAGTTGCTGTCCTGGGGCCTCGAACCCCTGGTCGACACGACGGAACTGCTGGTCAGTGAGCTGGTCACCAACGCGCTGCGGTACGGCGAGGGCGAGATCAGACTCCGGCTGCTCCTCGACCGCACGCTGGTGTGCGAGGTCTGGGACGCGGGCCTCGTCCAGCCGCGCCGCCGTCGCGCCCGGGACACCGACGAGGGCGGCCGGGGCCTCCAGCTCGTGGGCCTGCTGTCGGCGGCCTGGGGCTCGCGCCGTACTCCGCGCGGCAAGACGGTGTGGTTCGAACTTCCGCTGCCGGACGGCGAGACGGCCCTGGCCGACCCGGCGGAGGCGTTGCTGAGCCTGTTCTGAACCTGTTCAGAGCCCGTTCCGGGGCCCCTCTGACCCCTTTGTGACCCTGTTCTGAACCTTTCCGGCGAACGGTCGACGGTCACTCAGGGCTCCGCCGCGCCTGGGCGGGCCGCGCCGGGCCGGCGAAGCCCGCGGGCGTCCCGTCCTCGGGGTCCTCGGCCAAGACGATGCCACCGAGCACGGCCCCGCCGGTGCCGGCCGTCACTTCGGCGCCCGCGGCACCCACGTACGGGTTACCGTGCGCCCGCACGTCGCGCTCGGCCAGCTCCCGGGCCTCCAGGGCGAGGACGTCGGCCGGCGGGCGGTCCGCCGGGTCCCCCGTCGCGAGGAGCCGTTCCGCCTCCGCCAGCCGGGTGCGCGCGGTGGCGCCGACCGCGCCCCGGTGCGTCGCGACGAAGTCGGCCGCGGCGGCGGTGGCGGTGCGGGCGGTGATCAGAGCGGCGGCCGGCAGCACCCCGGCCCGCCCCGTGGCGACCGGCGCGGTAGCCCGTACGACCCGACGCAGCACCCCGACGGGATCCCCGGGCCGCCCCCCGGTCAACTCCTGCCGTACGGAGCCGAGCACGGCGTCGGCGTGCACCAGCCGGACCTGGAACCCGCCCGGGGTCGTCCCGGCGGCACCGGGGGGCGCGCTCGGGTCGGGGCGGGGTCCGGCCGGGGTCGGGGGCGGGGCCGGGGTCGGGGCCGGCGGTCCGGAGGCCGGCGGTCCGGGGGCCGGGCGCTGTCGGGCGGACGGCTCCGCCTGTCGTCTGACCCAGGCCAGTTCCGCCTCCGCGCCCGTGAGGGCGGCCGGCACGGTCTGTTCGGCCGAGCGCAGCTCCACGGCCAGCCGGTCGACGCCCTCGACGAAGACGGCCGCCTGGGCGACGGCGCCCTCGGCGGCGCGCAGTTGCCGGGCCGCCCGCTCCGGTCGTCCCGAATCGGCCGACTGGCGGGCCTGGTTCAGCCGGACGGTGGCGAACAGGAGCCGGTCCTTGGCCTGTTCGACGCTCCCGGTGACGGCGGCGGTGGCGATCGGCGCGTACCGCCCCTGGAGCCCGGCGAGGATCGCTTCCGAGGCCCCGGCGCGCCCCGCCAGCTCCCGGAACCGGCCCTCGGCGACCCCCAACGCCTCACCCAGCCCCTGTTCCAGTCCCCGCAGCCGCCCGAACTCTCCGGCCACGGAGTCCAGCCGCCGCCCGGCCTCCGCACACCGTCCGACGATCCCGGCGAGCGCGTGCCCCCGGGCCGCCTCCTCCGCCGGCACCCCCTCGTCGTACCGCTGCCGCATCCGGAACGCGGCGGCGAGTTCGGTCTCCGCCTCGCGGACGGTCCGGCGGAAGGTCTCCAGGTCCTCGGCAGTGCACAGGGCCTCGGCGAAGCCGAGCTCGGCGCGCGCCGCCCGGATCCGGTTGTCGGCCTCGACCAGCGCCGCGCAGGCCTGTTCGTCGAGGGCGGCGAGGGGTGGCGACGACCCCGGCGGCGCTGGGCTGCCGACGCCGCCGGGGGTCGTCCGGGCGCGGGTACGCCGGAGGCGCCGTACGTACCCGTACCCGGCGATCGCCCCGGCCGCGCCGACCGCCACGAGCGGCAGCACCAGATCGACGGTGGACCTCTCGTCGGCCTCGGCCTCGGCGGCGGCCTCGGCCTCGGCGGCGGCCTCGGCCTCGGCGGCGGTGCTCGCGCCGGGTGCCGGGTTCTTGATCGCAACCGGAGCGTCGCCAACCGACGTCATCCCTGGCAACACCAGCCACACGACCCCGACCGCACCGCCCAGCACGGCATGCGCCACCCGCACGGATATGTGCGACTTGGCACGCCGCGGCCGGCCTCGGAGCAAGGAAGAGGTCACATTTGGGAGCGTATGGCCGTGATTACGGCGACGCGACCGGGATGCACCCGAGACGGGGGCGGTGGGGCGGAAAGACACGCGAGGGGGAACCGCGATGGAACGGCCACCGGGTCGGACGGACACGAAATCGGACACGGACACGGACACGGACACGGGCACGGGCACGGAGACCGGCACGGAGACGGGGGCAGAGCCCGGGACGGAAACGGAGACGGAGGCGAAGGGGCAGCCGGCGGCGGAGCCCGGGACGGAGCCCGGCACGGGCACGGAGACCGGCACGGGGGCGGAGACCGGCACGGGGGCGGAGACGGAGGCGAAGGGGCAGTCGGCGGCAGAGCCCGGGACGGAGACCGGGACGGAGACCGGGACGGAGGCGGGCGCGGCTGAGGTGCCGGCCGAGCCCGCCTCGGCGGACGACGAAAGCGCTGCGGGTGGTGCCGGAGGCACGGGTGCCGGAGACGCCGAGGGGAGCGGGACCGGCGACGATCCCGCAGCCGGGACGGTTCGTCGGCGCGGGCGTCGCGGACGGCTGGTGCGTCGCACCGCCCTCGCCCTGGTCCTGCTCCTCCTGGTCCCGGTCCTCGCCGCCGAGACCGCCCTCCGAGTGAACTACCTGGGCGACCCGGCCGACGGCACGTACACCCGGGGCAAGGACGCCATCTGGCTGGGCCACGCCTGGGTCGACGGCCGCAAGACCGACGCCGACGTCAAGGCCCTGGCCGACCGCCTCGGGAAGACCGGCATCCGCGACCTGTACGTCCACGCCGGCCCCCTGGAGCACGACGGCACCCTCCCCGTCTCCGCGTACGCGGGCGCGGGCCGGTTCATAGCCGCCGTCCACCGGGAAGCACCGGAGCTCCGCGTCCAGGCCTGGCTCGGCGACGTCCTCGCCAGCGAGAGCCCGAACGGTATGCGGCTGGAGCGGGCCGAGACCCGCGCCGCGGTCGTGCGGTCCACCCGCGAGATCCTCGCCGCCGGATTCCAGGGCGCCCACTTCGACCTCGAGCCGCTCCACTCCGACGACGGCGACTACCTCGGTCTCCTGGACGACCTGCGCGCTGTCACCAGCGCGCGGAACGCCCAACTCTCCGTCGCGGCCCACCAGATCGACCCGGTACCCGGCTTCCACTCCTTCTGGGGCACGACCACCGGCCACCCCAAGTGGTGGTCGCAGAAGTTCTTCGGCCAGGTCGCCCGCCGCGTCGACCAGATCGCCGTGATGTCGTACGACACGATGCAGCCGCTCCAGAGCACGTACGGCGGTTACGTCGCCCAGCAGACCTCGCTCGCCCTGGAGGTCACGCCGGCCTCCACCGACCTCCTGATGGGCCTGCCCTTCTACCACGAGAACCGGTTCGGCCACTGGAATCACGCCGAGACCGTCGCCGCGGCCGTCCGGGGCGTCCGGCTGGGGCTGTCCCGTACCGACGCCGACCGTGAGAACTTCGGCGTCGCGGCGTACGTGGACTTCGCGGCCACCGAGCAGGACTGGACGTCGTACGAGAAGGACTGGGTCCGGTAGACGCGGCAGATCCGGTAGTGCCGGCGGACCCTTCCCCTCGTCCAGGTCCAGGTGGAATCATGAGCGCATGCTGCACTGGAGTCTGGTGATCACGGCCGTCGTCTGTGTGACGGTCATGGCGGTGGTCGGTATCGCGGCCGTCACGCGGGAGTGGGTGCCGCCGTTCGGCCGCAAGCGGGTGCTGCGGCCGCGGCTGTGGGGTGTCGGAGCCCTGATGAGCGCCCTGGGCCTGGGCCTCTTCATGTTCCTGGGCCCGATGGCCTCCCACAACCTGGCGGTCAACCTGTACGTCCCGCCCGCGGGAATGGCCGTCAATCTCGCCGGGCTCGGCGTCCAGGCGCTCGCCCAGCGTCCCGGACGCGCGCCCCGGCTGCCCCCGGCGTCTACGACGAGCGCCTCCTGATCTTCGATCCCAGCCACACCAGCGGGTCGTACTTGCGGTCGACCGCCCGTTCCTTCAAGGGGATCAGCGCGTTGTCCGTGATCTTGATGCCCTCGGGGCAGACCTCCGTGCAGCACTTGGTGATGTTGCAGTAGCCGAGGCCGTGTTCGTCCTGGGCCGTGCGCCCGCGGTCCAGGACGCTCTCCTCGGCCGCGTCCAGCGGATGCATGTCCAGTTCGGCGACCCTCATGAGGAAGCGGGGCCCCGCGAACGCCGTCTTGTTCTCCTCGTGGTCGCGGACGACATGGCAGGTGTCCTGGCACAGGAAGCACTCGATGCACTTGCGGAACTCCTGCGAGCGGTCCACGTCCTCCTGGAACATCCGGTATTCGCCGGGGCCGACCCCCTCGGGCGGCACGAACGCCGGAATCTCCCTCGCCTTGCGGTAGTTGAAGCCGACGTCGGTGACGAGATCGCGGATCACCGGAAAGGCGCGCAGCGGTGTGACGGTGATCGTCTCCTCGCGCTCGAACACCGACATGCGGGTCATGCAGAGCAGCCGGGGCCGCCCGTTGATCTCCGCGGAGCACGAACCGCACTTGCCCGCCTTGCAGTTCCAGCGGACGGCGAGATCGGGCGCCTGGGTGGACTGGAGGCGGTGGATGATGTCCAGGACCACCTCGCCGTCGTTGACCTCGACCTCGAAGTCCTTCAGGCCGCCGCCCTCGATGTCGCCCCGCCACACCCGGAAGCGGGCCTCGTAGCTGCTCACTCGTACAGCTCCTCTTCGGTGAGGTACTTGACCAGCTCCTCCTTCTCGAAGAGGGCGAGCAGGTCGGGGCGGATGGGTTCGGTGTTCTCGCGGGTGAGGGCGATCCGGCCGCGGACGGGATCCGTCGCCGCCAGGACCCCGGTGGGGTCGGCAGGTGCGCACAGCAGGTTGACGTTGCGCCATGCGCGGTCCATCGTCGGGTGGTCCTCCCGGGTGTGCCCGCCCCGCGACTCGGTGCGTTCCAGCGCCGCCCGGGCCACGCACTCGCTGACCAGCAGCATGTTCCGCAGGTCGAGCGCCAGGTGCCAGCCGGGGTTGAACTGCCGGTGCCCCTCGACGCCGGCCCGCTGCGCCCGTACCCGCAGCTCGCCCAGTTTCTCCAGGGCGTGAGCCATCTCGCCCTCGCGGCGGATGATGCCGACCAGGTCGTTCATGGTCTGCTGGAGTTCCTGGTGGAGGGTGTACGGGTTCTCCGGCGCGTGGTCCGCCTGGTCCCCGGGGCCCTCCGCGGAGAACGGCCGCAGCGCCTCCGCGGCCGCCGCGTCGATCTGGTCGTCGTCCACCGCCGGGCGTCCCCGGGTGAGGTCCGACGAGTACCGCGCCGCGTGCAGTCCCGCCCGGCGGCCGAACACCAGCAGGTCGGAGAGGGAGTTGCCGCCGAGCCGGTTGGAGCCGTGCATGCCGCCGGCCACCTCGCCGGCCGCGAACAGCCCCGGCACCCCACGGGCGGCCGCCGTCTCGGAGTCGACCGCGATACCGCCCATCACGTAGTGGCAGGTCGGTCCGACCTCCATGGCCTCCGCCGTGATGTCGACGTCGGCCAGCTCCTTGAACTGGTGGTACATGGAGGGCAGCCGGCGCTTGATGACCTCGGCGGGCATCCGTGTCGACACGTCCAGGAAGACCCCGCCGTGCGGGGAGCCGCGGCCGGCCTTCACCTCCGAGTTGATGGCGCGGGCCACCTCGTCACGCGGGAGCAGCTCCGGCGGTCGCCGGTTGTGTTCCGGGTCCTCGTACCAGCGGTCGCCCTCCTCCTCCGACTCGGCGTACTTCTCCTTGAAGACGTCCGGGACGTAGTCGAACATGAACCGCTCGCCCTCGGAGTTCCTGAGCACCCCGCCGTCGCCGCGCACCGACTCGGTGACGAGGATGCCCTTCACGGACGGCGGCCAGACCATGCCCGTCGGGTGGAACTGCACGAACTCCATGTTGAGCAGCGGAGCACCGGCGAGCAGGGCCAGCGCGTGGCCGTCGCCCGTGTACTCCCACGAGTTCGACGTCACCTTGAAGGACTTGCCGATGCCGCCCGTCGCGATCACCACGGAGGGCGCCTGGAGGACGAAGAACCGGCCGGTCTCGCGCTCGTAGGCGAAGACCCCGCTCACGCGTGAACCGTCCTTGAGGACCCGGGTGACCGTGCACTCCTGGAAGACCTTCAGCCGGGACTCGTAGTCGCCGGTCTCGCGGTGGTCCTCCTGCTGGAGCGAGACGATCTTCTGCTGGAGCGTGCGGATCAGCTCCAGGCCGGTACGGTCGCCGACGTGCGCGAGGCGCGGGTACTCGTGACCGCCGAAGTTGCGCTGGGAGATCCGGCCGTCCTTGGTGCGGTCGAAGAGGGCGCCCCAGGTCTCCAGCTCCCACACCCGGTCCGGGGCCTCCTGGGCGTGCAGCTCGGCCATCCGCCACTGGTTGAGGAACTTGCCGCCGCGCAGGGTGTCGCGGAAGTGGACCTGCCAGCTGTCGTGCTCGTTGGCGTTGGCCATCGCCGCCGCGATGCCGCCCTCGGCCATCACCGTGTGCGCCTTGCCGAACAGCGACTTGCAGATGACGGCGGTGCGGGCGCCGCGTTCGCGCGCCTCGATGGCGGCACGCAGTCCGGCGCCTCCCGCGCCGACCACGACGACGTCCCACTCCTGGCGGTCGACCACGGACATCAGCAGGCCCCACTCATCTAGAAAAACCTCGGATCGTCGAAGACACCGGACGCGACGAGATACACGTAGAAGTCGGCGAGCGACACGCTCACCAGCGACACCCACGCCAGCAGCATGTGATGGGCGTTCAGCTTCCCCACGAACCGCCAGGCC
Source organism: Streptomyces sp. NPDC060002 (assembly GCF_042737245.1). NCBI lineage: Bacteria > Bacillati > Actinomycetota > Actinomycetes > Kitasatosporales > Streptomycetaceae > Streptomyces > Streptomyces sp. NPDC060002. The sequence goes on from NZ_JBHWUW010000065.1 coordinate 23,283, forward strand.
CGGTAGCGCACGGGGTGTCGGGAGAAGTGCTTCAGCTGGCCGCCGACGATGTGCCGGCAGGAATGGCAGGAGATCGTGTACGCCCAGATCAGCGCGATGTTGACCAGGAAGACCAGGGTCCCGAGGCCCATGTGGCCCCACGCGTAGTGCTCGTCGCGGAAGGCGAGCACGGTGTCGTACGTCAGGATCCCGGCGACGAGGATCGCCGCGTAGAAGAAGTACCGGTGGATGTTCTGGAGGATCAGCGGGAAGCGGGTCTCGCCGGTGTACTTCCTGTGCGGTTCGGCCACCGCGCAGGCGGGCGGCGACGCCCAGAAGCCGCGGTAGTAGGCCTTGCGGTAGTAGTAGCAGGTCAGGCGGAAGCCGAGCGGGAAGATCAGGATGAGGATCGCGGGGGAGAGGCTCCACCAGCTGCCGAACAGGTCCCAGTTGGGGCCGGAGCGCATGGTCTGGCAGTTCTCCGCCAGACACGGGGAGAAGAACGGCGAGACGTACGGCGCGGCGTAGTAGTCCGCGTTCGCGAAGGCCCGCCAGGTCGAGTAGACGATGAACGCCAGCAGGCCGGCGGCGGTGGCCGCGGGAGCCAGCCACCAGCGGTCGGTCCGCAGATGGGGAGCGGCGATCGCGGCGCGTCCGGCGCCGCGTACGCCGCTCGGGGGACGGTGGTCCGTGGGTGAGGGTTCCGTACCAGTGGCCAAGTCAGGACTCCGGTCGGGTCAGGGGGCGTGCCGGCCCCGGGCGCCGAGTCCCTCGTCGTCCGTGTCGATCCACAGGGAGTCGTCGTACGGGGTGTCGGGGATGGTGACGAGCTCGGGCCTGCGTGACGACCCGGGCTGGGAGGCGGCCTCGCGCAGCAGCGCGACGCTCTCCCTCAGATGGTCGGCGTCGGTACGCACCCGGCGCATTTCCAGGCCGGTGCTGCCGAGCTGCTGCTCCAGGCGGCCGACGGACCGGGAGAGGTCGTCGAGACAGCGCTGGGCCGTTGTGAGGTCGTCGTGCACGGACATGAGCAGTCCTCGCTTCCGTGGGGGCTGGGCCCTGGACGGCAACGTTCATGCGCCTGCGAGTGTTGCGCGTCACACCGGTCGATGTGAAGGCGTGTGCAGCGATTGGCGGGTGCGTTGCTCCGCACGAGTGGCCTTGGAAAGCCCTGCCGCCGTGTCGCCCACGGCAGGCGAACCCTTTCCTCTTCAGTGAGCCATAGATCTGATCAACTCCAAAATACCGCCAAACGTGATCAAAACGCACCCGCGTCGACGTATTCGCGTCCAGGTTTCCGGGGTGTTCGGGTCACCGGCGGCAGCGGCTCACCGGAGGTACCAGAGATGTCCCACGACGGCGTCGGCCCGCGCGCGGTGATGCGCTCGGTCGCCTTCCTCACCGCGGGCGCGCTCGCGGTGCCCCTACTGTCCGGCTGCGGCTCCGCGGACGAGGCAGGCAAGCCCCTGGCTCGCCAGGACATCGCCCCGGCCGGCCGCGCCCGGATCGCCGAGGGCGGCACGCTGCGCTGGGCCGTGGACGCGGTGCCGGAGACCTTCAACACCTTCCAGTCGGACGCCGACGCCACGACCACACGGGTCGCCCAGGCCGTCCTGCCCTCGATGTACCGGCTCGACGCGACCGGACGGCCGCGGCGCGACGCCGACTACCTGGAGTCCGCGAAGGTCGTCGACACCGAGCCCAAGCAGGTCGTCCTGTACAAGCTGAACCAGCAGGCCGTCTGGAGCGACGGCCGGGAGATCGGCGCCGCCGACTTCGCCGCCCAGTGGCGTGCCCTGGCGGGCAAGGACAGCGCCTACTGGACCGCCCGCAACGCCGGCTACGAGCGCATCGAGAAGGTCGAGCGCGGGGCCAACGACCTGGAGGTCCGGGTCACCTTCAAGCGGACCTACGCCGACTGGCGGTCGCTGTTCTCCCCGCTGTACCCGAAGGACGTCATGGGCACGCCCGACGCCTTCAACGACGGGGCACGCCGCAAGCTGAAGGTGACCGCCGGGCCGTTCGTGGTGAAGAAGGTCGACCGCAAGAAGGAGCAGGTCCGCCTCACCCGCAACACCCGCTGGTGGGGCCGGCCGGCCAAGCTCTCCGAGATCGTGCTGACGGCCGTCCCGAGGGACGAGCGGGCGACCGAGCTGGCCGCCGGGAAGATCGATCTGGCCGAGATCGACCCGGCCGCCGCGCAGCGCGTCGACGGCGCCGCGCACGGCACGGCCGGACCGCTCGCCGGTCCCGGCTCCGGGCGCACGGCCGCGAAGGCGCTGCGCTCCTGGGCGCTCGCCCACGGTTCGGACGAGGAGGAGACCGAGGACGAGGCCGAGGACGAGTCCGACGCCCGCACCAAGCTGCGCAAGGCGATGGCGAAGTGGGAAGGGGAGCAGAAGGCGCTGCGCGACTTCGAGGTGCGCAGATCGCTGGAGCCGGCGTACACGCAGCTGGCGCTGAACGGCGCGGACGGACCGCTGGCGGACGAGCGGGTGCGGCGGGCCGTCGCCCGCGCGCTGGACCGCAAGGAACTGGCCAAGATCGTGCTGAAGCCGCTCGGTCTGCCCGCGGAGCCCGTCGGCAGCCATCTGGCCCTGGCCGGGCAGGACGCGTACGCCGACAACAGCGGGGCGCTCGGCGGCCAGGACACCACCGAGGCGCAGGCGCTGCTCGCGGACGCCGGGTGGGTGCCCGGAGGCCCGGTCAAGAAGCAGGAGAAGGGCGAGAAGGCGGCCGGGTCGGCGGGCGAGAAGGCGGACTCCGGCGACGACTCCGCGGACGGCGACGGCACGTACGTCGTCGGTGCGGACGACAAGGGGGCCGGCGCGCGCAGGAGCGACGGCGGCGGACAGCAGCTCGCCCAGGACGGCAAGCAGCAGGTGCACCAGGGCGGCGCCCCCGGCGCCTACGCCCCGAAGGGCACCGCCGCGCCGGCCGGCGCCCGGGCCAAGGCGCTGGCCAAGGACGGCAAGGCGCTCAGCCTGCGGTTCGTGCTGCCGTCCGGCCCCGGTTCGGAGGCGCTCGCGGTGGTCGCCGAGCGGATCACGAGGATGCTGGCGAAGGTCGGCATCGGCACGGACATCACCAAGGTCTCGGACGAGAGCTACTTCAAGGACCACATCGCCTCCGGTCAGTACGACCTCGCGCTGTACTCCTGGCCCGGGTCCGCCTTCCCCGCCACCGACGCCCGGCCGATCTACGCCAAGCCGGTGCCGGCCGCCGACGGCTCGCTGAGCGTCGAGCAGAACTACACCCGGGTCGGCACCGACCAGGTCGATCATTTGTTCGAGCAGGCGGTCTCGACCCTGGACGAGGGCGAGAAGCGGTCCCTGATCCGCAAGGCCGACTCCCGTATCTGGGCGGCTGCCGGATCGATTCCTCTCTATCAGCGCCCGCAGCTCACCGCGGTAAGGAAGAACGTGGTCAACGCGGGTGCCTTCGGCTTCCAGACCCCCGTCTACCAGGACATGGGCTTCCTGAAGAAGGGCGCCGCGAAGGGGACGAAGGCCTCCGCGAGCCCCTCCCGGAAGTGAGCGCGCGGGGCGCGTGAAGTGAGCCGAGTGGCCCTGCGGGGGCCGTCCCCCGCCGGGCCACGTACCATGGGGTGAGGCCGTGGCGTGAGCCCGGCAGGGCCCGCGTAACACAGACGTACGCAGCAGGGTCGCCCTCACACTCCGGGAGAACGCCGCTTTATGGCCACGCGCCACGACATTCGCAACGTAGCCATCGTCGCCCACGTCGACCACGGCAAGACGACTCTGGTCGATGCCATGCTCAAGCAGGCCGGTGCCTTCGCCGCGCACGCTGCCGAGTCGCTCGACGACCGCATGATGGACTCGAACGACCTGGAGCGTGAGAAGGGCATCACGATCCTCGCCAAGAACACGGCGGTGAAGTACCACCCCAAGGACGGGGGGGACGTCATCACCATCAACATCATCGACACCCCCGGTCACGCCGACTTCGGCGGCGAGGTGGAGCGCGGCCTGTCGATGGTCGACGCCGTCGTGCTGCTGGTGGACGCCTCCGAGGGCCCGCTGCCGCAGACCCGCTTCGTGCTGCGCAAGGCGCTCCAGCAGCGTCTGCCCGTCATCCTGTGCATCAACAAGACCGACCGGGCGGACTCCCGGATCGACGAGGTCGTCAACGAGACCTACGACCTCTTCCTGGACCTGGACGCCGACGAGGACCAGATCGAGTTCCCGATCGTCTACGCGTGTGCGCGTGACGGTGTCGCCTCGCTGACCAAGCCGGAGGACGGAACGGTCCCGCAGGACAGCGACAGCCTGGAGCCGTTCTTCTCCACGATCCTGTCCCACGTCCCGGCTCCGGAGTACGACGTCGAGGCTCCGCTCCAGGCGCACGTCACCAACCTGGACGCCGACAACTTCCTCGGCCGTATCGCGCTCCTGCGCGTCGAGCAGGGCGAGCTGCGCAAGGGCCAGACGGTCACCTGGATCAAGCGCGACGGCACCCTGTCCAACGTGCGCATCACCGAGCTGCTGATGACCGAGGCGCTCACCCGCAAGCCGGCCGAGATGGCGGGCCCCGGTGACATCTGTGCCGTGGCCGGTATCCCGGACATCATGATCGGTGAGACCCTCGCCGACCCCGAGAACCCGATCGCGCTCCCGCTGATCACGGTCGACGAGCCGGCGATCTCCATGACCATCGGTACGAACACCTCGCCGCTGGTCGGCCGCGGCGGCACCGGCAAGGGTGCCTCGGCCAAGGCCGCGGTCAAGGACCGCAAGGTCACCGCCCGTCAGGTCAAGGACCGCCTGGACCGCGAGCTGGTCGGTAACGTCTCGCTCCGCGTCCTGGACACCGAGCGCCCCGACGCCTGGGAGGTGCAGGGCCGCGGCGAGCTGGCGCTGGCCATCCTGGTCGAGCAGATGCGCCGTGAGGGCTTCGAGCTGACCATCGGCAAGCCCCAGGTGGTCACCCAGGAGATCGACGGCAAGGTCCACGAGCCGGTCGAGCGCATGACGATCGACGTCCCCGAGGAGCACATGGGCGCGGTCACGCAGCTCATGGGCGTCCGCAAGGGCCGGATGGACAACATGTCCAACCACGGTTCGGGCTGGGTCCGCCTGGAGTTCGTCGTTCCCTCCCGCGGCCTCATCGGCTTCCGGACGGAGTTCCTGACCGGCACGCGCGGCACGGGCATCGCCCACTCCATCCACGAGGGCCACGAGCCGTGGTTCGGCGTCCTGACGACCCGTAACAACGGTTCGCTGGTCGCCGACCGCGCGGGCGCCGTCACCGCCTTTGCGATGACGAACCTCCAGGAGCGCGGCGTGCTGTTCACCGACCCCGGCACCGAGGTGTACGAGGGCATGATCGTCGGCGAGAACTCCCGCGCCGACGACATGGACGTGAACATCACCAAGGAGAAGAAGCTCACCAACATGCGCTCCGCCGCGGCCGACTCGTTCGAGGCGATCGTGCCGCCGCGCAAGCTGTCGCTCGAGCAGTCGCTGGAGTTCTGCCGTGACGACGAGTGCGTCGAGGTGACCCCGGAGGCGGTTCGCATCCGCAAGGTCGTGCTCGACCAGCGCGATCGCGCCCGCTCCGCCAGCCGCGCCAAGCACGGCTGATCCGCGGGTAGTTCACCACCGCAGCACACTCTGAAGCCCGGGTGTCCCCAGCATGGGGACACCCGGGCTTTTCGCAACCCGTTTTTCGGAGCCCCACGGTGCCGCCTGTCCGAAATGCGGAGATCCTCGCCCGATAGCCATGTAACAAGTCCGTTTCGCGGCCTTCTCGCGCCAGAGACTTTGTCCGGATTTTGGAAGATCCAGGCGTCAGCTGTGACTGAATTGAGATTTAAAGACAGTGGTCGGCACATGGCGCATGCCAGATAGTTAGCCGCGTAACGCTCGGGTCAATGGGTCTCGCGCTGTGGGGACAGCGCCGACTCGCGAGCACCAGGGGGTGTCTGACCCTCCGTCAGGGGTGTCGGAGGTCGGACGAGCGCCCCCTCCTGTCGGTGAACACGTGGAGTCACAAGGAGGATCCCCATGCCAGTCAAGCTGCCCATGCGGTCCAGCACCGGTCAGTCCGCCCCCGCCCGCGGCGACTGTCACTGACCTGACGTCCGGCCGCCGACTGCGGCCGTTCGGCTACGCGCGTCCGGCTGCGGCTTCTTCCGTGCCGTCCGTCCGGCGCGCGTCGGCGTCCCTTCATGCACCGATCGGCGATCACGCGGCAGCCCGCGTCCGTCGCCGGCTCGGCACACCCACACCCGTGAAGTGAAATGGGCGAACTGTGACAAGTCCTACCGACATCGACGGCGGCGGTACGTCGGTCGTGGTCGACGGCGACCAGGAGCCGGCGTCGGCACCCGAGGCCAGGGTGCTCGTGGGCCGGTCTCCCGGTCAGCTCATGTGGCTCCGCTTCAAGCGGGACCGCACGGGCGTGATCTCGGCCTACGTCGTGCTGTTCTTCTTCCTGGTCGGCCTGCTCGCCCCGCTGATCTCGAAGCTCTACGGCAAGAACCCGTACACCGTGTTCGCGGACGAGCGGCCGGACTTGTTCGACAGCGCGGGTGTGCCGGTGCAGCCCAACGGCGGGATCAGCGGCGAGTTCTGGTTCGGCCTCGAACCGGGCAACGGCTACGACGTGTTCACCAAGTTGCTCTACGGCATCCGCAACTCCCTGGGCATCTCCCTCGCGGTCACCGTCGCCACCGTGCTGACCGGCATCGTCCTCGGGGTCGCGGCCGGCTATCTCGGTGGCAGGACGGACTTCCTGATCAGCCGGGTGATCGACTTCCTGCTCGCCATTCCGGCCCAGCTGTTCTTCATCGCGAGCATGCCGGTCGTGGTCTCCCTGTTCGTCAGCCCGCGCGACGAGACGCCCGTCTACGTCCGGGTCGTCGCGCTGATCTCGGTGCAGTGGGTCCTCGGCTGGATGAGCCTCGGCCGCATCCTGCGCGGCACCAGCCTCGCCCTGCGGGAACGGGAGTTCATCGAGGCCGCGAAGGTGAGCGGGGCGCCACCGGGGCGGATCATCCGCAAGGAGATCCTGCCCAACGTGGTCACGCCGATCCTGGTGCAGGCCACCTACATGCTGCCGAACTTCGTGACCGCCGAGGCGGGTCTGTCCTTCCTCGGCGTGGGACTGGTCGAACCGACGCCGGACTGGGGCCAGATGTTCTCCAAGGCGGCGACCGAACTCGTGATGCAGAACGACATCACCTACATGTTCTTCCCCGGTGTCTCGATGATCATCTTCATCGTGGCGTTCAACCTGCTCGGGGACTCGGTCAGGGACGCCTTCGACCCCAAGACGGCGCGCTGATCCGCACCTCACGTTCTTTGGACTCACAGACTGCTGGACTCACAGAGATGGGTGGGAAACGAGTGATGGGTAAGGGTGGACGCCGCGCGTACGCCGCGCTCTCGCTGGTCGCTGCGGGAGCGCTCGTGCTCTCCGGTTGCAGCGAGGGCGGCAGCAAGGAAGGCAGCAACAAGGACGACAAGGAGAACGCCCAACGCCAGCAGTCCTCCATCGACTTCGGCGACGCGAAGGCCTCGACGGGCCCGGCCGCCGAGATCCCGGGCGCCAAGCCCGGAGGCGCGGTCACCGTTCTCCAGAGAGACAGCTACGCGCACCTCGACCCCGCGCAGATCTACGTCTCCGACGAGATGGCGCTGTCGCAGCTCATCCACCGTGGTCTGACCGGCTACAAGGCGACCGGCGAGGACGGCAAGAAGCACGAGGTCGTCGGCGACCTGGCCACCGACAGCGGGACCACCACCGACGGCGGCAAGACCTGGAAGTACACGCTGAAGGACGGGGTCAAGTGGGCCGACGGCTCCGCGATCACCGCCACCGACGTGCGCCACACCTTCGAGCGGCTGTTCGCGCCGTTCGTCGCCAACGGCCCGACCTTCATCCAGCAGTGGCTCGCCGACACGCCGGGCACCGCGTACCGCGACCTGCTCAAGGACGGCCCGTACAGCGGCAAGCACCTGCCGGACACCGTCCTGGAGACGCCGGACGCGAAGACGGTCGTCTTCAAGTTCAAGAAGGCCAAGCCCGACCTGCCGTACGCGCTGGCCATGGCCGGCTACTCGCTCGTCTCGAAGGCGAAGGACACCAAGGAGAAGTACGACAAGGCCCCGATGACCGCGGGCCCGTACAAGATCCAGGACTTCAAGTCCGGCAAGTCGATGGTCCTGGTGAAGAACGCCAACTGGGACGCGAAGACCGACCCGATCCGGCACCAGTACATCGACCGGTTCACCTTCGCGTTCAACAAGCAGTTCGAGGACTCCACCAAGGCCATCCTCGACGACTCCGGGGCCAACGCCACCGCGGTCAGCTTCAACAACGAGGTCGACGCGGGCAACCTGTCCAAGGTCCTCGCCGACGCGACGCTGAAGTCCCGCACCGTCTCCGGCTACCAGCCGTACGTGGGCCAGATCGACATCAACCTGTCCCACAAGGAGATGCAGGACAAGACGGTCCGCGAGGCCATCGCCTACGCCCTGCCGATCACCCCGTTCGTGCGCGCCTACGGCGGTACCGCGGCCCGCGAGGTCGCCGGCGGCCTGATCAGCCCGACCGTCTCCGGCTACAACCCGAACTTCGACCCCTTCGGCAAGAAGAAGAAGCCGGCCGGTGACCCGGTCAAGGCCAAGGAACTGCTGGAGAAGGCCGGCAAGACGGGTCTGAAGCTGACCTTCGGCTACATCAACACCCCCGAGGGCCAGCAGTACTCCACCGCCATGGCCGCGGGTCTGGAGAAGGCCGGCTTCGACGTCCAGCGCCAGGAGATCCCGGCCGAGACGTACTACGACCAGGTCGGCAAGGTCGAGAACAACTTCGACATCTACCACACCGCGTGGGGCGCCGACTGGCCGAGCTCCTCGACCGTCATCCCGCCGCTGTACGACGGACGCCAGATCCAGGACGGCGCCGCGAACTACTCGCACATCAACGACCCGAAGGTCAACGCCGACATCGACAAGGCGAGCACCATCACCGACCCGATCAAGGCCGCGGAGGCCTGGAACAAGATCAACGAGTACATCGTGAAGGACGTCGTCTCCAACATCCCGACGGCGTACTACAAGCAGACCCAGGTCGCCGGTTCGAAGATCGGCGGCCTCGTGTACGACGACGTCATCGGCGGCATCGACCCGCGCAGGCTGTTTGTGAAGTAACCCCTTCCCGAGCGCGGCGCCCGGTGCGCCCCGTCCCGCTTCCGCGACGGGGCGCACCGGCCCGCACGGCCCTTTGAGCCGGCTCCACGAGCCGGCCTCACGAGCCCGAAAGCTGCCACTGAGATGCTGCGCTTCCTCCTTCGCCGGACCCTCGGCTCGCTGGTGATCCTGGTCCTGCTGACCGTCGTCGCCTTCCTGCTGTTCTTCGGCATGCCCCGTGACCCGGCGCTGCTGATGTGCGGCAAGACGTGCACGCCCGACGCGCTGGCGAACATCCACCGCACGCTCGGCATCGACAAGTCGATCCCCGAGCAGTTCTGGATCTTCCTGCAAGGGCTGATCGCGGGCCGGGACGACTTCGCCCAGGGGCCCTGCCCCGCCCCCTGTTTCGGCTACTCGTACCACACCAACGAGCAGGTCTGGTCGACCCTGTTGGACCGGCTGCCGCTCACCGTCTCGCTCGCGCTCGGCGCCACCGTCGTCTTCCTGTTCGTCGGGCTCGGCACCGGAATGCTGGCCGCCTGGCGGCGCGGCACGCTCATCGACAAGTCGTTCACCGCGGGCTCGATGGTGCTCAGCTCGATGCAGATCTACTTCCTGGGCCCGCTCGCTCTCGCCGTGCTGGTCTACCAGACCCATATCTTCGACGAGCCCCGGTACACCGAGCTCACCCGGGATCCCGTCGCCTGGTTCACCGGGCTGATGATCCCCTGGGTCGTGCTGTCCACGATCTTCGCCGCGCAGTACACCCGTATGGCGCGCTCGTCGATGATCGAGCAGCTCCAGGAGGAGCACATCCGCACCGCCCGCGCCAAGGGGATGAGCCGGCGGTACGTCTTCTTCCGGTACGCCTGGCGCGGCTCCCTCATCCCGATCGTCACCATCCTCGGCATCGACCTCTCCTCGATGCTCGGCGGCGCGATCATCACCGAGTACACCTTCGGACTGCCCGGCCTCGGGCATCTCGCGGTGGAGTCCGTGCAGTTCAGCGATCTTCCGCTGCTGCTGGGCGTGATGCTCTTCGCCGCCGCCGTGATCCTGCTGTGCAACATCGTCGTCGACGCCTGCTACGCCTTCATCGACCCGCGCGTACGGCTGGCCTAGGCCGATTCCCGGACTGTCGTCAGGAGCTTTGTCGTGACCACTGTGACCAAGGAGGCCGGGGCGCCCGTCCCGGCCGGCGCGGGCGCGTTCCTCTCGGTGCGGGACCTGCACGTCAGTTTCACCACCGAGGACGGCGCCGTCCGGGCCGTCGACGGGCTCTCCTTCGACCTCGAACGCGGCCGCACCCTCGGCATCGTCGGCGAGTCCGGATCCGGGAAGTCCGTCACCAATCTGACCGTCCTCGGGCTGCACAACCCGATGTTCACCACCGTCGAGGGCGAGATCCTGCTGGAGGGCCGGGAGCTGACCACGGCCCGGGAGTCGGAACTGGAGAAACTGCGCGGCAACAAGGTCGCGATGATCTTCCAGGACCCGCTCACCGCGCTCTCCCCGTACTACACCGTCGGCCGGCAGATCGCCGAGCCGTACATGAAGCACCGGGGCGCCTCGAAGAAGGCCGCCTGGGAGCGCACGGTGGAGATGCTCGGCAAGGTCGGCATCCCCAACCCCCGGGAACGGGCGAAGGACTACCCCCACCAGTTCTCCGGCGGTATGCGGCAGCGCGCGATGATCGCGATGGCGCTGATCTGCGACCCCGACCTGCTGATCGCCGACGAGCCGACCACCGCGCTGGACGTCACCGTCCAGGCGCAGATCCTCGACCTGCTGAAGGACCTCCAGCGGGAGTTCGGCACCGCGATCATCTTCATCACGCACGACCTCGGTGTCATCGCCGACATGGCCGACGACATCATGGTGATGTACGCGGGCGGAGCGGTCGAGCGCGGGACGACCGAGCAGGTGCTGCGCTCACCGCAACACCCGTACACGTGGGGCCTGTTGAACTCCATGCCCCGGCTGGACTCGGACCTGGGCACTCCGCTCGCCCCCATCCCCGGCGCCCCGCCGTCGCTGCTGAACCCGCCCTCCGGCTGCCGTTTCCACCCACGCTGCACCTTCCGGGACCGGGTCGGCGGCAACCGCTGTGTCACCGAACGCCCCCTGCTGGCCCCGGACCGCGCCTCCGCCTGCCATCTCACGGCGGAGCAGAAGCGGACCATCTTCGTGGACGAGATCAAGCCCCGACTGGGGTAGGGGCATGACCTTGAGGAGCAAGCACGTGAAGAAGGCCAGGAGGAGCACGTGAAGAAAGAGGAACTCGCACTCCCCGCCCCGCGTGAGGCGGGCGCCGACGGCGAGGGGGAACGACTGCTCGTCGTGGAGGGGCTCACCAAGCACTTCCCGGTCAAGGGCGGCTTCCCGGTCCGGCGTACGGTCGGCCAGGTGCAGGCCGTGGACGGCATCGACCTGAGCGTGCGGGCCGGCGAGAGCTTCGGCCTGGTGGGGGAGTCGGGGTGCGGCAAGTCCACGACCGGCCGCCTGATCACCCGGCTCCTGGAGCCCACGGCCGGGACGATCACCTACCGCGGGCAGGACATCTCGCACGCCTCGCGCCGGCAGCTGGCGCCGATCCGCTCCGAGATCCAGATGATCTTCCAGGACCCCTACTCCTCCCTCAACCCACGGCAGACCGTCGGCAAGATCGTCTCCGGGCCGATGGAGGTCAACGGGATCGAGCCCGAGGGCGGCCGCGAGGCACGCGTGCGTGAGCTGCTGGAGATCGTGGGTCTCAACCCCGAGCACTACAACCGCTTCCCGCACGAGTTCTCCGGCGGTCAGCGCCAGCGCATCGGCGTCGCCCGTGCGCTGGCGCTGGAGCCGAAGCTCATCGTGGCCGACGAGCCGGTCTCCGCGCTCGACGTGTCCATCCAGGCGCAGGTCGTCAACCTGCTCCAGCAGGTCCGGCAGGAGCTCGGCATCGCGTTCCTGTTCATCGCCCACGACCTGGCCGTCGTACGGCACTTCTCGCAGCGGGTGGCCGTCATGTACCTCGGGAAGATCATCGAGGTCGGCGACCGCGACTCCATCTACACCCGGCCCCGGCACCCGTACACCCACGCGCTGCTCTCCGCGGTCCCCGAGGTGAACGTCGCCGGCGGGGAGACGGCCGCACGGGAGCGGATCCGGCTCGCCGGGGACGTGCCCTCGCCCATCGCCCCGCCCTCGGGCTGCCGGTTCCGGACCCGGTGCTGGAAGGCGCAGGACAAGTGCGCGGCCGAGGAGCCGCCGCTGGTCCGCATCTCCGGCAACCACGAGGGCCATCTGACGGCCTGCCACTTCCCGGAGGAGCCGACGATCGAGGCGCGCGAGGAGGACATCGTGCTGGACCCGGCGCTGGCGGCGCTGGAGGAAGGACGCGGGTGACTCCGGCGGGCCGGCGGCTGATCCACGGCGTCGCTCCGGCGGGGTGCCCTGTTTCTCGGTGTCGTCCGGCGGGCGCGGGTCCGTCGTGGCCGGTCGCGCAGTTCCCCGCGCCCCTGGGGGGTGGTGGCGGTGTGTGGTGACGGAGGCGGGTCCGTCGTGGCCGGTCGCGCAGTTCCCCGCGCCCCTGGGGGCCCTGCGGGCCCGCAGGCGCCCGCTCCGGGGTCACCCGGCCGGGGCCGCCACCGTGATGATCTCCGGGCTCGTCCGGGTCAGCGGCCCCCGGTCCCAGTCCCCGTACTGCTCCTCGACCCGCAGCCCCGCCTCCGCCAGGAAACCGGTCAGGCTCCCCGGGTCGAGGAAGCGGAGGGTGGCGCGGCCGGTGTGGCGCTGGGGCCAGCCGGGGGAGTCGAAGGTCTCGGTGAACGTGACCCGGTCGCCGTACGGTTCGTCCTCCACCTCGTGCCAGACCCGTACGACCCGGCCGTCCGCGTCGGTGACCTCGCGGACGCGCTCCGGGGTCCAGGTCTCCCAGGCCCGCGCGGCCGGGTTGCGGGTCTCGAACACGAACCGTCCGCCGTCGCCCAGGGCCGACCGTACGGCCCGTAGCGCGCCGCGCAGTTCCTCGTCGCCGAGAAGCACCTGGAAGGCATGGCCCGTCATGACCACGAGGTCGAAGTCGGCCTGCCACAGACGGATGTTGAGGTCCCCCAGCAGCCACTGCACACCGGGCGCCCGGCGCCGGGCCTGGACCAGCATCGCGGCCGCAGGGTCGAGGCCCATGAGCCGCCCCGGGTGGCCGTCCGACGCGGCCCGCGCGAGGAGCCGGCCCGTACCGCAGCCGACGTCGAGCACCGACTCGGCGGATCTCACCAGGTTCAGGTAGAAGTCGTCGTCCGGCCCCCACGGATTGATGCTGTCGTACAGCGCGGCGAGTGTCAGATCCGCGAACGAATGATCGACCACCGCGGCAGTGTGCCACACCTCGGTGCGGCACAGGACAAGATCCAGAACATCCGAATCCCCTCGACAAGCGGGCAGGCGGGCGGACATGCTCTGCGCGATGACGAGAACAGACGACATGCCCCCCGCGTGGGACGAGCGCACCCAGCTCACCACGTTCCTCGACTACGCCCGTGACACCGCGCGCGCCAAGTGCGAGGACCTCTCCGAGGCGGACGCCCGCAGGGCGCCCCTGCCGGGTTCGCCGCTGATGACCCCGAGCGGTCTGGTCAACCATCTGCGCTGGGTCGAGTACTACTGGTTCCGGGTCGTGTTCCTCGGTGAGGAGGACGAGGGGCCGTGGACCGACGAGGACCCCGACCGCGAGATGCGCATCGCCGTCGACCTCCCGCTCGCGCAGGTGCTCGACGAGTACGCCGAACACGCAGAGCGGCACCGCAAGCTGGTCACCGAGCACGACCTGGGCACCGAGGCGCAGCGGGCGACGCGCGACGGCCGTCATGTGGACCTGCGCTGGATCCTCCTGCACCTGATCGAGGAGACGGCCCGGCACAACGGCCACCTCGACATCCTGCGCGAACTGATCGACGGCCGCACCGGCGTGTAGGGCCTGTCCGGCGGACCGTGCCGGAGACGCGGGGCTCGGCACGCCCGTCCGCGACGCCGCCGGCCGGGCCGGGGCGAAAGGCGTATGAAAGATCGCCGAAAGGGTCCGGAAAGACGGCTCGGCGAGACTCTCGTACGGGGCGGGCGACCGACGGGGGACACGCGGCGCCCGCCCCGGCCCGGCCTCTGCCGCCCCGCTCGCACGGCACCCGGCCGCCGCCGCGGCCCCGGCCCGGGGAATTGGCCGGATCCCGACGCCCGGGGAGCCGTCGGTTCCTCTTGGGGAAGGTCGGCGTTGCCCGGCAGTCGCCCCTGGACTACGTTCTGTGAATGCTCACCCCACGGCCCCGGTTCCGCCTGCTCGGACCGCTGGACGTCGAGATCGACGGACGGGTCGTCGTACTCACCGGCCGGCAACGCGCGCTGTGCGCCGTGCTCCTGCTGCACGCCAACCACGTCGTCTCCGTCGACCGGCTGATCCAGTGCCTGTGGGACGACCGGCCGCCCGGCGCCGGCGCGGCCCGGGTGCGGGCCCTCGTCGCGGAGGTGCGGCGCGCCCTCGGCCCGGCGGGGACGGAACTGCTGACCACCCGGCGGCCGGGCTACGTCATGCACGCGGGCCCGGACGAACTCGACCTGCTGGCCTTCGAGAACCTCATCAGGGACGCCTCGCGGGCCGCGGCCGACGGCGACTGGCGAACGGCCCGGCGCGGCGGTGAACAGGCCCTCGCGCTGTGGCGGGACGAGCCGCTGCCCGACCTGCCGGAGGTCGCGGTGCGCGAGGCCGAGCGCCAACGCCTCGCCGAACTGCACCTCGTCGCCCGCGAAGGCGTGGCCGAGGCGGGGATCGAGACCGGCCGGCACCGGGAGGCCATCGCCGAACTCCTGCGGCTGACCGCCGCCCACCCGCTGCGCGAACGGCCGCACGGCCTGCTGATGCGCGCCCTGCACCAGGACGGCCGCAGCGCCGAGGGCCTGGAGCTGTACACCGCGCTGCGCCGACGCATGGTCGACGAACTCGGCATGGAGCCCTCGGCCGACCTCAGGGACCTGCACCAGCGGCTGCTACGCGGCGGCGACCTCTCCACAGGCGCCCCGCCCGAGCGGTCCGCCCCGGCGTCCGAGCGCCCCGTGCCGCGCCAACTCCCGCCCACCCCCCGTCGTTTCGTCGGCCGCGACGGTGAACTCGGCCGCCTCGACTCCTGTCTGCGCACCTCGGAACCGCTCGCCCTGATCGTGGGACCCGCGGGCGTCGGCAAGAGCGCCCTGGCGCTGAACTGGGCCCACCGGGTCGCCGACCGCTTCCCCGACGGCCAGCTCTTCCTCGACATGCGGGGCTTCGACAACGCCGAGCCGATGACCCCCGCAGAGGCGCTGGCGCTGCTCCTCCAGGGCCTGGGCTGCGCGCCGCGCGACATCCCGCTGGGCGCCGAGGCACAGACCGCCCTGTACCGGACGCTGCTCGCGGACCGCAGGGTGCTGGTCGTCCTCGACGACGTGGCCGACGCGTCGTACGTACGACGGCTGCTGCCCGCCTCGGCGGGCTCGCTGACGCTGGTGACCAGCCGCGACAAGCTCAGCGGCCTGGTCACCCTGGACGGCGCCTACCGGGTGTCCTGCGACGTCCTCGACAGTGCCGCCGCACTGGAGCTGATCAGCGGCGCGGTCGGCGCGGAGGCCGTCGCCGCCGATCCGGAGGCCGCGGCGCGGCTCGTCGAACTCTGCGACCACCTGCCGCTCGCGCTGTGTGTCGCGGGCTCCTGGATCGGTGACCGGCCAGGCAGTATCCGGGCCTACGTCCGCGACCTCGCGGACCGGGGGCGACTGGCCCGGCTGCATGTCGAGGGCGAGGAGTCCGTCGCCGTACGGGCCGCGCTCGACCTGTCGTACGGGGTGCTGCCGGAGGAGGCCCGGCGGGCCTTCCGCTCGCTGGGCGTGCTGCCGGGCACCGGCCGGTCGGTACCGGCGGCCGCCGCGGCCGCGGGTACGGACGAACATCGCCTGGCCGACCTGCTGCGGCTGGCTCAGCGGGTCCATCTGCTGCGCGACGTCGAGCACGGCCGCCCGGCCTGGCACGACCTCGTGCACGAGTACGCCCGTGACCGGACGGCCGCCGAGGACGCCCCCGACGAGCGGGCCGCCGCCGTCACCCGCGTCCTCGACCACTACCTCCAGAGCGTCGTCAACGCGGCCGCCACGGCCGGCCTGTACGTCATGCGCACCCGCCCGCCCGCCGTCGAGGGCTCCCTGCCACGGGCGTTCGCCGGCATCGAGGAGGCGTACGCCTGGTTCGACGGCGAGTGGGACGACATCGCGGCCGCGATCGGACACGCCGCCGAGCACGGTCCCGCGCCGTACGTGTGGTGGCTGGTGGACGCGCTCCAGGACCTCTTCCACCATCGCAGGCCGCTCTCCGACTGGATGCGGCTGGCCACCCTCGCCCGGGAGGTGGCCGCGCGCGACGGCGACGAGGTCGGCCAGGCCTCCATGTGCCTGTCCCTGGGCAGCGCCCGCTGGCGCAACGGGGACCTGCGGGGCGCCCTCACGGAGTACGAGGAGGCGGAGGAGCTGGCCCGCCGGGCCGGCTGGACGTACGGCGAGGCCGGCAGCCTCCAGGGCAAGGGCGTCACCCTCAAGCTGCTGGGCGAGCTGCGCCGCGCGCTGCCCTGCTACGACCGTGCCCTCGCGCTCTACCGCACCCTGGACAACGTCAGGAACGTGGAGATCATGCTGATCAACACGGCGTCCCTGAACCTCGCCCTGGGCCGCCTGGACGCGGCCGAGGAGGCGGCGTGCGCGGCCCTCGACCTGATCGGCGACACGGTCCACCACAACCGGGCGATGGCCCTCGTCAACCTCGCCCTGGTCCGGCAGAAGCAGGCCCGGTTCGACGAGGCGGCGGCGGCGCTGCGCACCTGCTTCCTGGTCTCCCGCGACTCCGGGTCCACCTACACGGAGGCCGTGGCCCTGGAGGCGCTGGGCCGGGTCCGCGCCGACGCCGGCCAGGACGACCGCGCGCTCCTCGCCTACGAGGACGCCCTCGCCGTCTCCCGGCGGGTGGAGAACCGCAACTGCCAGGTCGACAGCCTGGTCGGGGTCGCCTCGGTGAAGCTGCGCGCGGGCCGCGCCGAGGAGACGGCCCAACACCTCGACGCCGCGTTCGAGATCGCCGAGCGCACCGGCCACCGGGCGGGCCTCGTCGAGGTCCTGCTGGCCCGTGCCGACCTGGCCCGCGCCCAGGGCCGCCCGGCCGACGCCCTGGACCAGCTGGAGCGCGCCGAACGCCTCGCCGCCGACGGCAACCCCCTCACCCTCCCGCGCGTCCACCTCACCACCGCCCTGACGCTCCTCGACACGGACACGGACACGGACACCAGCACCCACACCGCCCCCGACCGGGCCCGCGACGCGGCGGCCCTCGCGGCCGGCCTCGCCCGGAGCTCCGGCCAGCGCCTCCTGCACGCGGCCGCCATGGCGGCCCTGGCCTCCGCCCACGAGGCCCACGGCGACACCGGGCCGGCGCACGAGGCGAGGACGGAGGCGACCGCCCTGTACACGGCGCTGGGCGTCCGGCACCCTCCCGGGGCGCCCGCCCCGCACCGCCCGCCGCCCCACCACCGTCACCGTGAGCTCCCTTTGGACGCCGAGTCCCGCCTCACCCTGTACCTGACCGAGCACTTCGACGGCTGAGCCGCTTCAAGCGGAGTGGGCGTACGCGCTGCCGAGTCGCAGCCGCGGGTCGCGGGCGAGGATCCGTTCGTGCAGGGACCGCACTTCCGGGCCCGGTTCGCAGCCCAGCAGGTCGATCATCCGCAGGCGCAGCAGCTGGAAGCAGTCCAGCGCGTCCGCCTGGCGTCCCCCGCGGTGCAGGGCGAGCATCAGCAGGCCCGTGACCTTCTCGTCGAAGGGGTGCATCTCGGCCAGCCAGTGCAGCTGTGGCAGGCACTCCTCGTGCCGCCCCACGCGCAGGTACAGCTCGGTGCTGCCGACCAGCGCCTCCCGGTGCTCGCGCCGCAGCGTGACCCGCGTCGTCTCCGCCCAGGTTGTGCGCACGTCGGACAGTGGCTCGCCCCGCCACAGCTCCAGGGCCCGCGAGTAGAGGCCGAGGGCCGCCTCGGTGTCGCCGGCGCGGGCGTCCTGCTGCGCCTGCCGGACCAGGGCGCGGAACCGTGCGGTGTCGACGCAGCGCTCGTCGATCGCGAGGACGTATCCGCCCCGCTTCCGGATCAGTTCGAAGCCCTCGGTCAGCTGTCCGTCGGCCCGCAGCGCCTTCCGCAGCCGGGTGGCCTGGATGTACAGGGCGTCGCGCGGGTGCTGGGGCCGGCGCTCCTGCCACACCCGCTCGATCAGCGTCTCGTCGGCGACGAAGGCGCCGGGGGTCCAGGCCAGTGCCGCCAGCAGCAGTTTGGTGCCGTGCGGAAGCGGCAGCTTGTCGCCGGAGCGGGCCCGTGCCTCGACGCAGCCCAGCAGCTGAATTTCCATGTACCCCCCGTACCTCGAACCACTCGAGTCACCACTGTGCGCGCGCGGTGTTCGGCTGGCGCATGGATGCTGCACGGGATGGCTGCCGCCGGCTGGGCGGGGGCGCGGCGGGTGTGCGGGCGGGGTGCGGTGCGTCGGCGGGTGCGGGTTCGTCGTGGCTGGTCGCGCAGTTCCCCGCGCCCCTGGTGGGCCCTGCGGGCCCCGCAGGGCCCACCCTG
>NZ_JBHWUW010000066.1:0-41034 GCF_042737245.1 Streptomyces sp. NPDC060002
GGCCGCCTGCCGCATCATCATCCTCGAGGACCAGCTCGAAGAAGCCCAGCGCATCAACGCCGAACACCGCCGCACCGCATCCCCGCAGACGGCCGCCACCTGAACCACGGTCCGCAGTACCGCACCGGGCCATACCCAGGGGAGAAGACGCACCGCCTTCCGAGCCGTCCGCGCACGACGAGGACCTGCGCGCCGTCACCTGACCGGGCCGACAGCGAAGGGGGAGGACCTGGTCGGTGCCGAGAAGATCGCCCGGCAGATCAACCTCGACGCCCCGGGAAGCCCGACTGGTGGCCGAAGCGGCCATCGACCGCGCCTGCGACACGTTCGGCCCCGACGCCATCGGTCCGGCGACCGCCTTTCGATCTCGCCCTGCATGGTGACGACACGGACGCCGGCGACCACGCGGTGCTCGACAGACAGCCTCTCCGGCCGGACCGCTTGCTCGATGTCGGTCACCGTTTCCTGCGGCTGCGCTTACGCTGGCCCACGGGACACGGCGTGCGCGGATGACTCTGCCCCACCACCCCGGCCAGATGCACTCGGGCGACTGCGCCGAACAACATGCCTCTGCCATGTATGCCGGGAGGGTGGGTACTCGCGCAAGCGTGTACGGGGAATGAGGGGAAAGACCAGTGGGATCCCATGTCGACGGTGAGGGCTGCACCAAACCGGATGAGCACCTGATGCGCGCCGGCTACGCCCTGGACGGGGCCAACGGCTGTATCGCCGACGCCCGCCGCCACGCTGTCGCCTTTCTCGACCAGGCCCACGCCGATCATGACCTGCCCGTGCCCGCACGGGCGAGAGACCTCACACAACTGGTGGTCAGCGAGCTGGTCACCAACGCCCTCAAGTACGCCCCAGGCCCCGTCTTGATGGAACTGCGCATTACGGTCCGCGCCGTGGACGTCGTCGTGTGGGACAGCGACCCCACGGTGCCCGCGGCCCGGCCCGTCGATCCCGGCAGGATCGGCCAGCACGGCCTGGAGATCGTCAAGGCCGTCACCGAGGATCTCTTCATCGATCAGGAGCCGGTCGGCAAGCGCATCACGGCCCGCATCGCCCTCGCCGACACCCCCGACGGACACGTCACCGGTCGCCGCCCCCAGTAGCAAGCCGGCGCTCCCCGTCGGCCGACATCTTGTCCATGTCACAGTCCGACGAGCCGCCTGAGCCGAGTCGTTGCAGTGGCGGCCTTAATCCAAGCTGGTCGGTGGCGCGAAGAGGTATCGATCCATCATGAGTGCTGCGTCGGAGAGGGTTTCCGTGTCGCCCATGGGGTTGTTGCGGAAGGCGAGATCGAGGAGGTTGCTTCCGACCTCGACTGCGAGCCGAGCCCGTCGACGTGATTCATCGGTGTCCGGTATCGCATACCCGCGGACGAGGGCCCGGTGAACCCGGTCAGCGATCTCTCGGTCGGCCTGCTGGGTGTCGGCTCGTAGTGACGCGATGCGCGGTCCGTGGTACCAGATCCAACGGTAGCCGGGCTCATTGCGGAAGCGGCCGGCGTAGGCGGTGATCAGCTTTTCCAGCAGGTCCTGTGAGCGTTCAGGGAGCGGCTCGGTTGTGACGCGTTCGGCGATCTGCACATCCAGCTGAAGCCAACTGCGCACCAGCGAGGCGACGATCGCTTCTTTGTCAGCGAAGTACCGGTACAGCACGCCGACCGACACTCCGGCCTCGGCCGCGATCAGCTTGGTACCCAGATCGTCGTAGGAGGTCGTCTCCAGCAGAGAAGCTGTCACCTCGAGGATGCGGGCGACCTTCTCTCGACTGCGTTGCTGCTGCGGCTCGTGCATCTCGGCCATCGAACTCCTTGACACCTCCCCAAAATCCGAACCAGAGTCTAGTTCATGTTTTTATCCAGGGGCATCACGCGCACGAAGCTCGGGCCGGATTTCCAGCGCGTCTGGGCCTCGGTGACCGTCTCCAGCCTCGGCGACGGGATGCGCTTCGTCGCTCTGCCGCTGCTCGCGGCTCAGCTCACCTCCGATCCTCGCCAGGTTGCCTTCGTCTACGTGGCCGAACAACTGCCCCTGCTGCTGTTCGGCCTCCTCTCGGGCGCCATAGCGGACCGCTTCGACCGTCGCCGCATCCTGTGGGGCGTCGACGCTGTCCGAGTCGTGATTGTCGGGGCGCTCGCCGGCGCGGTAGCAGCCGACGCGATGTCGGTGCCTCTGCTGGCTGCCATCGGTTTCCTTCTCGGGCTTGGACAGACCCTCTATAACGGAGCCTGGTCAGGCATCGTGCCCACGCTGGTTGCCTCCCCGGAACTGACGCGCGCCAACGCCCGTCTGCAGTCCGGTTCCCTCATCACTGACACCCTCCTCGGAACCCCGCTGGGCGCGTTGCTCTTCGGCGTCTGCGCCACGCTTCCCTTCGCCGTCGATGCGGTGTCGTTCGCGGCCGCTGCCGTACTGGCCCTGACGCTGAGCGGCGACTTCCGTCCACGGCCGCAAACCACACCAAACCCTTGGAGGAGGTTGCTCGACGACACGACTCAGGGGGTGCGCTGGCTCTGGCAGCAGCCGTTGCTCCGTCGCCTCTGCCTGACGTCTGGGATCACGAACTTTGTAGGTGGGGGTCTCATCGCCATTCTGGTGCTCTACGCCCGGCAGACCCTGGGCCTGACCAGTCTCGGATTCGCCCTGCTGGTCGCCTCCTTCGCGATCGGCGGCGTAGCGGGGGCGATGGCGACCCCTCGCCTGAGCGCCCGCTACGGAACCCCTCGAGTTCTGCGGCTGACTGCTGCTGTTACGGCAGGCACCGCAGCGGCTGCCGGCGCGGCCTCCTCGGGCCTCATCGCTGGCGCGTGCATCGCTGGGTATGGAGCGGCGAACCTGGCATGGAATGTGACCGCAGTGTCCCTCCGCCAGGCACTCGTCCCTGCTCACTTACTGGGGCGGGTCGGCATGGCCTACCAGATGGTCAGCGGCGGTGGAATCACGCTCGGCGCTGTTCTCGCGGGTCTTGAAGCCGACTCCTTCGGGCTTCGCGCCCCCTTCTACATCGGGGGTGCTCTGCTACTCGCCGCAAGCTTGATCAGCATGCGTCCCGCGAGCAACGACACTCCAACACCACGTGGCTCGACGGGATCAAGGGTTCATACAGTCCGACGACGCACTGGAGATACACGAGCGACTGAGCCGGAGCGTGACTGATGAGCCGCATCGGGAGAGGTGTGCACCCTTGTCGGCCAAGTACAGCGCAACGGACCATCCATGCGGATACCACCAGGGGCGAACACGTACGTAGTACCAGCTCTCTGCGGAGCCTTTCGCCCGGAGCGGGCGTCCGACATGAGACATCAACGGGCTGAGACAGGCCGACGGGTCGCATAACCCCGTCCAGGTCGGTGTCGTCGGGTAGATGCGCGGCGGCCATCCGGATCTCTGGGCCGGCGTCATGTCGGTGCCGCGCCGCGAGCGCAGCAGCACCCGGCCATCGGCGTAGCGGGTGAGCTGGGCGCGGTAGCCGCCCCACTTCGGTTATGCGCTGTTGAGCTGTCCGCGGGATATCGTCCGGCCCCATGTCAAACACCGGATGGCGGGTGCACTTCACTCGCCGAGAGCTGGACTGGCCGCGGGAAGTCACCCCGCTCATACAGGAGTTCAGCGCGTTGTTCGCCGAACTCGACCACGCGCTGGACGAGTGGGGCGTGCCGGAGGGCCAGCCGTCCCTGATCAGTCCGAAGGGCGAGTACGACGTCGCGCTGAATCGGTACTCTCGGTGTGGCTGGGGTCGTCGCCGTGGAACACGCAGGCTGCCTACGCTCGTGATCTGCGGACGTTCTTCGACAGACCCCGAGGTCACGGTCCTGACCTCATCCGATACGAAGACCGGACCCTGGTGGAGATCAGGAGCCGGGTCCGGCGAACGTGCTCACCCTGCAATCCAGATCCGCCGAGCTCGGACACCGCTCGGCGACGAGGGGCCGCTGTTTCACGACACAGTCACCGCCGATACAGATCTCCCGGTCGCTTGGCGCCGATCCGGCGAAGAGCGACCGGAGACTGGTGGGACCCATCACCGCCGCGTCGCGATCGGCGAGGGCGGCCGTTGTCGTGCGAGTGCGGTCAGGCGGCGAAGGAGGCGAGCAGTTCGTTGTACTGCTTGGCGGCGGTGGACAGGTCCTCGTCGGAGAGGCCGAAGGCGGTGCCGTACAGCTTGACCATCGGCTGGATGTCGAACTGGCACAGCCGCAGGGTTGCGTGCCAGTTGCTGAGGAGCGTCTCAAGGGTGGTCTTGTTCGCGCCTTCGGGGGTGTAGTGCTCGGCGGGGACGCCGGCGGTGACGGCGACGACGGCCTTCTTGCCGGCCAGCTTGGAGGGAGAGCCGTCCATGGTGAAGGCCCAGCCGAGGGTGAAGACCTTGTCCTGCCACTGCTTGAGCAGAGGGGTGGTGTTGTACCAGAACACCGGGTGCTGGAAGACGATCACGTCGTGTTCGGCCAGCAGTGCCTGCTCGGCGTCGACGTCGATCTGGAAGTCGGGGTAGGCGGCGTAGAGGTCGTGCACGGTGACATGGGCCAGTTCGCGGACGGCGTCCACCAGAGCCTTGTTGGCCTTCGACTGGGACAGGTCGGGGTGGCCTACGACAAGGAGAACCTTGGACATGATGAGAAAGCCTCTTCAGTGATCAGTGAAATGGGTGAACGGATGCGGGTTGGTCGGGTGCGACGGGTCAAGTACGTCGCCGGGGCGTCAGATCACCGGTCGATGGTGGCCATGTTCGCCTCGTCGTGGCGCTCGCCCGCGGCCGGTGTGAGGTTGTTCAGGCGGTCGAGCTGAGCGGCGCTGAGTTCGACGGCGTCGGCGGCGGTGTTCTCTTCGACGCGTGCGATTCGCCGGGTTCCGGGGATGGGGGCGATGTCGTCGCCGCGGGTCAGCAGCCAGGCCAGCGCGGTCTGGGCCGGGGTGGCGCCGATCTCTGCGCCGATGGCCTGTACTTCGTCGACGATGCGCAGGTTGCGCTGGAAGTTCTCGCCGGTGAAGCGCGGGTTGGTCTTGCGCCAGTCGTCGTCGGCGAAGTCGTCGACGGTGCGGATCCGCCCGGTCAGCAAGCCGTGGCCGAGCGGCGAGTAGGGCACGAATCCGATACCGAGCTCGCGCAGCAGCGGGAGGATCTCGGCCTCGACGTCGCGGGTCCACAGGGAGTATTCGGTCTGCAGAGCGGCCACCGGATGCACGGCGTGCGCCCGGCGGATCGTCTCGGGTCCGGCTTCCGAGAGGCCGATGTGGCGCACCTTGCCTTCGGCGACCAGCTCGGCCAGCGCGCCGATGGTCTCCTCGATGGGCGTGTTCGGGTCGACGCGGTGCTGGTAGTAGAGGTCGATGTGGTCGGTGCCGAGCCGCAGGAGCGAGCCTTCGACCGCGGCCTTCACGTTGCCGGCGCTGCTGTCGATGACGCCGGGGCCGTTGCCGGCGTGGGAGACGAGACCGAACTTCGTCGCCACGACGACGTCGTCCCGGCGGCCCTTGATGGCCTTGCCGACGATTTCCTCGCTGTGGAAGGGGCCGTAGATCTCGGCGGTGTCGATGTGGGTGACCCCGAGGTCCAGCGCACGGTGGATGGTGCGGATCGACTCGGCGTCGTCGAGCCCCGCACCCGTGGTGTAGACGCCGGCCATGGTCATGGCTCCCAGTCCGATGCGGGAGACATCGAGCCCGCCCAGTGATACGTGCTTCATCAGGTACTCCTTTTCGTGACGGCCGTCAGGCCGGTCTGATCAATGGGGTGCGCCACCAGCTGGCGGACCGTGCTTCGGTGGTCCGCACGCTGTCGGCGCGGGCGCGGGCGCGGGCGCGGGCGCGGGCGCGGGCGCCGTTGCCGGGTAGCGGGTCAGCGCCGGCATGTTGACTCTCTCCGTGCTGTCGAGACGCGCACCCGGCGCGGTCCTCCGTCCTGGCCGGAGTGCGGGGCGTGGTGTTCAGGCGTGGGCGTCGTCGTAGGCCAGGGCGCCGCCCAGTTCGCGAGAGGCGTCGGCCTGGGCGAGGAGCTCCTTCGCCTTGGCCTCGGCGGCCTCGATGGCGTCCGCACCGGCGACGAAGCGCAGCAGCGGCTTCTCCTGGCCGGCGATGGTGAGCAGGGCGCGGGCGAGCTTGGCGGGGTCGCCGGGCTGCTGACCGTTCATGCTCTTCATGCCCTCGATCCGGGGGGCGGTGCGCGGGGCGTAGTCGTCGATGGACAGCTCGGGCCAGGTGGTGGAGCCGTCCACGAGGAGTTCGGTGCGGAAGTAGCCGGGCTCCACGATCGTGGTGTGGATGTCGTACGGCTCGACGTCGTAGCGCAGGGACTCCATCCAGCCCTCTTCCGCGAACTTGGAGGCGGCGTAGGCGGAGGTGAACTCCATGCCGACCAGCCCGGCGGTCGAGGTGATGGTGATGACGTGGCCGGCGCGCTGGCGGCGCATGATCGGCAGGACGGCGCGGGTGACGTTCATCGGGCCGAAGAGGTTGGTCTCGAACTGCCGGCGCATCTGCGAGGGCGAGATCTCCTCGAAGTAGCCGGTGAACAGGTTCCCGGCGTTGTTGATCAGTACGTCGATGCGCCCGAACCGGTCGACGGCGGCCTGCGCGGCGGCCTCGGCGTCCTCCAGGCTGGTGACATCGAGCCTGGTGACCAGCAGATTGTCCTGCGGCCCGCCCAGGGTCTCCTCGACCTCTTCGGGACGGCGGCCGGTGGCGACGACCTGGTGGCCGGCGGCGAGGGACTCCCGGGCGATGTCCGTGCCCAGACCGCGTCCGGCACCGGTGACGAGAATGACCTTGCTCATACGGGGTTTCCTTCCAGGCACCGTGATCCGGCACCCGCTGTGTGCGGGGGTGAAGCATGCAGCACCGACGGCGCCGCAGAGGGGGCTGGGACCGGCGGCACCAGCGCCGCCCTGTCCGGGCCATTCACACCGCGGGCGGTGCACCACCAACAAAACCGGCTGTCACGCGAGGGTGGGAGTCCCTGATGAGGGGGTCACTGACAGGGACCCCCAACCCGGCGGATGCGCTCGTAGAGTGAAGCGCATGGCAGGCAGAAACGACCCACAAGGCGCCAACCGTGATATTCGTGCTGATTTCCGTGCGGAGATCCGGGAATTCCTCGGCACACGACGGGCCAGGGTCACCCCCGAGCAGGCCGGACTACCCCTATACGGCGGAGAACGCCGACGGGTCACCGGGCTGCGCCGCGAGGAGGTCGCCCTCCTCGCGGGCATCTCCAGCGAGTACTACACACGGCTGGAACGCGGCAACGCCACCGGAGTCTCCGAGAGCGTCATCGACGGCATCGCACAGGCACTTCAGCTCGACGAGGCCGAACGCATCCACCTGCTCGACCTCCTGCGCGGCGCCGGCACGAGCCGTCCGCCACGCCGTCGGCCTGCCCAGCAGCGCGTGCGGCCCGCGGTGCAGCGCGTCCTCGACTCGATGAGCGGCACACCCGCGTTCATCCTCAGCGGACGCGGAGACATCCTGGCCGCCAACCACCTCGGGCGCGCACTGTTTGCCCCCGTCTATGCCGACCCGGTAAGGCCGCCGAACAACGCCCGGTTCGTCTTCCTCAGCCCGCACGCGACCGAGTTCTTCCGTCACTGGGACGAAGTCGCCAACGACACGGTCGCCATGCTGCGCGCCGAGGCCGGCCGCGATCTCTACGACCGGCGGCTGACGGACCTGATCGGGGAGCTGTCCACCCGCAGCGCGGAATTCCGTCACCGCTGGGCGGCCCACAACGTCCGGATGCACACCACCGGCGTGAAGCTCCTCCACCACCCGGTCGTCGGCGACCTCGACCTGCCCTTCGAAACCTTCCCACTCCCCGACGGCCCCAGCCAGTTCCTCCTCACCTACACCGCCGAGCCCCACTCACCCTCGCAGGACGCCCTGAACCTGCTGGCCAGCTGGGCCGCGACTAACGACGGCATCGAGCGCTCCGCGCCGGCCAACGACTCCCAGCCCGCCGACTCGGGCGAGACACCCGACTGACCGCCGAGCCACACGAGTCGATCTGCGGCGTCTTTTGCGGAGTAGCGACAGCATCCGCCACCGATACGTCGAGGCCAGGAACGGCGCAGCCGTCTATGCGAGACCGCTGGGGTGACGTTGCACTCCAGCTCGCGGCACTGCGGACAAACGGACAACCGCCGACCCCCGCCATAATTTCGGCTCCGCGGCCCAGCCGGGCGGCGAGGGCGAGGGCGGGGTCGGCGGTCGGGGCGGTCGGTATCGGTTGGCGAGGTGCCAGGTCACCGTTCACGGCCGACTGGCCTCGATCAGGCCGCGCTGCCTACCTCCGCTTCATCGCCGACGATCCCTACGTGGTCGAAGTCCACGACGGACCCAGCACCCAGATCGTCGTCGCAGTGCCGCTCGACCTGGGCGCAGAGTGGATAGCCACTGGCGAGTCCAGGCAGCAGCTCGCGGCGGCCCGAGCCGCTCTTGGAGTGGGCACAGAAGATCACGATGAGGTACGTCCCTGACCGCGAGCTCGGCCTCCCACACCCGCTCCGGCTGCTTGACAACGACGATGGGGAATCAGTCACAACAAGCAGGTACTGGGCCCCGATTGGTGCCGGGTCAGTAGTCCAGGTCGAGGTAGTCGATGTCGTTGATGGCGACGTCGGAGAGTCCTGTGGCGCGGACACCGCCGTCCTGGAAGTAGATCTCTTTGAATCCCTCGGCGATGATCGCGCGCATCTCCTGGTCGCCGGCTCCTGCGTCGCGGGCGTCGAACAGACGCTGTGCGTAGGCCGGTGGGAGGTGGACGGTGAGCCGTCGGAATCTTCCGTCGTCGGTTGCGCCGATGGGCGCGGTGTACCCGAACCGGGCCCGGGTTTCCACCGTGATCCCGCCGGAGGCCGCGGCCCGCTTCTGCCGGCGCTTGCGCACCTGCGGCTGCCATCGCTGCCGTACCGCGTCGTCGATCTTCGCGGCGACGTCGGCGCGAGCGTGCTTGCGGGCGCCACGCCGGTAACGGTTCACAGAGTCGGCGGTGACACCGATCTCACGCGCGACGGCCTTCGCGCTGCCCAACTGCCGCAGCAGGTAGCCGATCTGACCCTTCAGCGTCTTCGGCGGCACCCGGGTGAACGACTCCCGGTCAGCCCGCTCGATGGCATCGTCGATCTCGCCCACCGGTTACTCGCCTTCGTCCAGGACGGCGTCGCCGCCCTTGATGTGGCGGGCCGGGTTGAGGCCCTTCTCCATCAGGCCGACCGCCCACAGCATCGACTGGACACCCTCCAGCTTGGCCAGGCCCGGGGTGGGTCCGAGGCGGAAGCCGCCGGGCTGGGGCTTGCCGGAGGCCGCGTAGGGCAGGAAGTCCAGCGGCGAGGCGCCGGGGGAGGGGTAGACGACGCAGTCGGAGAGCACGGCGAGCGGATAGAGGCCCGTCATCGTGGCCATGTTGCGCAGTTTGCGGTGCATGTTGATGCGGGCCTTGGAGATGACGGCGGCGCGGATGTCGGGGCGCCAGGTCGGCCGCTGAAGGGCCGGCCACCGCTCGCCCTCCTTGTACTTCTTGCCCTGGGGGCGCTCGCGGAGCTTGCCGATACCGCCCTTCACGGTGGCCTTGATGGCGGCGAGGACGGCCGCCATCGCCGGGTCGACGTCCTTGTGCCGCTCCATCGCGGCGAGGAAGGCGCGGTCGTCCAGGTCCTTGGTGACGCCGAGGCCGGCGAGGGTGTCGACGTAGGCGGTCTTGAGCCGGTCATGCCACGGGTCCAGGTACGCGCCGGTCTCCCGCCGCAGATACGCCTCCATGGGCTGGACGTTGTAACCGAGCTCCTGGGCGTAGGCGACGGTGTGCGTCTGGTACCAGGCCGGCCCCGCCGGGCGGGTGCCGTCCGGGGCGAACGGCGAGGGCAGGCGCGGGTCCAGCTCGATGGGGGAGAGGTCGACCAGCCAGGAGCCGGGAATCTTCGGGTTGAAGGCCGGGGCGTGGAAGTGGTCGGGCTCCGACAGCCCGACGACGAGGCGGGCCGCGGCGGCGAGGAAGGCGGTGTTGAGGTCCAGGCCGACCGCGTGCGGCAGCGTGCACTCCTCATCCGTCAGCAGGCTGACGTCGCGCACCCACTGGTACGCCTCCTCGTCGAGGAACCCGCCGCTCCAGCCGCTGCTCACGACGACGGGGTGTTCGGCGGTGGCCTCCGGCGGCGCCGGGTCCATCGGCTCCGTGCCCAGCGAGCCGGGGTTGTGGCCGGGCATCCAGTTGCCGGTGGCTTCATCGCGTACCGCGCGGGTGGGCGGGCGCAGCGCCGTCATCAGCTCCAGCCCGGACACGGCCGTCGAGCCGCGCGGGGTGATGACCCGGGTCGCGTAGACGCCGAGGACGCGGGCGATGTCGGCCGGCTCCATCTCCGTCACGCCGGGCCAGGACCGCTCATCGAGGGCGTCCCACGACAGGATCGCCAGCTGCACGCACTGCCGCTGGGTGCCCTGAACCTTGCGGTAGATCCTTGCCCAGGGCCCGAATCCGCGCTGCGTCAGCCGCCACTTCGCCTTTACCACCTGCCTGACCACCGGATGATCCTCCGGCAGCCGCAGGGACCGCCGCTGCTCATGACCCTCCAGGCGCTCCGGCAGCCCGAGCTTCACGGCGGCCGCCGCGGTGAGCACGATCAGCGGGTCACTGTCCTTGCCGTTGCGATGCAGACGCGGCGCGCCCAGGCCGGACTCGCGCAGCGTCCACTCCACCAGCTCCGGGACCGTGGTCGCCGGGCAGTCGAGCACGATCCCGTCGACGCCGTACGCGCAGCCGTCACCGTCCAGGACCGCGAGCGGGCCGTGCGGAAATCGTGGGTCGACGGCGGGCCTCGCCGCTTTCTTCGCGGCCGGACGCCGCGATGCCGCGCCAGCCAGGGCGGCGGGACGCGCCGGTCCCGCAGCTGGAACGTCCCGGGCCTGCGGGGCTTCTGCCGTCTCCACGTCGGACGCGGCCAGTGCGGCGAGCGCTGCGGGCACCGTCGCGGCAGCCGAGGCTGCACCGGGGGCCGGATACTTCGCCGCCCACCCGTTCAGCAGCCGCTGGTAGGCGTCCAGGCGCGGTGACTTCGGCTCGCTGCGGCCGTTCTCCCAGTTCTTCACCGACTGGGTCGTCGTCTTCAGCGCGGTGGCGAGGCGGGCCTGGGTGATGCCGGCGGCCTCACGCAGCCGGGCACGCTCCGCCGGAGGCGGGAGATGCGGCTCCTCGTTCAACAGAGCGTCGACGGACGCGAACAGCTCTTCCTCCGATGCCATGCCCCGCACCTTAACTCAGGAGACCAATCGACTTAGCCACAAACTTACCCTTTTCCTTACCCTTGTCGATTCGAGGCCGAGGTCGGCGAGCTGCTGGAGTGCGTCGAGGATTCCATTCCTCCGATCGGAGAACAGCCCACAGGCAGCCGAGAGGGACTCACTCCCGCGCCGGCTGGGCGATCACCGGCACCCGCCGAGTTGGTACTGGCCCGGCGCACTGCCTGCTGCTGGTCGTGGGCTCTCAGGGACGGTGTCAGGTCGGGACGGGCGCTTCGACAGGCTCCTCCTTCTTCGGGCGCACGGCCGGTAGCCGGGGGGTCCGGCGCACCAGGCGTGTGAGGTCGGGGTCGTGTCCGAGGGGCGCCAGGAGCAGGAAGAGGCCGGCGCACATGGCCAGCGCGAAGCTCCACAGGCCCATGACGACTGCGATGCACAGGTGGAAGAAGACCCCCGCCGGAAGCAGCGTCCAGCGCACCCTCTGAGGCAGGAGGAGGGCGGCGGCCAGGGCGATCTCGAGGACGAGGGGACCCCAGGTCATCGCGGCGACGCCCACGGGGTGGTCGACCACGACCTCGAGCGTGGGGCGCAGCCAGTACGGCGCCCCGAAGTCGTAGTTGTTGACCCAGTAGTACAGGGCGCTGCCGTCGGCCCATTCGGCATGGGGGAGCTTGGCCACGCAGGACTGGAAGTAGAGAACCGACATCTGGACGCGCGCGACGACCAGGGCGCTGACGCCCAGCAGCGCCCACAGGGTGCGGCGCCGCGACAGGGGACCGTCGGGCGGCGGGCCGGGCTGCCAATGCCAGCGGCGGGGATCCCCGAGGGCCACGAAGACGATCAGCAGGGTGAGGATCCAGGTGATCTGGTCGCCGCCGTCGGGGATGGCGATCCCGGTGAAGACACTGAACGCCACATAGGCGTGGGGAATCGCGGTGAGGCGGGGACGCCAGCCGCTCGCCGCGACCACCAGCACGACACAGCACGCCCAGCGCATGGCGTCGTAGTGGTCCTCGGACACCAGGCAGAAGGCGCCGCCGGAATTGACGCCCTGACACATGGGGTACCGGCCGACGGTGGCGACCTCGCGGAAGAGGGTCGCCGCGTCGCTGAAGACCAGGGTGCCGAGGGTGCCGAGGGCCAGAAGCGTACGGGCCAGGCCGTATCCCGCCGCCCAGGGCAGGGGCACGGTGAACGAACGCATCAGCACGTCACCTCCAGCACCATGACCCGCTCGAGGGTGTGCGCCTCGGGCACGAGGTCGCGCCATGCCCACGGCGTCGGCTTCTCCTGGAGCAGGCCGACGGTTCCGCACAGTGTGGGTTCCGGGGAACGGTTGCGGAGGTGCCGTCCGGGTGCGCCGTAGCCGGCGAGGCACTGCGGGCGGCTGCTCGTGCACGCGTGCCAGTCGTCCTTCTGGGCGGCGGAGAGCAGCAGGGCGATCTCCACTCCCTGCGCGCGTGAGCGTCGGTCGAGGCCGAAGGCGTTGTGCGGTGAGGAGTGCGGGGTCAGGGAAGCCTGCTTCCAGCCGCTCGCACTCTTTTTGTAGGGGACTATCTCGGCGTCCCTCGGTGATTTCGTGAAGAAAGCCCACCCCTGGGGGGCCATGTTCGCCACGGTATGCCGGGCCTTTGTCTGGCCGGGCAGCGAAAGGACGTTCTTCGGAAGCTGTTCCTGGGCCACGTACGCGATGACGACCGCCCAGACGGCGCAGACGGCGATCACCGACTTCATCGAGACGGAGACGGCCGCGCCGGCGGTCCGAGCGAATGCGGCGCGAAATTGATGGAATTCTTTTTTCATGTGAGTTGTCGGGCTTCCCTGCCGCTGTGACGCCGAAAGGACGGACCGGGGTGCGGGGAGTCTGCAGCCTCCCCGCACCCCGAGGCGCGTCAGGCGGCCTTGAGCGCCCGCGTGACCTGGGCGACCGCCTCGTCCTTCGACAGCGGCGTGCCGTCACCCGCGGTGGGCTGCGGGCTCCAGAACCAGTTCTTGCCCTTCACGAAGTTGGCGCCCACGGCCACGGTCACCGTGACGACTGCCCCGGCGGCCGTGATCACGGCCGCGATGTGCACGACCGCGGCGCCGACCGCCACGGTCACACCGCAGAGCTGGCCGTTCTCCACCGGCGTCGCGGACTTGTTCTGCGCGACGGAGAGCAGCATGTGCTGAGCGTCGGCGACGGCGGCCTCCACCTGGCGCGGGTCGCCGCTGCGGGTCCTGGCGCTGAAGTCGGCGAAGAAGCCCGCCGAGCGCTTGTTGATCAACTCGATGACGGCGTTGGACGCACGGACCTCCTCCAGATCCTCGTTGTCGAGGTGCTGGCGGGCCTGCGAGAACAGGTCCAGGTCGGCGAGGCCACGGCCCACCTGGCCCTGGGCGAAGAACAGGCCGCGGAAGACGTTCTCGCCGTCGGTCTTCGCCGACACCGCGGACGCGGCGGCCGCCGGTCGCGCGGAGACGCCGGAGGAGTCCGCCATCGCCGACGGCGCGACGGTCACGCACAGGGCCGCGGCCGTGACGCCGGCCACCGCCAGGATCCCACGCTGTTTGACGTTCAATTCGTTTCCCCTCGAATCGATGAATTACCCGAGGGAGAAACGGTGCGTGGTCAGCACACACGCCTACCCCCCGGCTTGGCGATGAAGAGCCTCACATGCGCCGCACAGAATGTCGATCAACTGTGGCGGGGGTCACATCATCGGGTTTCGGGGAGTTTCGTGGCGCATATATTTCGGTGTCTTCTTTATTTATTTGACTCCGGTCCCGGCCGGTGCGGGGGGTCACCGGCCGGGACCTGTCATCACCTTGCGTGCCGTGCACCCAAGGAGTTCAAAAGAGCGGCCGCGTGTTCGGCGTCGTCCACACTCACGGCGAAATCCTTGCCCTTGCCGGTACGGATCACGAGGCACTCGCCGCTGCGCAGCATCACCGTGGTCCCCAGCCCGCTCAGCCGGTACCCCCAGCCGCCGACCTGAGCGGGCGTGCGGTTCTCCGTGCGGGCCGACTCGATGTCCTCCAGGGCCCAGTGGCGGCCGGGCCAGCCGAGGGGACCGAAGGTCACGTCCAGGCCGCGTTCGCTCACGCGCGCCTGCACCGAGGAGCAGCCCAGGACCAGCACGCAGGCGAGCGCGAACGGCGTGGCGGCCAGCGCGACCGGAGGATCCGCCAGGCCCGCCAGCACCACCACCGCGAAGACGATCGCGAGCAGCCCGGTCACGGCGGCAACCACCTGCAGCCAGGGGTTCGACGTACGCGCGAGCCACACGAGCCGCTGCCCGGCAGGGAGTTCCAGCACCGGGCCGTCCGCCGCCGGCGGGGTCTGCGCCGGCGCCCGCCGCGCAGCCAGGAAGCCGATCGCGCCGACCGTGACCGCGACGACGAGGGTGCCCACGACCCAGCTGGTCACCGAGTCGGCGTCGCGCCAGCTCGCGTGGTCGAGATTGGCCCGCACGATCGAGGCCTGTCCGCCGAGCAGCACCACACCGCCGAACCCGAGACCGGCCACCGCCCATCCCGGTATCGCACCGCCGGCGCCGGCCCCCGACCGGCGCAGCGCCAGCGCGACGACAGCGGTCAGCACGGCCCAGACGAGCGCGGGGAAAAGCGCTGCGGCCCACAGCGGCATGGAGCCGTCGGGCCTGCCCGCGCCGGCGTTCCAGTGCGTCGCGAGCCGCTCGGGCAGCCGGCCGGCCGCGGCCGGCGGCAGCGCCACCAGCAGCACCAGCACACCCACGCACCAGCCGACGGCCCCCCACGCAGCTGTCCTCCTGCGTCCACGGTCGGTCACGAAGTCTCCCTGATCATGTCGATGACGTCGGTCTTGCTGTAACCCAGGCGTGCCGCGTCGGCCACCAGGTCGCGCACACGGTCCAGCAGCACGGAGCGCCGGGCGGCCCCCTCGGCCACCGTCACGCCCCGCCCTCTGCGGAACTCGAGCACGCCTTCGTCGCGCAGTGCCCGCAGCCCGCGCAGGACGGTGTTGACGTTCACGTCCAGCGCCCGGGACAGGTCCCGGGCCGGGGGGAGCCGCTCGCCCGGCTCGCATTCCCCTTCGGCGATGGCGCGTCTGATCGCTCCGGCCACCTGCTCGTGCAGGGGGCGGTTGCTCGCGGTGTCCAGTCTCAGGAGCATAGTGCTAATGACGATAGCACCAACTACTTCATGCGACTGCTCGTTTCCGGCCACCCATCACGCTCGCCGGACGGCAACTACCAGGCAGGGCAGGGCAAGCCGGGCAGGGCAGGGCAGGGCGGGGCGCGACGGGACGGCCCGGAAGGCGCTGCCCCCGGGACTTTCACATCCGAGCCATGACAGGGAGGAGCCCCTACCGTCAGCGGCTCTGGTCCGCCCAGGGGCCGCGGGTTCGGCCTTTGGTCCACTCCCGGCCCCGCCCCTCGGCACTTCGGCCGTGTCACGGGCACCCGGCCGAGCCCCCGCGGCATACCGCCGGCGACGAACGCACGAAGGTCGCGCGACCGCCGGCCGGCGGAGACGGGGAGGCCGGACAGCGCAGCGGTCCCGGTGAGGTCGGCGGTGACGCCGAGGTCGGCCATGGTGTCGACGTAGGCGGTCTTGAGCCGGTCGTGCCACGGGTCCAGGTACGCGCCCGTCTCGCGCCGCAGGCACGCCTCCAACAGAGGGCGACCCACTGCCCGAGCATGATCGACGACTACCGGCTCCACCGGCAGCACCGCTGGAGGGAGGGCTGTACCAACGCTGCCGCACTCACCAGGGAGATCCAGCGTGGGCTACCGGGGAGACGTGTTCTACGTGTCGGCGACCATCCGTCTCCCTGAAATCGGCCTCGGCCTCCGGGTTCGCCCCAACTGGGGACGTTCACGTATACGCGGCCGGGGAGCCAGGGACGCACGCCGACAAAGGGCGAACAGCAGAATCAGCGTGGGGGTGCGACCCTTGCGAGGGCATATTTCATGCTCCTGTCTTAGTTGCGCCGATCTGTCGTTTCCGCTGGTAGGGGCGGTCTCAGCGAGGGTGCAAGGCCTTGCTAATGTCCGCGGGTGAGATCACGGATTTCTGCGCCTTCGGCGGCGGCCCGGTTCGGTTGGCTCGACGCGGTCCGGGGGATTGCGGCCCTGACTGTGGCCCTGCACCACTTGAGCGCCGAGCTGTTCGTGGGCTCCGGTGCGGCCGTGCGCGAGTGGTTCGACCCGGGCATCTTCGGGGTGATGGCATTCTTCCTTGTCAGCGGCTACATCGTGCCCGCCTCGCTGGAGCGCCGGGGAGATGTGCGGGCGTTTTGGATTGGGCGGCTGTTCCGGCTCTACCCCCTGTGCCTGGTGGTCTTCATCGCTGCGGCCGTACTGGTGCCACAACGCTTTT
The DNA here is from genome assembly GCF_042737245.1 of Streptomyces sp. NPDC060002. Classification (NCBI taxonomy): domain Bacteria; kingdom Bacillati; phylum Actinomycetota; class Actinomycetes; order Kitasatosporales; family Streptomycetaceae; genus Streptomyces; species Streptomyces sp. NPDC060002. Next base: position 16,575 of record NZ_JBHWUW010000066.1, read on the forward strand.
CCGCGGTGGATGTCTCGGTCCATGAGCACCCGCTGCTCGCCGCCGTCGCCAACGCCACCATGCTGCAGGACCTGCTGGGCCTGCGCAGCGGGCTGCCGGTGATGTGGACGCTGACGTACGAGATGGTCTTCTACTACCTGGTCACGCTGCTGTTCATGGCCGGCGCCCACCGCCGCAGCGGGCCGGTGGCGGTGGTGTTCGCCGGGGTGGCGCTGCTGCTGGGGCCGTGGGTGGCGGCGTGGAGTCTGCGGCCTGAGTTCACCGTTCGGCAGTTGGTCGCGGGAACCGCGCTGGTCGTCGTGGTGGGGCTGCTGTTCCTGCTCACCGGGCGCCGTGTGGCGCAGCTGACGGGGGCGGCGCTCCTGACCGGGCTCGGCCTGGTCCTCATGGTCGCGAACGGGCGGTCGACCCCCTGGGAGAGCCTGCTGATCTTGGCCACGATGTTCAGCGGGACCGTGATCTACCGCGCCGAACGAGGACAGATACGCCGGAGCGCGGCGTGGGCCTACTGCGGGTTCGTCATCGTGGCGGGGACGGCGGCCGGACTCCTCTACGACGACAAGCAAGCCCAGATCCGTACCTGGACCGCCTCACCGATCGCCTGGGCCAGCGCCTTCCTGGCGGGCTGGGCGCTGTTCGGCGTGGCTATGCTCCTGCGCCACCGCCGCATGCCTGCCGCCCTGACCTGGCTGGGCCTGGTCAGCTTCTCCGTCTACCTGCTGCACCGGCCGCTGATCGCCGCGATGTCCTGGCTCATGGAGAAGGTGGGCCATCCCCACAGTACGGTCCACCAGCTGATCTGGGTGGCCGCCTTCCTGTCGGCGCTGCTCCTGCTGAGCGCACTGACCTATCACCTGGTGGAGCTGCCGGGTCAGCGGCTGGCCCGGCGGCTGCTGGCCCGCCAGTCCGGTCCGCCCACGGGGAGCGGACCGGACGTACCCCAGACGTCGAAGGAGTATGAGGCGGCTGCTCGCAGGGGACGCCATCGTCTTGACTCAGGACGGCTGCAGCCGCCGGTCGCGGCACCGTCGGGCAGCCAGGAGTCCTAGCCGGCAGCCGAAGGCCACCGCAGCGAGAACATCCCGCGCAAGAAGACCGGCCGGCCTCGCGCTCGGCTCGGCACGTCCGGCACACGATCGCGGCGACCGGTACCTGGTCCTCGGACCTGCTCAAAGGGAATCTGCCAGGCCGGCCCCGGTCGCGGGCCGGGCTGGTGTGCGGCCGGCATCGGCCTCGTCCTGGCCGCATGGCACGACGGGAGGGCAGTCCCGGGAGAGCGTGCCCGGCCGCGCTCGGACTGCGTGCGGGCCGGCGCACCGCCGGCATCCTCGGCAGAATGCCGGGTGCCGATGGTGCGCCGCTCAGCGGCTGTGCCCCGCAGCGGGTGTGGTCACAGGCCGTCGGTGGTGACGTTGTTCTGCCAGACCCAGTAGCCGGAGAGCGATCCGGCGCTGATGCGCAGCATGTTGCGGCCGTTGATGGTCGCGCGCTGGTCGAACGGGGCGTTGGAGGCGTGGTCCCACTGGACTGTTTTGGTGGTGCCGACGGCGCCGTCGGTGCCGTATTTGTAGACGTCGACGGGGGTGTTGGCGGGGAAGGTGAGGGTGCGGGCGGGGAGGTAGGTCTTGGTCCACCATTGGCCGCGCAGGAAGGCGGTGGTGTAGTTCTCGCCGACCCACCAGCCGGCATACGCGCCGGCGCTGATGCGGTAGTACACGCCGCGGCCGTGAATGCGGCGCCGCATGGTGGCGGGGGCGGAGGTGTCGCGGGTGAAGGTGACCTGCTGGGTGGCGGTCTGGGCGTCGTCCTTGGCTGGGTCGTAGGCACCGGTGGCGGTGGTGGCGTACTGGTAGAGGGTGTGGGTGCCGGCGGCGAAGGCGACGGTGCCGCCGCTGGGCAGGTCGGTGGAGACCAGGTCCGGGTAGGGATAGTCGTCCAGCAGCTGGTCCATGTCGCGGGCGAAGGAGTAGTGGCCGGAGAACCACTGCAGCTGCATGAACAGGTCGAGGTGATGGTGGTGGTAGGACAGCGGCGCGATGCGGTGGGTGTTGCAGTAGAAGGAGAGCCAGCGGGTGTTGCGCAGCCGCGGGTAGTAGTTGGCGATCGTGGTCAGGCCGCCGTCCCACAGTTTCAGGGCGAGTTCGTTGCGGGTGTGCTGGTAGTAGTCCCACACACCGAACAGGGCGAAGATCATGCCGTTGAAGGTGTAGTCCGACGTGCCCGGCGCGTCGATGGGGTATTCCTGGATCCAGAAGTAGCCCGCGCTGTCCTTGTTGACCACCCACGGTTTGGCGTCGTCGGCTCGCAGCAGTGAGGCGAACGCGCCGTCGGCCGCCGCCAGGTACCGGGTGCGTTCTTCCTCGGTGACGTCGGTGTCGGGGAGCTGGGCGAGCTGGATGAACAGGGAGATCGCCTCGCCCTGGGCCATGCCGGAGTACCAGGGGGCGGTGTAGACGAGTCCGCCGTGCTCGTTGTGGGTGTAGTTGAAGGGATAGGGGAAGTACCACGCCCCGCGGGTCTCGACCCGCCGGTCGATCTGCCGCTGGGCGTGGGCCTTGGCACGGGTGAGGAACCACGTGTCACCGGTCGTGCGGTAGGAGGCGAGGCAGCCCAGGCCGTACTGGATCTGCGTCACGGGCTGGTCGTAGAGCTTGCCGTCGCCGTTGATGAACACGTCGGGGTCGTTGTAGAACATGCGCACGCCCTGGGCGTCGACGTAGGCGCCGGTGTCGCCCTTGGCGACCGGCCGGTTGCGCCACGGGCGCAGCTCCTCGGGCACATCGACGATGGTGTAGCCGGCGGTGGCGAACTCGAACGGCAGCGTGGTGGGCACGTCGTCCGCAGCCGTCTGCGGGTCGACGGTGCCACCGGTGTAGGGGATCCGTCTGTTCGGGGGCGTGATCGTGCCGCTGGTGATCTGCTCCGGCGCAGGGCCCAGCGTGGTGGTCGGTGCGGGGGTGCGCGGCAGGCTGAGCACCTGGGACATGGGGATCCCCGGGGACGGACTCGGCGTGGGGGCGGCGAGGATGTCCGCCGACGCGGCCGTTGCGCCGCTTCCCACGGCGAGGGCGCCGAGCGCGCTGCCGCCGGTGAGGCGTATGAACTGGCGGCGGCCGACGTCGGTGCGTCGTTGATCTGACACGTACAACTCCCATGAGAGAAGGGGGTGCTTGGCGAGGGCATGGGGGAGTTCCGGGGCCGCCGCGGAGGTGCTGGTGTGCAGCGCCGGGCGGCCCCGGAGACAAACGCGGGCTCGCCTACCAGCCGCTGCCGATCTGCTGGCGGGTGCTGAAGGCGGTGGCGGTACGGGGGTAGAGCCACAGGACGCGGGTGGCGTCGTCGCGGACGATGACATCGGGGTTGCCGTCACCGTTGAAGTCGCCGATACCGGCGAACGTGTAGCCGTTCCAGCCGGTGCCCAGCTGGGAGCGGGTGCCGAGGCCGGTGCTGCCGTTGCCCGGGTAGAGCCACAGGACGCCGCTGGCGTCGCGCGCGACGACGTCGGGGTAGGTGTCGGCGTTGAGGTCGACGACGCCGGCGAAGGCGAAGCCGGTCCAGCTCGCGGTGCCCAGCTGCACAACCGCTCCCAGGGAGGCGCCGGTCCCGGTGCCGGGGAACAGCTTCAGGGTGCCGTCGGGGTGCCGGGCGATCAGGTCGGGTTTACTGTCGCGGTTGAAGTCGGGGGTGCCGGCGAAGGTGTAGCCGTTCCAGCCGCTGGCGAAGTTGCTGACCGGGGTGAGCAGGTCGTGCCCGGCATCTCCTGGGAACAGTCGCAAGGCGTCGGAGGGCGCCCGGCCGACGAGGTCGGGGATGTTGTCCTTGTTGAAGTCGCCCATCCCGGCGAAGGTGTAGCCGTTGACGCCGGAGCCGATGTAGAGCGCGGAGGTGGACCAGCCGCCGCCCCCGTTGCCGGGGTAGAGCCACAGGCTGCCGCCCGCGTCGGCGGCGACCAGGTCGACCTTGCCGTCACTGGTGTAGTCGCCGACACCGGCGAAGGTGTACGGCGCGCTGGCCGTGGTGATGTTGCCCATGGTGCCGACCTGCGTGGCGCTCAGCGCGGCCCCGTTCCACACCTGCACATCGGAGAGGCTGCCCTTGAAGAACGAGGCACGCGCGTCGATGCTCAGGCTGTTGCCCAGAGTGAACTTGCCGGTGAAGCCGGAGACGGCGGTGTGGGAGCCGCGGGCCACCGGACGGTCGTCCATGTACAGCGTCATGGCCTTGGACACCGGATCGTAGGTCGCGGTGACGCGGGTCCACTGGCCGATGATCGCGGTCCCGCCGACGACGCAGTCGTAGCCGCGGGTGGCGTCCCCGGTGGCCAGACAGAACGCCCACTGCTTGTTGGACTGGGGGTAGAGCAGGAACCCGGAGTTGTGCGCGCCGTCCTGGGAGGCGATGACCCCGCCCACGGCCGCCGGCTTGACCCACGCCGACACGGTCAGGGAACTCGACAGCGACAGCGCCGCGTTCGAAGTCATCGCGCCGGTGACGGTGCCGTCCAGCGCCAGATTGGGGGAGAAGACGTCGTCATCGGTGTCCCAGGTGGCACCCGCGCCGCTGCCGGTGAGGTTCAGCCCGGCGGAGGTGTCTGCGGCGCTGGCCGCGCTGCCCTCGGTGCCGTCACCGAGCGGCCAGGCATGGCCGGGGGCGATCAGAGTCTGCGCCGTCTGCGCGGTGAGGGTTCCGGCGGCTGCGTTGAAGAACCGCGCGGTGCTTGCACCGTTGGAGGAGACGGTCCGCAGGTCCGGGGTGCCGTCACCGTTCAGGTCGCTGGCTTGCAGGACCGGCAGGGTTGCGGAGCTGTAGCCGCTGCCGGCGACCAGCAACGGGGCCACCTGGCTGCCGCCCGCGAGGTCCTTCAGTTGTTGTGGGGTGTAGTAGTACAGCGCGCCGGTGCTGTTGTGACGGGCGAAAAGTGCGGGCAGCCCGTCGATAAGGCTGCTGGTGATGCTCCAGCCGGTCCAGTCACCGGTCCCGGTGGGGTTCGCGCCGCCCAGTGCCACTGCATTGTCGACGCCGACGAAGCCACCGGGGAAGGTGGTGGCCGGTTCGTCATAAAGTTGTCCACCCACGATCAGCAGCAGGTCGGGACGGCCGGTGGAGTCCTCTCCATTGAGGGTGTGGTAGAGGTTGCCGCCGCTGGCGATGCTGGTGGCTTTGTTGCCGGTGCCATCCGTGAAAGCGGTGTAATTGACGTTAACCTGGTCGCCGCTGTAGGGGCGTAGTGCTGAGCCGTTGCCGCCGCCGAACAGTACTGAGCCGCTGCCGGTGGTGGGGTTGTAGTCCAGGACGTCGTTGAAACCGGCGCCGCTGTTGAAGTGTCCGGCGATGGCCTGGGTGCCGTTCCAGTCCGCCGACGAGCCTGCGGAGTTGGCGCCAGTGCCTTGCGTGCCCAGGTTGGCGGCGCTGGTGGTGAGCTGTCCGTCGGTGGTGCCGTGGGCCAGCCACAGTCCGCTGGACAGGCCCGCCTGCGCGCCCACTGCGGTCAGGTCGGGGATGCCGTCGCCGGTCATGTCACTGTCGACGGCGGTGGCCGCAGGGGAGGCGATCAGGATGCAGTCCGCGGTGTCGCCGATGTTGCCACCGGCCGAGACCGCAGTGACGGTCAGCACGTTCGTACCCCGAGTGGGGGTGATGCTGATGGATGTGCTGGACCCGGTGCTGGCCAGGGAGACCGGGGTGGTGCCGTTGAGCTGGTAGAGGTAGCTGGCAGTGGTCCCGCCGGCAGCGTTGGGGGCCAGGGTGAAGCCGGCCGGTTTGCCGACCTGATAAGAGGAGGGGCTGGCGTCGTCACCGCAGTCGTATGCGGAGTCGTCGGTGATGGCTGGAGATCCGGGTCGGCTGGCATCGAACTGGAACTTGCAGGTTGCCGATACGGGTGAGGTGTAGGTGCCGTCCGAGGAGGTGACGTTCCACGTCACGCCCAGCGGCGCGCCGCCGGCCGCGGCCTCCAGCACAGACTTCTTCAGTATGTAGACGGCGTTCTTCCCTGATGCTGCGGTCACGGTGGGTTTGGCGATCTGCGCGCCGCCGCTGGTCTTGGTGACGTTGAAGGTGGTGGACAGGGTGCCACCGTCGGGGTCGGAGACCTTCGCATACAGGGTCACGTCGCCATCACCGATGGTCTTGACGGTGCTCGTGCAGGTGGTGGCCGGCGAAGTAACCAGTGCCGAGGGCTTGTTGGGCCTGTGATCGTAGGTGGTGGACATCGAGAGGGTGGCGTGGTCGAACTTCTTCCACCCGTACTTGTCCAGCTCATCGCTGGCCTGCAGACCCAGGGTCAGGCTGCTCAAGTTCGCATCGTCGGCCACGTCCTGCATCCGGGAAGTGACGTCGAAACCGAGCGACTGCGCCGGGCAGGAAGGGTCGTAGCCGTAAGCCACGGTCTTCGTGCCCCACTGGGCCGTCCAGGTGGGCTGGTTGGCCCACGTGGTACCGGAAGTGATCGGCCCGGTCTGCCACAGCTCCACCGGGGTTGCGGTGCATGACGGCGCGTACGTCTCCGTGGCGTAGAAATGGGAGTCGATGACCGTCGCTCCGAAGAGCCGGCTGTCCACGGAGAACTTTGCGTACGCCCGCGACTTGTGTACAGGGTCCTCCCAGCCCTGGTAGCCCACATGCAGCCCGGTGGCGCTGGTGTCCTTCCAGAAACTCGTGTTCGGAGCAGCGGAGTTGACCCAGGTCCAGCTGCTCACCGTGCCGCCCGCGGCACTGTAGGTGGGATCGATGTAGACGGGATACACCGTGGAGGAAGCCGACAGCATGCCCGCGTCGGGCGTCAGCCGGATCTTCCCCGAGGTGTACGAGGCCGCGACCGGCGCGATGTGCGCACCCGTGCCCGGCTCGTCAGTGTCCGAGGCAGCGGACCTGCTGGTGGACAGCGAAGTGCGGCTGGTGACCTTGGTCGTGGCGGAGTCCCACATCGTCGGGGCCGGCGCGGAGAACACCGTGCGATGCGTGGTGTCCTGGGCTGCGATGTTGCCCGCCTTGTCCACGGCGAGCGTCACGTTCTTGGTCTGGGTGGGAAAGACCAGTGTGTCCAGGGCCGGGTCGGCAGCCGCTTCGGCGTTCTTGACGACGAGGACCTCGGAAAAGCCGCCCTGGGTATCGGCAGTGACCTTCAGGTCGACCCCGGCCAGCACATTGGGGTAGGTGGCGCTGGGCCCATCCAGAGTGGGGGCGGGCAGTGGGCCGAGCGAGGTCGGCGTCGTCAGCGAGAGAGACCGGCTGTGGTCCTTCATCACTGCAAGCGGCCCGTCCCCGCCCCCGGACAGGATCAGGTTCGTGGTGGTGAGCGCCGGGGAGACGGTGCCGTCGGAGCGTCTGACCAGCGTGGCATCCAACGGCTTCCAGGCGCTGGAGGCGTACTTGCGGACCGGTGCGACCGACTGGGTCAGGGTGAACGTGCCGTCAGGGTTGGCTACTTCCGCCTCGGTCGGCGTGGTTGCTGCTGCCACAGCCACCTTCTTGCCCGTGGACTGGGCTTTGCTCGAGGCCCGTGCCTCGTCCAGCGGCAACTGCGCTGACGGCGCCTCGGATGTCTCATCGGCGCGGGCGGATGTCACCGCCCCGGAGAGCGACAGCGTGCTGAGCGCGGCAGCAAGCGCCGCGCTCAGCATTCGTCTGCGCAGGATGGATGTCACCGTCAGATACCCCCCAGGTCTGTTCGGACTTGATCAGTTATGTCGATCGACGCTCCAGTGGACAAGCTTTTGCTGGTCTGGGGGAGAGCTGAATCATGACGGGATGACCTGGCATGTCCGAGTCGAGCAGCAAGCTTTACAAATCCTTGGCTTCTGATTGTGCAGAGTTGTCGGAATTGATTACTGTCCGGCGGCTCGCCTGCTCTGCGATAGTCGCCCGCGCAGCCGCATCTTGATCAAGGTGTGGAGCGCCGTCGTGCCTGCATACGGGGCAAGTGGGGGGATCAATCATGTCCAGAACAGGTTGGCTGAGCCAGAACATGCGCCGCGTCGGCGCCCGACACCGCATCGTCGGTGTCTTGGTGGCGCTGGCACTTGCCGGGCCGACGGCGGTCCCCGCAGCCGCTCAAACCCAGGACCGCGCTGGGCCCCCCACGGTGCAACAGGCTCCGGCGGTGAAGGGTGTTACGACACTCACCCCGCGCGCACTCAAGGTCAAGGACCAGACCAAGCGGACCTTCCGCCCGGCGAAGGCCAACTGGCCGGCCGCCACGACCGGCACCGCCACCTTGGTTGCCCCGGAAACCGGCGCGAAGCAAGGAACCAAGGCAACCGCTGCCGGCACGCCGGTCTGGGCCCGTGCCGTGAGCCCGGCCAAGGGCTCCTACCAGGGACCCGACGGCGTCGCGATACGTGTGCTGCCCCACCAGGACGCCGCCAAGCTCGGCGTGAGCGGCGTCGTCCTCACCGCCCAGGCCACAACCGGCGGTAACGGGAACGTGCAACTGGGCCTGGACTACAGCGCCTTCGCGCAGGCTTACGGCGGCAATTACGCCGACCGCCTGCACCTGGTCAAACTCCCCGCCTGCGCCCTGACCACCCCGCAGCGTGCCGCCTGCCGCACTCAGACTCCCCTCGCTACCACGCAGGACCCCACAACTCACCAGCTGGCGACCAACCTGACGCTTCAGGGCTCCCAGCCGCAGTCGTCCCAGGCCGGCCACACCAGTGAAGAGCCGGTCTCGTACACCGCCGCGACGGCAGCGGATAATACCGGCGGAGCCGAGGCGATGGTGCTGGCAGCGACCGCCACCGCGACAGCAGAGGGAGGGGCGGCCGGTAGTTACGAGGCGACGGCCCTGGCGCCGTCCGGCTCTTGGTCGGGCGGAAGCTCCACAGGCTCGTTCACCTACAACTACCCCATCGCGCCGGCCACCTCGTCGGGTTCGCTGAAGCCGTCGATAGGCCTGGCCTATGACTCCGGCTCAGTAGACGGGCAGACCTCCTCCACTCAGGCCCAGGCTTCCTGGGTGGGCGACGGCTGGGCCACGCCCGATTCCTACATCGAGCAGAGCTTCACGTCCTGCTCGGACAGTCCGGAAGGCAGTGCTTCGCCGGTCTCCAGTGCGGACCACTGCTATGACGGGCCGATCCTGACCCTGTCGCTGAACGGCTCGTCCACCTCGCTGGTGCGGAACGACAGCGACGGGACCTGGAAGCCGGCCGACGACAACGGCGCAACGGTCAAGCACGTCACCAACGCGAACAACGGCTCGGGCACCTACAACACCGACTACTGGATCGTCACCGAACGCGACGGCACCCAGTACCAGTTCGGCCGCAACCAACTGCCCGGCTGGACCACCGGCAAGGCCACCACCAACTCTGTGGACAGCGTCCCGGTGTACTCCGCGCACTCCGGCGACCCCTGCTACAGCTCCTCCGGGTTCAGCGCCTCGGTGTGCACCATGGCCTACAAGTGGCACCTCGACTACGTCGTGGACGCCCACGCCACCGCCATGGCCTACTACTACGCCCAGGACACCAACTACTACGGCGAGGAAAACGGCGCCCACAACGTCTCCTACGTCCGCGACTCCCACCTGGCCCGCATCGACTACGGCTTCCGCGACGGTGGCGCCTACGGCACCGTCCCCGACCAGATCGTCCTCACCACCGCCGCGCGCTGCACCCTGACCTCATGCAGTGCGCTGTCGGCGAGCACCGCCGCCAGCCAGTACCCGGACGTCCCCTACGACCTGATCTGCGCCTCTGGAACGACTTGCGCCGCGCACGCACCGACGTTCTTCTCCACCGTCCGACTGGCCTCCATCAAGGTGCAGCAGTACAGCGTGACAGCCGCCAAGTACCAGGCAGTCGACACCTACTCTCTGCACCAGAGCGAGCCCGCCACCGGGGACGGCACCTCGCCCACGCTGTGGCTGGCGTCGATCACCCACGAAGGCGATGACACCACCGCCGGCGGCTCCACCTCTCCGATCACTCTGCCGGACGTGAAGTTCGCCGGCGTGGACCTGAAGAACCGGGTCGACACCTCTAACTTCCCCGGCCTGTACCGCTACCGCATCTCCGGCATCACCAGCGAGATGGGCGGGCTGACCTCCGTCAGCTACGACCTGCCGGACGCCTGCACCGCCGGCTACGTGGCCGGCGCGGACCCCAAGACCAACACCAAGTCCTGCTATCCGGTGTCCTGGACTCCCAAGGACTACCTGAACCCGATCACCGACTGGTTCGAGAAGTACGCGGTCACCCAGGTACTGGAAACCGACAGCACCGGCGGTGCGGCGGCCAAGCAAACGGACTACATCTACAACGGCGGCGCCGCGTGGCACCACGACGACAACGAACTCGTCAAGGCCAAGTACCGCACCTGGGGCCAGTTCCGCGGCTACGCGAGCGTGGAGACCCGCACCGGCGACGGCGCCAACGATCCCCAGACAAAGACGGTCACGTCCTACTACCGCGGCATGGACGACGACTGGCTGTCCTCCTCCAGCCGCCGCTCGGTGAACGTGACCGACTCCCAGGGCGGCGTGCACACCGACAGCGATCAGCTGGCGGGCAACGCCCTGGAGACCACCGCCTACACCGGAGTCGGCGGCAGCGTGGACAACTCCACCGTCACCTCCTACTGGATCTCCGCCGCCACAGCCACCCGAGCCCGCACCGGCCTGCCTGCCCTGACCGCGCACACCACCAACACCGCAGAGACCTGGAGCCGCCAGGCACTCACCAGCGGGGGCACCACGAGCTGGCGCGTCACTGAGACCGACAACACCTACGACGCCACCGTCACTGACGACAACTTCGGCCTGCTGACCTACAGCTACACCCACACGGTGCCGGCCGCCGCCGCGTACGACCAGTGCACCGCGATCACCTATGCCAAGGCCAACACGACCGCCAACCTGGTCGGACTGGCAGCCTCCAAGGAGACCGACTCGGTCGCCTGCGCAGGATTCAGCCAGAACACTCCGGCCACCGTGCCGAAAGCCCTCAACACCCTCACCGCACCCACCAGCGTCTCCCGGCCTGACCAGGTGGTCTCCGCGACCCGGACGTACTACGACGACACCAGCTTCGCTACCGCCTTCCCCCAGACGGCCGCGCCCACCAAGGGCGAGATCACCATGGCCCGGCACGTCTCCGCCTACAGCGGCGGCACCTTCACCTGGCAGACCCAGACCCGCGCCACCTACGACACCTACGGCCGCCCCAAGGACGCCTACGACGCAGCCGGCAACAAGACCACCACGGCCTACACCGTGAACAGCGTCGGCCTGACCACCGGCACGACGGTCACCAACGCCAAGAACCAGACCACCAGCACCACCACCGACCCCACCCGCGGTCTCACCCTGGCCACCACCGACGCCAACGGGATCACCGACACCGTCCACTACGACGCACTCGGACGCACCACCGACGTGTGGCAGCACAACCACCCCACCACCGCCGGCGCTGACACCAAGTACACCTACACCGTCTCCCAGACCAGCCAGTCCGGCACCACCACCGACACCCGGAACGACTCCCTGGGCTACGTCACTTCCTACTCCCTCATCGACTCACTCGGCCGAGCACGGCAGAGCCAGACGCCGACCCCGCAGGGCGGTCGAACGATCACCGAGTCCTTCTACGACTCGCACGGCTGGGTGTGGAAGAAGAACAACGCCTACTGGGACCCCAATAGCCTTCCCAGCCTGTCGCCGGCCTCAGCGCAGGACTCCACGATCCCCAACCAGGACCGCTACACCCTCGACGGTTCGGGCCGCGTGGTCATCGACGACTCCACGCAGTACTCGGTGCTCAAGCAGAAGACCACCACCGTCTACAGCGGGGACGCCACCACCGTCATCCCACCTACCGGCGGCACGGTCCAGACCACGCGCACCGACCCCCTCGGCCGCACATCCGAGATCGACTCCTACAGCACCCGCCCGACGCTGAGCACCCCGATCAACACCTTCACCGGCTTGTTCTCCATCAGCGGAGGCACCTACAACGCGATCACCTACGGCTACGACGGGCACGGCAAGCAGAACACCGTCACCGCCAAGGGCAGCACCTGGACCACCGCCTACGACCTCCTCGGCCGCGCCACATCCAAGACCGACCCGGACGCCGGCACCACCAGCATGGTCTACGACGCGGTCGGTAACCTCACCCAGACCACAGACGCCCGCGGCAAGAGCGTCTCCTACACCTACGACGTACTCAACCGCCAGACCGGCCAGTACGCCTCCACAGTCGCTGCTCAAGCCCCTGGCGCGAGCGGCAACCAGACAGCGGCCTGGACCTACGACAACGACAACGCCGTCGCCGGCGTCACCAACCCGATCGGCCAGAAGACCACCGCCACCTCATACAACGCCGGAAACACCTACACAACCCAGCAATTGGCCTTCAACGCCTTCGGCGAATCACTCGGTCAGTCCATCACCATCCCGGCCGCCCACGGAGCACTCGGCGGCAAGACCTACACCTTCCGCCACACCTACAGCGCCAACACCGGCCTGCTCCTCACCGACAACTACCCCCTCGGCGGCGGCCTGCCCAACGAAATCGTCACCCACGGCTACGCCACCGCCCTGGACCTGCCCAATGCAATGGGCACCACCTCTTACGGCTACGCCCAGAGCACCGCCTACAGCGCCTACGGCCAGGTATTGCAGGAGACCTTGGGCCAGCCCACAGACCTGGCCTACCTCACCAACGACTACGACCCGCACACGGGAGCACTGACCGACCAACTGGTGACGCGCTCCGCCACCGCCACTCCGTCGAAGGTCGACGAGCAGAACTACACCTACGATCCCGCGGGCAACATCACCAAGCAGGTCACGACCCGCCTGGCCGCCACCACGGCCCCTGAGACGCAGTGCTATCAGTACGACGAACTCAACCGACTCACCCAAGCCTGGACCGCCACCGACAACTGCGACGCCGTCCCCACCGCTAGCGCCCACGCCCAGGTCGGCGACCCGCTCACCGGCGGCACCGCCTACTGGACCAGCTGGGAATTCGACGTCCTCGGGCAACGCCAGCACCAGGTCGAGCACTCCACCACCGGCGGCAGCGATACCACCACCAGTTACACCTACGACTACAACGGCAACGCCACCGCCCAGCCTCACGCCCTGGCCTCCACCCAAGTCAGCGGCGCCAGCACCGCCACAACCAGCTACACCTACGACAAGACCGGCAACACCACAACCCGCAACACCATCGCCTCCGGCAACCAGACCCTGACCTGGAACGACGCCGGACAGCTCACCCAGGTCAGCGGCGGCAAAACCGGAACCACCGGCTACATCTATGACGCCGACGGCAACGTCCTGCTCCAGACCGACCCCACCAGCACCACCCTCTACCTGCCCGGCGAACAACTCACCCTCACTGGAACCACCACCACCGGCGTCCGCTACCTCCCCCTGCCAGGCGGCGGCACCGTAGTACGTACCGGAACCGGCACCAACTACAAGTTTGAGATCAGCGACCCCCACGGCACCAGCAGCCTCTACCTCGACAACACCGGACAGACCCCCACCTGGCGCCAGTTCACCCCCTACGGCGGCACCCGCGGCACCACCGTCAACTGGCTCGACAATCGCGGCTTCCTCAACGCCCCCGACAACACCAACACCGGCCTCACCCAACTCGGCGCCCGCCAATACGACCCCACCCTCGGCCGCTTCGCCAGCCTCGACCCCCTCTTCGAAGCCACCGACGACCAACAACTCTCCGGCTACTCCTACGCCGCCGGTAACCCCATCACTCACAGCGACCCGTCCGGACTGTGCGCGGGACCCGACTGCCCGACCCGCAACTGCCCTTCCTGCCTCAACTCCACGCCCGGCAACAAGGTCAGCACCGATGCGGCCATGCGTGATGAACCCGGCTCGGGCAGTACTCCCACCAATACCGTTGCCAGCAAAGGCGGAACCGCCAACAGCGGAGGCGGGGCCCACGGCCACTGGAGCCACGTCAGCCACAAAAGCGGGCTCGGCGGCTACTTCTCCGGATTCGCCGACCAGTTCAAAGACCTGGGCGCGGGCGTGGTCAACCAAGCCCTCTCCAACGTCGACACGGTCGGTGACTGCCTCCTCGGAGACGGCTGGGGCAGCTGCGCCAGCCTGACCGTGCCAGGTGTCATCGCCAAGCAAGGCATCCCTGCCCTGTATGGCATGCGAGGCACCGCAGTCAGCATCTACACCGAGTACAAGAACGGCGACGGCGAACACGCCACCGGACGGATTGGTGCCTTCGCACTGGTGGCAATCCTCACCGGGGGCCGAGGAAGCGCTGCCGAGGCCGATGAAGCCGGCGCTGTTGCTCGCGGGTGCAAAAGCTTCACACCCGAGACGCCCGTGCTGCTGGCCAACGGAAAGTCGAAACCCATCGGCAAGGTTAAGCTTGGCGATAAGGTCGCAACGGCTGATACAAAGACGGGCAAGCGTAAGGGTGCACGCGCTGTTTCTGCGGTGTGGATCAATCACGACTACGACCTCGTCGACCTCCGCATTCGCCAAGCAGACGGCACGACAAGCGTCCTCCACACGACGGCCAAGCACCTCATCTGGGACGACACCCTCCACAAGTGGGTACCCACCGGGGAACTCGCCGTCGGCCACGCACTCAACACCGCCACGAACCAGCACGCCCGTGTCGTCTCCGTGACTGTTCGCCCCGGCGACCAGTACATGTACAACCTGACAGTCAACGACCTGCACACCTACTATGTGCTTGCAGGGTCAACCTCAGTCCTCGTTCACAACTGCACCGTGCCGGCCGCGGACCACTATGTGCCCTCGCCTGAGGAAGCTCAGGAAATTATCCAGAATGCTCCTCGTGGGAGTTCCGCTGCGGTCAAGTCGGACCTGTATCACCATGCTCCGTTTTTCATGCAGGATCTGATTGCAGAGCACGGCACGGTCTGGCGCCAGCCTCAGCGCGATCCCATGAACCCGGACAACCCCATGCATGTTTCGATACCGGGTGAGGTCAATGGAAAGCTTGGAAAATTTCACTGGATAGTGGATCGGACGGGAACACTCGTACATGAGGCTTTTGAGCCAGGAAAAGAAAAGAAGTGAGTGGTGTGGTGATGCGAGAGGTGTGGCCGAAATTTGTTCCGGGATCGTTCTTCGAGTTCGGCTTTCCGTATCCGGGGGAACTCTCGTACGGATGGCGTTGTGGACTGGTGGACACTGGAACGCTCATGCAGGTCATCGATGAGGCAAACCGAAGGGCGCTATCCTTGACGCCGGAGGAAAGGCAGATCTCTCTGCTACTCTCAGATGACGTTGATGCCGCCCGGGTTATCGCGGGATCCCTTCAGCAATATGAAAAAGATGATTCCTGCGATATTTGGCCGTACTATGTTTCCACGGCTATCAGTAGTGCAACTGTGAATCCGGATACCCGATTCGACCTCCTGGACTCGGCATGGGCTGATCTTGGGTACCCGGAAGGTATGAGAGATGTGATCTACCCAGAGGGTGGAATGCCTTCGCGCCTCGACATTGACGCCGGAGGTAGGGCGTTGACTCAATTCATGACTAGATGGCATGAAATGCTGAGTCTGAGGCCATTGAATGATCGGATTTCAGGCTAAATACTCCCCGCGTCCGCAGGGATGGTTCCGGCCTGCCCCACCGTCCGCCCCCTCGCCGGGGCCTCCGGCAGCACGCGCCACCGCGTCCCCGGCCTCTTCGCTGGCTGGGGGGCGGACGGTGGCTGGGCAGTCCAAGGCTTCCCCCGACGCCGTACGCGGCGCTGTCGTCGCCTTCCGACACACGGCGGGCGACGGGTTCCGTCATCGTCTCGGCCACGCCGGGCTCGGAGGCTTCGGTGGTTCCACCAGCCTGAGGGGCACCGGAAGTTGGGTAGCTGCTGCCAGGCGGGGGTGAACGCGGCTGCCCAGGTCCAGGTGCGGTCGAGGTGCAGAGGCGTGGGCGGGCGGGCGGCAGGCGGTGCGCGGAGCCGAAGAAGTCGGCCATCAGGGTGCGCTCTGGGCCGTCATGTTTGAAACGGAGTGGGGAGTCGAGAGGGTGGGACCCGTGGCGGCGGAATTATTGCATAATGGCGATATTGACCTTCGAAGAAATCCGCCCGGTTCAAGATTGTGAAGAACGCTGCCGAGCTTCAACGAATCGGCGGTTCTGCGAAAGGGGCGATGCCCCTGTGGCGTAGCTGACGCGTCTGCTTATTGATCTTGGTTGTGGCCTGGTGTTGCTCAGTTGTGCTGAGCGGTGGGTCTGTTCCGTGGGGGAGGTCTACGCGGAGTCGAGTGTCCGGTGCCGGTGGATACGTGGGCTGAGCTGGCTGTTTGGTGCTGCGCAGTGTGCTGGGTGGGGCGGTGGTTTTTTGCTCAGTGTGGTTGGTGCGCCTATAGGTGCGGGGACTTGTCGGCCGATGTGCTGAGGTCAGGGCGGTAGGGGCATGTGGGTCGGTTCAGCGGGTGGTGAGGCGTTGCCAGAGCAGGTCGTGGTCGGCGGGTGCGAGGCGGGGCAGTTGGAGGCGGTTGGCCAGGTTGTGGAGGAAGGCGGTCTGCTGGGTGCGTGTCAGGGGGTGTGGGGGTAGTCGGTCGAGGGCTGTGGCGAGGGTGAGGGTCTCGGGGTAGGCGATCAGGTTCCGGCAGGTCAGTGCGGGGGAGGCCGGGCCTCGGGTGAGGTGGGGGTTGGCGGTGGTGAGCCGGTGTAGGCGTGTGTGCCAGCGGGTGTGGAGGTGTTGATGGTGGTCGTACCAGCGCGTCGTGATCGTCGATG
Organism: Streptomyces sp. NPDC060002; assembly: GCF_042737245.1. Taxonomy (NCBI): domain Bacteria; kingdom Bacillati; phylum Actinomycetota; class Actinomycetes; order Kitasatosporales; family Streptomycetaceae; genus Streptomyces; species Streptomyces sp. NPDC060002. The sequence continues at coordinate 33,295 of NZ_JBHWUW010000066.1, forward strand.
CCCAGCTCAGGGAGGTCGCCGTCGGGCGGCGGCGGGCGCCGAGGCGGGCCTGCGTGAGTTCGGGGAGAGGGCGGATGTCGAGGGGCGCGGGGTGCCTGGGGTCGCTGGAGGCCTGCTGGTGGCGGGTGCAGATCATGATCCGGGGCAGGCTGGGCGCCGGGTGGATCCATGCGGGGACGGCTTGGTGCGGGCTGCGGCGGATGGTGCAGGCGGTGCATGCCGGCAGCGGCTGCAGAGCGGGTGTGACGGGCTGCCAGCGGGCGGTGGCGGCGTGGGCTGTGCCGATGGCGGCGGGCGGGGGGCGGCGGGGCAGGGCGCGGGCGAGGTGTGCGGGCGGGATGCGGGTGAAGTGGGACAGGCGGCGGGTGGCTTCGTTGCTGAGGTGGATTTCGGTGGCGGGCGGGGCCGCGACGGTGCCGGTGGCGGTGATGTGCAGGCCGTCGAGGAGGTGGGCGGGGGAGAGGTGGTAGGCGGCTGCGAGGCGGGTGAGGTAGGAGGCGGCGCTCTCGCGGGGCAGTGGTCTCACGTGCAGTGCGCCGGGCGGGGTGGGCCACATGCTGCCGGCTCGCACGGCGGGGCGAGTGGCGGTGTGGGTTGTCACGAACAGAAGCAGATGACGTGACTTTCGTCCTCTGAGTACCTATTGACCTGCGATGCTTCAACAGTGTCTGGACGAGGCTCGGAAGGACGTGACCTGCGAGTTCACTGGTGAGGAACTTTCTGGCCTGGCACACCGCAACTTGCCCCGGACTGACATCAAGTGCTCTCGGACTTGTTATCCAGAGGCTGGCGCAGCGTCCGCGTGTTCCAGAGCTAAGGGCTTGCAGATCATTAACACGTTGTCTTGATCATGCTGCTGGAGTCGCTGCTCAGGGCTCGAACCCGAGCCTGGAGGTCTGGGAGGGCAGAGGGCGGAGTGGCCGCCGGCGGGATGACGATGCTGTGCGCCTTCAGCAGCGTCCTGATCTTCAGCAGGGTGCGGTGCATGGCGGTCCGACTGCTGTCGAACAGCACGGCGAGGGGTTCTGCGGCCAGGGCGACCCGCAGGTGAAGGACGGCTGCCAGGACCTGGTCGGGGAAGGCGAGCCGGGGCGGGCGGCCGCGCTTGACGTCGCCGTGGAGGGCCAAAGTGTCGGTGAGATCGCTCAGTTGCTGCCGGGACATGCTGGTCAGGGCGGGGTCAGACAGGAGAGCGTGGTCCCACTCCTGGGCCGGCTTCTACGGAGTCCGGGGTGCTGGGATGGCTGGGCGGGGCTGGGGGTGCAGGGCATAGTTCCAGTCGCCGTGGAAGGCGTGTCGGGTCAGTGGCAGGGACGCCATCTCCGCGTCGCTGATCTGGACTCCGGTGGGGTAGACGTTGGTATCCAGCTCGGCCATGACACGCAGTCCGGTGCGGGTGGTGGTCGCGGCGATGGACTGGACGATGACTTCGTGGCTGGTCAGCGGGCGGCCGCGCCAGTTCATGGTGATGTGCGAGAAGAGCCGGTGCTCGATCTTGTTCCACTTCGATGTGCCCGGCGGCAGGTGGCACACGCTGATCGTCAGTCCTGTTTCGGCCGCAAGCCGGGCGAGTTCGAGCTTCCAGGCCCGGGTGCGGTAGCCGTTCGAGCCGCCCGCGTCGGCGGTGATGAGCAGTCGCGTCGCTTGCGGGTAGGCGGCCCGGCCCTGGCCGCACCACCAGCGGCGGATCGATTGCACCGCGAATGCGGCGGTGTCGTGATCGGTGCCCACGTTGACCCAGCCGGTGTTCGCCGTGAGATCGTAGATCCCGTACGGGACGGCCTTGCCCAGCTGGGGGTCGGCGAAGTCATGGACGTTCACCGGCGCCGGATCAGCCGCAGGCCGCCACTGGCGGCCGTTGTTCTTGAACTCGCCGACGAGCTCCTTCTTCTTGGTGTCCACGCTGATCACCGGCTGGCCAGCGTCCCGGTGATCACGGGCCTGCTCGTTGAGATAGCGGAACTGGGCATCCCGGTCGGGATGTTGGCTCCCCTCGATGGTCTTGGCGTTGGCCTGCAGACTGAAGCCTTCCTCCCGCAGCAGGTCCGCGACGGTGTCCGCACTGACTTTGTGTCCGGTCCGGGCGAGCTCCCGCGCCAGCGTGCGGGTCGACTTCACCGTCCACCGCAGCGGCGACATCGGATCGCCTCGCTCGTCCGGCTCGACAAGCGCCAGGAGAGCCGGCCGCAGCCCCGGATCGAGATCTGCGACCTTCTTGCGGCCTCCGCCCGGCCGCCGCACCCGCCCCAGAGGCTCCTCGCCGGCCTCCAACTCGGATACGCCCTTGCGGACCGTGGTCTCACTCACCGAGGCGGCCCGCGCGACGGCCCGAACACCACCGTGCCCCAGAACACGGGCCTCTGCGGCCATCAGCAGCCGTCGTTGCCGCTCATCCAGATGCGGGAACAACACCCCGAACTTCATGGTGAGTTGGGCACAGATTTCGTCCGGGATGCGCATACCACATCAACGAGCCATGGGACGGGAAGCAACACCTTGATGATCTGCAAGCCCTTAGCCAGGAGCTCCACTACGACACGGCTGCCGACAAGTTCACCGCCCAGCGCTACTACTCCGCTGGCGACGCCACCGCCGTGCGCACCGAGGCCGGCCTGTCCTGGATGGTCGACGACCACCACGGCACCGCTTCGATGACGGTGGACGCCATCACCCAGGCCGTCACCCGCCGCTACACCAAGCCCTTCGGTGAGTCGCGCGGCGCGACGCCGTCGGTCTGGCCGGACGACAAGGGCTTCCTGGGTAAGCCCGTTGACGCCGATACCGGACTCACTCACGTCGGCGCCCGTGAGTACGACCCGGTCACCGGGCGTTTCCTGTCCGCCGATCCGGTCCTTGCCCCCGATGACCATGAGTCCCTCAACGGCTATGCCTACGCCAACAACACCCCCGTCACCAAGTCCGACCCCACCGGCCTGCGACCCATGACGGCCTGCGACAACGGGTGCAGTGACGGCAAGGGCGGAACCTACTATGACCGCCTCGAGGCGAACGGCAAGGGTGGATGGACATACATCTCCACCGAGACCTACCACTACAGCTATCCCGACGGCTCGTCGCTGGCACTCACAGTCACCAACAGCGGCGGCAATGTGTCATACAAGGTCAACTTCAAGACCGGCCCAAGTCCGCTGCCGACCGTAAGGTACGGAAGCGACAGTCCATCCACCGCGACGCCCAGCCCCAGCCCGGGGATGGCTCCAGACCCCAACTACAAGGGGAGCGGCACGGGACCGTCTTGGGGCATCGCTGGAGAGATCGCACTGGCGGCCTGCGGCTGGGTGCCCATGGCCGGCGCCGGATGCGACGCGGTGGATCTGGGTCGCTCTGCGGTTGACAAGGACGCGGTGGGGATCAGCCTCGGAGCGGTCGGCTTCATTCCGCTTGTGGGCGACGCAGCGAAGCTGCCCAAACAACTCGACAACATCGCTGACGCGATCAACCTCGCGAACAAGACCGTGTCCTCGCCGTTCACCGCCCAGCTGGACAATGCCATGGAGCATCTCAAGATGGAGGACCTCACTGGGGCTGCGCGGGAACTGAAGGGGGAGGTGGTCAAACGGAAGGCGAACGGTGTCCCGTGGGATCATGTCAACGAGGTTCGAGAAACACAGAACCGCCTGGTTAAAATAATAGGTCGCATCAACAACAAACTGGGGCATCCGAAGACAGGTGACGTTGAGCGAGAACTCCTCGTCGCAGACCTGGGGCGGGCCAGCAGGATGCTGGACTATTCCGCACATTACGTACCCAGGCAGGGAGTTGGATCATGACAGTGATGCATGGCGAATACGTGCGGCAACTGATGGCGCGGGCAAAGGAAGGCGCCATCTCGCAGCGAGAGGTTAAGGAGATCGCTCAGGCCATATCCGAGGGCCGAGCCGGCCGAGACCTCTACCGGCCGTTGTACGCGGTGGCCCGAGCGGGCGGCCCGGCGTATGAGTCGTTGGTGGCCGACTATGTGATTTACCCCGAGGACCCTGAGGTCTCGGCTCTCGCCGTCCACGTGCTCACGGGGCAATGGGGAGTGGGAGCGAAGTACCGGAAGCAGATTTTGGAGTTGCTGGGCTCTCCTGAGTGGGACCTGGACGATGACGCGTTCATGGCCGCAGTAACGGGGGTGGGGGAGATCCTGCACGACGGGTTCGACGCCGAACTTCTGCAAGCCCTGCTGACACTGGCCGAGGAAGGCCGTGGTAAGTACGACGACGACCTCATGCAGCGTATTGCTGTAGAGGCGATCGCCCGTGCTCTGGGCGCCAGCCTCGCCGAGTCGATGAACCCTCCCAAGGGAGTCACGCGTACGAAGTGGTCGCAGGACTTGCTGAAGGCCGCACATGAGCGACTGAACGAGGCGGCACGTCAGCGCTGAATCCGCACCTAATCGAACGGGTCCCGACGGACATGGTCCGTCGGGGCCCGTTCGATTACAGCAACAAGCATGAGGCGTCCTCCTCCATCGTTGACGCTCGGAGGGGGGCTTGTTGGTGTGTGGGGTGGCGGCTGGCCTGGTGTGTTGCTGGTTCGCTGAGACGTCATCCGCTTTCCGAACGTGGTCGGTTGGTTCGGGGTGGGTGGGCATGAACTCCCTTTCGTGGCGGGAGGGATGGGCGTGATTCGTCCGTTCGTCTGGCTCGTGGAGGTGGCTGGTGGTGTCGGTGCTCGGTCTGCTGGAGGCCAGGGAGAAGAGGGTCCGGGAGGAGATCGCGGGGTTGCGGGAGGAGGCCGAGCGTGTGCAGGCCGCGCTCGGTGAGGCCGAACGCGGGCTTCAGCGGCTGGTGGATGCCCGGATGACGGTGACCGAGGTGCTGGCCGGGCCGCCTTCGGTGGTCACGGAGCCGACGGGAAGCGCGGTGGCGGGCTCGACGGTGCCCCGGCGGGAGACGGGCATGGCGGCGCAGGCCCTCGCGCCGGACTACCAGCGGATCTTGTCGGTGCTGGAGTCGGACGCGGGCCGGGAGGGCATGCGCTGCCAGCAGCTGGCCGTCGCGCTGGGACTGGAGGCCGTCCCGGCGAAGGTCGAAGGACTGCGATCGAAGGCGAAACGCCTGGTGGAGCGAGGGTGGGCACTCCAGGTGCGGCCGGGAGTGTTCACCGCGCTCGCGGTGGCGACCGTCTGAATCCGGCCGGCCGGCGTCCGGCCAGGCGACCGCTCATGAGCATGGTCATCGACCACAGCACCATGGCTTCGTGCATGACCGGCAGGGTCTCGTAGTCGCGCACCAGGCGACGTGAGCGCATCAGCCAGCTCAGCGTCCTCTCCACCACCCACCGTCTCGGCAGCACCACGAACCCCGGTGTGCCGTCAGTGCGTTTGACGATCTGAAGGGTGAGGCGGCATTCCTCCTGGGCCCAGTCGACGAGCCGGCCGGCATAGCCGCCGCCCGCCCACACCAGTCGGATGGAGAAGTACTGCCGTCGCAGCCGCTCGAGCAGCGGGACGGCGGCGTCGCGGTCCTGGACGCTCGCCGCACTCACCGCGACGGCCAGGACCAGGCCGAGGCAGTCCACCACCAGGTGCCGCTTGCGCCCGCCCACCTTCTTCCCGCCGTCCCAGCCGGACGTCGAGCGGGGGATGTTCACCGCCGCCCGCACCGACTGCGAGTCCACGATCGCAGCCGTCGGATCCTGCGTCCGGCCCTCCTTCTCCCGGACGCGGTCGCGCAGCCGGTCGTGGAATTCAGCGAGCAGCCCCGTGACCTGCCAACGGCGGGCGAAGGCATGCACACGCCGATACGGCGGGAAGTCCGCGGGCAGGTTGGCCCACTTCACGCCGTTGTCGGTCACATAGCGCACGGCGTCGAGCATCACACGGTGGCAATAGCCCTCCGGCCGCCCGCCCCGTCCCTCCAGCCAGGCCGGAACAGGCAGCAACGGCCGCACCACCCGCCACTCCGCCTCCGTCATGGCGGAGACATAACTCGGGGTGCGGTCCGGCCCGTCCGCCGCGTTGCCGAACCTGTGCGCGAGGCAGTCACACGACGGTGGCAGCGAGTTGGACTCCACACACGCGGACGCGAAAGACTGCGGCAACAGGGCCTCCTGGTACTCGGTTGGGATCGCACCCCCGAACTACCAAGAGGCCCTGCTGCCATGCATCGGCCCTCACGCGATCACCCGATCAGGAACCCTGTTCGACCAGGCCAGCCCCGTGATCGAAAAGCGGATGACGTCTGAGCGCTGCCTGTCGATGACAGCGGTGAGGCGGAAATCCCTGGACTGAGGCCGAGAGGCCGGAAATGATGTTCCGTATGCCTGAGCTACCCCGACCTGCTGATGAGGACGACCTGCTCCGGCGTCTTGTCGCATGGGCGGAGCACACTGCGCACGGTGGGCTTGCACTGACGGTCACGGACAGGGCGATGGAGCGTGCCGCCGAGGTTTTCGGGCTGCCTCTGCCCGGGCTGCTTCGCCGCCTGTACGGAGAGATCGCGGACGGAGGATTCGGGCCGGGGCACGGGCTGCTGCCGCTCTTCCACGTCGGGTTCGGAGCCGTCGACGGCTATCCGGCACGCATCAGCTCTCGGTCTGGCGGGCGGCCATGGTGGCCGCGTGGCGTGCTGCCGGTTCTTCACTGGGGATCCGGGCAGTACGCCGCTGTGGACTGCACCAGCCCGCAGGAACTGGTCTTGCACTATTCCCCCGGCGCAGCCGGGGCGGATGACACCTGGCTCGTGGAGTCCGAGAGCCTGGCCGAGTGGCTGGAGTCGTGGATGGACGGCACCCCATGGCAGCGAAGCCGCGCACACTCCAGCTGCACCTTCGACGGCCCGATCCTGTGGGAGGCCCTCGCGGCCCGCCTGGGTACAGCCGATTGAGCAGTGTCACGTCCCTCTGAGCCGAACATCCGACACTCAGCTCTCCAACTGCAGGGCTCAGTCGCGCCATCCCTGCCTTTACGGCTTCGCGTCGCGCGTACCGTGGCGGGAGGACCTGCCAGGAGGTGCCGATGAGCGCGCAGCCCGAACAAGCCCCCGCCCCGCCGGCCCCGGCCGCCGCCGCGAAGCTGCTCGCGCAGCTGCGCGCCGACCGCCGCGCCGACACGTGGGTGCCGTCCTTCGAGCGGGACTGGGCGAAGGCCCTGGAGGACTCCCGCCACAGCTACAGCCTCACCCCGCTGCACGACGTCGTGCGGACCTGGCAGCTGCGTGTCGCCGCGGCCCCGGCCGTCGACGCCTACATGGACTCCGGCCGCGACGAGTCCGGCTTCGTGGACCTGGACGACGTCCTCGGCACCCGCCGGTGAACGGTCAGCGGTGGACGGTACGCCTGTCCCCGCAGGCGGCAAAGGTGCTCACCGAGCTCCCCGCGTCCGCCAAGGAGATGGTCCGCGACGTCCTGGACATCGCCGTACGTTCCCCGTGGGGCTGGCCCCAGTGGAATGCCGGGGACCCGGAAGGCGAGGACGTCCGCGCCGCCTCCATCGGACAGCTGTCCGTCGTCTACGTGATCAACCGCCTCACCCGGCGCCTGTCCGTCCTCGATGTCGTCTGGATCGGGTAGCCGCCGGTGAGCGCGCCCCGACCGACCCCGACGATGCTGCGGGCGGTCCGAGCATCTCGACTACGGGCTACTCAGGACGATCTAGGTACTCGCGCCCAAGCGGAGCACGGGACCCGCTGCCTAATACTCCAGCAGGATTTCGCTGTCTGACCTGGTCTTTTCGCCGGGTGGCGGGAGTGTAGCGGGACTTGGGCCGTGCGGGGGCGGTCTCACGGAGAC